>NZ_SLUT01000004.1:0-439932 GCF_004341255.1 Curtobacterium sp. PhB142 | reverse complement strand
CCAACCAACCCGAAGGAAGGCCAGGCACGAGGTCAATCAATAAATTGGCATTGACAATGTGCACGCTGTTGAGTTCTCAAGGACCAGACGCACTCGCTCTTCGGCTCAGGTTCGAGCTCCAGCCACGAGGCTTGTGTACTTGGCTTGCCACCGGTGTGTCGTCGGACCCGGAGGTCCTGTGGCTCATCCCCGAGGGGAGAGAACCGGTGGGCTTGTCATCCTAGGCCTCGAAGCGATCGAGCACAAGGCCAGATCTGATCTTCAGTGGAGGATGGTCCCGCTTGAGGGCCGACGTGCTCTGGGCTTTCGCTCCAGCCGCTCCGCCGCACCTTTGGGGTGACGAGTAGGAACTTTACGCAGGCCTGGGCGAGTGTGCCAAGCCAGGCCCAATCCCGGGCGTGTCGCGTTGTGCAACACGCGTCGCCCGGGTGCCGGGGCGATCAGGCCAGCGTCACACCGGCGAGGGTCTTCTTGCCGCGGCGGAGCACGAGGACTCCCCCGGGCAGGGCGAGGTCCGACAGCGGTGCGGTGGCGTCCTCGGCTCGGACGTTGTTCACGTACACGCCGCCCTGGTCGATCGCCCGCCGGGCTTCGCCGAGGGACTTCACGAGCTCGGTCTCGACGAGGGCCCGGGCCACGTCGGCGCCGGCCTCGATGGTGACCGACCCCGGCAGCTCCGCGATCGCCGACCGCAGGGTGTCCGGGTCGAGGGCACCGAGGTCCCCGTTGCCGAACAGCGCAGCCGCGGCGTCGATCGCGGCCTGGGTGGCGTCGACCCCGTGCACGAGCGAGGTGACCTCGAATGCGAGGGTCCGCTGCGCTTCGCGTCGGAACGGTTCGTCGGCGACCGCCTGCTCGAGTCGCTCGATCTCGGCACGGGACAGGAACGTGAACTCCCGCAACCGGGCGATCACGTCGGCATCCGCCGTGTTGAGCCAGAACTGGTACAGCGCGTACGGCGACGTCATCTCGGCGTCGAGCCAGATCGCGTTGCCCTCGCTCTTGCCGAACTTCGTGCCGTCCGAGTTCGTGATCAAGGGTGTCCCGAGCGCGTGCACCGTCGCACCCTCGGCACGACGGATGAGCTCCGTCCCCGAGGTCAGGTTGCCCCACTGGTCCGAGCCACCCGTCTGCAGCGTGCAGCCGTACTGCCGGAAGAGCTCGCGGTAGTCGAGGCCCTGCAGGATCTGGTAGCTGAACTCCGTGTAGCTGATCCCAGCGTCGGAGTTCAACCGCGCGGCGACGGCGTCCTTCTTGAGCATCGAGTTCACCCGGAAGTACTTGCCGACGTCGCGCAGGAAGTCGATGGCGGACATCGGCGACGTCCAGTCCAGGTTGTTCACCAGCCGGACGCCGTTGTCACCGTCCGGACTGAGGAACCGCGACACCTGTCCCTGCAGACGCGCCACCCACTCGGCGACGGTCTCGCGGGTGTTCAGCGTGCGCTCCGCCGTCGGACGCGGGTCGCCGATGAGCCCCGTCGATCCCCCGACGAGCGCCAGCGGCTTGTGCCCGGCGAGCTGCAACCGACGCATGGTCAGGAGCTGCAGCAGGTTGCCGCAGTGCAGCGACGGTGCCGTGGGGTCGAAGCCGCAGTAGTACGTGATCGGATCACCGTCGAGGGCCTCTTGGAGTGCGGTCTCGTCGGTCGAGACCTGCACCAGACCGCGCCAGCGCAGTTCGTCCCACACCGAGGCGAAGGTGGGGTCGTTCTGCTGGCGCGTCAGGACGTCTTGAGCGGTATCACTGGACACCCCGCCATCGTAGCGGCGGCGCACCACCGACAGCGCGCCGTCGACCGGGAGGCCCGTGGTGCGTCTGGGCCCACGCCGCCGGTTCCGGCGCGACGCGCCAGCGGCGGGCCGGCCGTGCCGGTGGGGATCAGTCGAGAGCACCCTTGTGCCGTCGGTACGTCGAGACCGTCGGGTCGCCCGTCAACCAGAAGCGCCAGGGGTACTGCGCACCGCCGGCGATGCCGCCGACGCCGGTGCGCGGTCCGCGCGAGATGCGCGGGACCGGACCCGTCCCGCCGGGGCCGGGTGCGGTCTCGGTCAGGAGTTCCTCGACGACGCGGGCCGGAGAGGCGGAGGCGAGCCGCGCCTCCAGGCCGGGTGCCAACGTGAGCACGAACGGACCGGACCCGTCGAGCAGCGAGGTGCCGTCGTCGTGTCCGAGCACCGCGCCGAGGGCGCCACCGAGGTTGCCGGGGCCACGCGCCAACGCGACGTCGGCAACCGACGGGCCACGTCGTCCGCGTGCGGTGTCGACGCCCTCGATCACCTGCGCACCGCGAAGCAGGGAACCGGAGGAGGTGCCGGCCGGTGCACTCACGACGTTGACGCAGGTGTGGATGCCGTACGAGCGGTACGCGTACAGGGTGCCCGGCGACCCGAACAGGTGGCGGTTGCGCTCGGTCGGACCGCGGTGCCCGTGCGAGCCGGGGTCGGTGGGGCCGAAGTAGGCCTCGACCTCGGTGATTCGCAGGGTCACGCCACGGCCCGCGATCGTCGCGCCGAGCAGCGCCGGGGCGATGCGCGGCGCCGGCTCAGCGAGCATCGCGAGCAGCCCCTCGGTCATCGCGTGAAGGGTGCGCCCTCGGCCAGGTCGTGGACGCGACGCGTGACGGACGCCAGCTGCTCGGCCACACGGTCCGGAGCGGTTCCGCCGACACCCGAGCGGGACGCGACACTGCCCTCGATCGTGAGCACGGCACGGACCCCGGGGGTCAGGTGCTCGGAGACCGACCGGTACTCGTCGTCGGTCGGGTCGTCGAGCTCGATGCCGCGCTGTTCGCAGTACCGGACCAGCGCACCGGACACCTCGTGCGCATCGCGGAACGGGACACCCTGGCGGACCAGCCACTCGGCCACGTCGGTCGCGAGCGAGAAGCCCTGCGGCGCGAGCTCGGCCATCCGGTCCGTGTCGAACGTGAGCGTCGCGATCATGCCGGTGAAGGCGGGCAGCAGGACCTCGAGCGTGGCGACCGAGTCAAAGACCGGCTCCTTGTCCTCCTGCAGGTCGCGGTTGTAGGCGAGCGGCAGTCCCTTCAAGGTCGCGAGCAGGCCCGTCAGGTTGCCGATCAGACGACCGGACTTGCCGCGCGCGAGCTCGGCGATGTCCGGGTTCTTCTTCTGCGGCATGATGCTCGAGCCGGTCGAGAAGGCGTCGTGGAGCCGGACGAAGCCGAACTCCTTCGTGTTCCAGAGGATGACCTCTTCCGACAGCCGCGAGACGTCGATGCCGATCTGCGCGAGGACGAACGCGAACTCGGCGACGACGTCGCGGGCGGCCGTGGCGTCGATCGAGTTGTCGGCCGGGCGGTCGAACCCGAGCTCCGCGGCGATCGCGGCGGGGTCGAGGCCGAGCGAACTGCCGGCGAGGGCACCGGCGCCGTACGGGCTCACGCTCGCGCGGCCCGCCCAGTCGCGGAGGCGCTCGAGGTCGCGGACCAACGGCCACGCGTGCGCCAGCAGGTGGTGCGCGAGGAGGACGGGCTGCGCGTGCTGCAGGTGCGTGCGACCCGGCATGATCGCCGACGGGTGCTCGTTGGCCTGCTGGGTGATCGCGTCGACCAGGTCGATCACGAGTCGGCCGATGCGCCGCCCGTGGTCGAGCATGTGCATGCGGCCGAGCGTCGCGATCTGGTCGTTGCGGCTGCGGCCGGCGCGGAGCTTGCCGCCGAGTTCCGGACCGAGGTCGGCGATGAGGAGACGCTCGAGGGCACCGTGGACGTCCTCGTCGGACTCATCGGGCTGCAGCGTGCCGTCGGCGTGCGCGGCCTCGAGCCGGTCGAGTCCGGCGAGCATGCGCTCGAGCTCGTCCGCCGTCAGGTACCCGGCCGTGTGCAGGGCCCGGGCGTGCGCGCGGGAGCCGGCGATGTCGTACGGGGCGAGCTGCCAGTCGAAGTGCGTCGACTTCGAGAGCGCTGCCAGGGCCGCACTCGGGCCGTCGGCGAAGCGGGCGCCCCAGAGGGCTCCGGTGTTGGTGGCGTCGGTCTTCTCGTCGGTCATGTCGTCCTGCGTCGTTGTCGTCGGGCCGGGTGGCGGCGGGTGTCAGTTCGCCGCGTCGCGGCGGGCGGAGATCTTGCTGGGGAGCGACCAGAGTTCGATGAAGCCCTTCGAGAGGGACTGGTCGAACGTGTCGCCGGTGTCGTACGTGGCGAGGTCGAAGTCGTAGAGGCTCTGCTCCGAGCGACGGCCGGTCACCGTCGCTCGACCACCGTGCAGCTGGAGGCGGACGTCGCCGGAGACGTGCTGCTGGGTGTGGTCGACGAAGGCGTCGAGGCTGCGCTTCAGCCCGCCGAACCACAGGCCGTCGTAGACCAGGTCGGCCCACTCCGACTCGACACCGCGCTTGTAGCGGTTCACGTCGCGCTCGAGGGTGAGGCGCTCGAGCTCCTCGTGCGCCGTGATGAGCGCGATCGCCGCAGGGGCCTCGTACACCTCGCGCGACTTGATGCCGACGAGGCGGTCCTCGACGACGTCGATCCGACCGACGCCGTGCTTGCCGGCCACGGCGTTCAGCTCCTGCACGATCCGCAGCACGCTGAAGCGCTGCCCGTCGAGCGCCACCGGGACGCCGCGCTCGAACGTGATGGTCACCTCGTCCGGGTCGCGCGGGACGGCGGGGTCCTGCGTGTAGGCGTAGAGGTCCTCGGTCGGGGCGTTCCACGGGTCCTCGAGGAAACCCGTCTCGACCGCACGGCCCCACACGTTCTGGTCGATCGAGTACGGCGACCGCTGCGACTGCTGGATCGGCAGGGCGTGCTGCTCGGCGTACGCGATCGCCTTGTCCCGGGTCAGGGCGAGGTCACGCACCGGTGCCACGCTCCGCAGGTCCGGGGCGATCGCCGCGACGGCGGCTTCGAAACGGACCTGGTCGTTGCCCTTGCCGGTGCAGCCGTGCGCGACGCTGTCGGCGCCGAGCTGCTTCGCCGTCAACGCGAGGTGCTTCGCGATGAGCGGGCGGCTCAGCGCCGACACCAGCGGGTAGCGCTTCTGGTACAGCGCGTTGGCCTTGAGCGCCGGCACGATGTACTCGTCGGCGTACTCGTCCTTGGCGTCGACCACGATCGACTCCACGGCCCCGCAGTCGAGCGCGCGCTGCCGGATCGCGTCGAGGTCCTCGCCGCCCTGGCCGACGTCGACCGCCAGCGCCACCACCTCTTTGCCGGTGGCGTCACGCAGCCAGCCGATCCCGACGGAGGTGTCGAGGCCGCCGGAGTAGGCGAGGACGACGCGGTCAGCCATGGTGCTCAGCCGTTCGCGGCGAGGAGCCAGGCCAGCAGCGCCTTCTGGGCGTGCAGACGGTTCTCCGCCTCGTCCCAGATGATGCTGCGCGGCCCGTCGATGACGTCGGCGGTCACCTCGTAGCCACGGTCGGCGGGCAGGCAGTGCATGAACACCGCGTCGTCGGCGGCGTGCGCCATCAGGGCATCGTCCACGCGGTACCCGGAGAAGGTGTCGAGGCGCGACTGCTTCTCGGACTCCTTTCCCATCGACACCCAGGTGTCGGTGACCACGACGTCGGCACCGGCGACCGCTGCTACCGGGTCGGTGACGACGAGGACGGAACCGCCGGTCTCGGCCGAACGGTGCTCGGCGTCGGTGACGACCTGCGGGGACGGCGAGAACTCAGCGGGAGCCGCGACGCGGACGTGCATGCCCGCGGTCGCGCCGGCGAGCAGGTACGACTGCGCCATGTTGCTCGCGCCGTCGCCGATGAACGCCACGGTCTGGCCCGCCAGCGTGCCGCGGTGCTCGCGGATGGTGAGCAGGTCGGCGAGCAGCTGGCAGGGGTGGAAGTCGTCGGACAGTGCGTTGACGACGGGGACGGTCGTGCCGGCGGCCATCTCCTCGAGACCGGCCTGCCCGTAGGTGCGCCAGACGATCGCCGACACCATGCGCTCGAGCACGCGGGCGGTGTCCGACGGGGTCTCCTTGCCGCCGAGCTGGCTGTTCGCCGTCGAGATGATGAGCGGGCTGCCGCCCAGGTCGGAGATGCCGACGTGGAACGACACCCGGGTGCGGGTCGACGACTTGTCGAAGATGACCGCGACGCTCTGCGGGCCGGCGAGGGGCTTCGCACCCCAACGGTCGGCCTTCATCTGGTCGGCGATGTCGAGGATCGCGGACTGCTCGGCCTGGCTGAGGTCGTCGTCCCGGAGGAAGTGGCGGGTCATGCGGAGGTCTCCTGGGCGGCAGCGACGGCCGCGAGGCTCTGGGCGAGGATCGACACGAACTCGTCGATCTCGGCGTCGGACACGATGAGCGGCGGCGCGAGGCGCAGGCTCGACTCGTTCGGGGCGTTGATGATGAGGCCACGCTCGAGGGCGGCGGCGTTGACCGCGGCCGCGATCGGGCCGGTGAGCCCGACGCCGATGAGCAGACCGGTGCCGCGGACCTCTTCGACGAGCGGTGAGCCGATGCCGGCGATGCCGGTCCGGATCCGCTCGCCCTTGACCACGGCGGCAGCGACGAGGTCCGCGCGTTCGATCTCCTCGAGCACCGCGTTCGCCACGCGGGTGCCGAGCGGGTTGCCGCCGAAGGTCGAACCGTGCTGGCCGGCCGAGAACAGGTCGGACGCCCACCCGAAGGTCACGAGCGCACCGATCGGGAAGCCGCCGGCGATGCCCTTGGCCACCGTGACGGCGTCGGGGGTGAAGCCGTGGCCCTGGTAGGTGAACCAGTTGCCCGTCCGGCCGACACCGGTCTGGATCTCGTCGAGGATCAGCAGCGCACCGTGCTCCTCGGTCAGCCGGCGCGCGGCGAGCAGGAAGCCCTCGGGCAGGTCGACGACGCCGGCCTCGCCCTTGATCGGCTCGATGACGATCGCCGCGACCGTGTCGTCGATGGACTCCTCGAGCGCAGCGACGGTGGAGTCGATGTGCTCGACGCCCGGGATCATCGGCAGGAAGTCCTGCTGCAGCGCGGGCTTGCCGGTGAGCGCGAGCGCACCCATCGTCCGGCCGTGGAAGCCCTGCTTCAGCGCGAGGATGCGGGTCTTCTGCCCGTCGGCGCCCTTGTTCAGGCGCGCGAGCTTGAACGCGGCCTCGTTCGCCTCGGCACCGGAGTTGCCGAAGTACACCCGCCCGGCGTCGCCCGCACCGGTGATGCGCTTGAGGCGCTCCGCCAGCTCGAGCTGGGGCGGCGTCGCGAAGTAGTTCGACACGTGCACGAGCTTCGCGGCCTGGTCGGCGATCGCCTCGACCAGGACGGGGTGCGCGTGGCCGAGCGAGTTCACGGCGATGCCCGCCAGGAAGTCGAGGTACTCGTTGCCCTCCACGTCCCAGACACGGCAGCCCTGTCCGCGCTCGAGCATGATCTTCGGCGGGGTCAGGGATCGCATCAGCGACGCCCCGAACCGGTCGTTCCAGGTCTCGGTCTGCGTCTCGCTGCTCACGGCTGCTGCCCCTTCTCGGTCGTGCTGGCCACGTGTTGGCCGGTGCTGGTGCTCGTCGACGGTGCTGCGACGCGTCGGCCGATCTCGGCGTGGGTCATCTGGTTCTCGGTGCGTCGGCTCGGGTCCGGGATCACCTCGGTGCCCGCACCGCGCAGGGTGAAGACCTCGAGCAGGATCGAGTGCGGGATCCGGCCGTCGATGATCGTCGCCCCGCCGACCCCGCCGACCACGGCGTCGAGGCACGCGGTCATCTTCGGGATCATGCCCGACTCGAGCGACGGCAGGAGCGCGCGGAGCTCCTCGACCGCGATGAGGTCGACGAGCGAGTCGCGGTCCGGCCAGTTGCGGTACAGGCCGGGGACGTCGGTGAGCATGATGAGCTTCGACGCACGCAGCGCGATCGCCAGGGCACCCGCGGCCGCATCGGCGTTCACGTTGAGCGCCTGGTCCGGGTGGGCGTCGTCGATCGCGATGCTCGAGACCACCGGGATCCGGCCGGCCTCGATCGCGGCGAGCACCCCTGACGGGTCGACGTGGGTGATGTCGCCGACGTGCCCGAGGTCGTACTCCTGCCCGTCGACGACCACGCCCTTCTGCTCGCCGGTGAACAGGGACCCGCCGTCACCGAACACGCCGACGGCCAGGCCCTCGCCGTGCTCGTTCATCAGGTCGACGATCTCGCGGTTGACCTCGCCAGCCAGGACGTCGCGGACGACCGAGATCGCCTCGGTCGTGGTGACGCGGTAGCCGCCACGGAACTCGGACTCGATGCCCTGTTCCTTGAGCGCGGCCGAGATCTGCGGACCCCCGCCGTGCACGACGACGGGGTGCAACCCGGCGTAGCGGAGGTAGACCATGTCCTCGGCGAACGCACGCTTGAGGTCCTCGTTCACCATCGCGTTGCCGCCGAACTTGACGACGACGACCTTGCCGGAGAACCGCTTGAGCCACGGCAGGGACTCGATCAGGGTCGCGGCCTTGACGGCGGCGAACTCGTGCTCTTCTTCCTTCGTGAGGGGCGTACCGGCCCCTTCGGTGTCGTTCGCCATCAGCTGGAGTACGCGCTGTTCTCGTGCACGTAGTCGTGCGTGAGGTCGTTGGTCAGGATCGTCGCCGAGTGCGTCCCGACGCCGAGGTCGATGCGCACGTGGGTGTCCCGCGGCGTCAGGTCGACGGTGTCGCTCGGCTGGTCCGGGGCGCCGGCGTGGCAGACCCGGACACCGTTCATGCTGACGTCGACCGCGTACGGGTCGAAGTCGGCGTCCGTGGTGCCGATGGCCGCGAGGACCCGGCCCCAGTTCGGGTCGTTGCCGAAGACGGCCGCCTTGAACAGGTTGTTGCGCGCGACACTCCGGCCGACGGTGACGGCGTCGTCCTCGGTCGCGGCGTGCACGACCTCGATCGCGATGTCGTGGCTGGCGCCTTCGGCGTCCTGCTGCAGCTGGCGGGCCAGGTCGGCGCAGACCGCGGTCAGGGCTTCCTGGAAGTCGCCGACCTCGGGCGTCACCCCGCTCGCACCCGACGACAGCAGCACGACGGTGTCGTTCGTCGACATGCAGCCGTCCGAGTCGACGCGGTCGAAGGTGATGCGGGTGGCCGCGCGGAGCGCCTGGTCGAGCTGGTCCGGGGTCTGCACGGCGTCGGTCGTGATCACGACGAGCATGGTCGCGAGTCCGGGTGCGAGCATGCCCGCACCCTTCGCCATGCCGCCGACGGTCCAGCCGTCCTCGGTCACCACGGACTGCTTCGCCCTGGTGTCGGTCGTCATGATGGCCGTGGCCGCGTCCGGGCCGCCATCAGCGGTGAGCGCAGCGCCCGCGAGGTCGACGCCCCGGAGCACGTTGTCGCGGAACGTCTGGTCGCCCACCCCGATGAGGCCGGTGGAGCAGACGACGACGTCGCCCGCACCGATGCCGAGGGCGTCGCCGACGGCTTCGGCGGTCAGGTGCGTGGTCTGGAAGCCGAAGGGGCCCGTGAAGCAGTTGGCGCCGCCGGAGTTCAGGACGACGGCGCGCGCGACGCCGTCACCGACGACCTGGCGGGACCAGATCACCGGGTGCGCCTGCGCGCGGTTGCTGGTGAAGACCGCGGCCACGGCCGCGTCGGGGCCGTCGTTGACGACGAGGGCCACGTCCGGCTTGCCGCTGGTCTTCAGGCCGGCGGTCACGCCGGCAGCGCGGAAACCCGCTGCCGCGGTGACGCCCTGGAGGCCCGGTTCGCCCTGGGTGGGCTCGCTCACGTCGGTGAGGTCGGTCACGGTGCGACTCCGTCCACGCTGAGGCCCAGGGTTTCCGGCAGACCCAGGGCGATGTTGGTCGACTGGACGGCGGCACCCGCCGTGCCCTTCGCGAGGTTGTCGAGAGCCGTGACGGCGACGACGCGGCCTGCGGCCTCGTCCACCGCGATGCCGACGAGTGCGGTGTTCGCACCGATGGTGTCCGCGACCCGGGGGAACTCGCCCTCGGGCAACAGGTGCACGAACGGCTCGTCGGCGTAGGCCTGCTCCCAGGCGAGCCGCACGTCGCGGGCGCTGACACCCGGGGTGAGCTTGGCCGTCGTCGTCGCGAGGATGCCCCGCGACATCGGGACGAGCACGGGCGTGAACGAGATCGTCACGTCGGCAGCACCCGCGACGACCAGGTTCTGCTGGATCTCCGGGACGTGCCGGTGCGTGCCGCCCACCGCGTAGGCGCTGGCGGAGCCCATGATCTCGGACGCCAGGTAGGTGTTGGCGAGCTTCTTGCCGGCACCGCTCGGGCCGACGCTCAGCACAGCGACGATGTCGTCCGACTCGACGAGCCCGGCCTGGATGCCCGGCTGGATGCCGAGCGTCACCGCGGTGACGTTGCACCCGGGGACCGCGATCCGCTTGGTGCCGACCAGGGCCGAACGCTGCTTGCCCTGCGACGCGATGTCCTCGACCTCGCGCCACTCGTCGGCCGACCCCGGGGTCGGGGCGGCGAGCAGGAGCTCCGGCAGGCCGTAGGTCCAGGCGCCGTGGTAGTCGCCGCCGTAGAACTGCTCCCAGGCCGCGGGATCCGTCAGACGGTGGTCCGCGCCGCAGTCCACCACGAGGGCGTCGTCGCCGAGCTCCTCGGTGATCGCCCCCGACTGACCGTGCGGCAGCGCCAGGAACACGACGTCGTGCCCGCGGAGCGTCTCGGCCGTCGTCTTCTCGAGGGTCAGGTGCGACAGCGACCGGAGGTGCGGCTGGGTCGCGATCAACGGCTGTCCGGCGTTCGAGAACGCCGTCACCGTCCTGACGTCGAACTCGGGATGGGCGGAGAGCACGCGCAGGAGCTCACCACCCGCGTAGCCGGAGGCTCCCGCCACGGCGACGGATACGGACATGGGATTCCACCTTTGGTCGGACTGGTCGTCGAGAGAGTCGGAGGCGGCGACCCCGGGCGGTGCTGATCCCGTCGTGGGTCAGTCGCGCAGGGTCGCCCCGAATCGCTCGCCGGCACGTCGGACTGCGCCGTCACGGGCCTCGGTGGCCTCGGCAGCGGTCAGCGTGCGGTCCGTGGCACGGAAGCGCAGGGCGAACGTCAGGGACTTCTGTCCCTCGTCCACGCCGGAGCCCCGGTAGTCATCCACGAGCCGAGCATACTCCAACAGGTCTCCGGCACCAGAGCGGACCGCATCCAACACGTCACCGGCCGGCACCTCGGCGTCGACGACCAGGGACAGGTCCTGCGTCGCTGCCGGGTACGACACGATCGGCGCGACCGCGACGAGGTCGGGGGCCGCGGCCACCATGGCGTCGAGGTCGAGCTCGACCACGGCCACCACGCGGGGCAGCACCGCAGCGGCGGACAGCTCCGGCAGGAGTTCGCCGGCGACGCCCACGACGGTGTCGCCCACGAGCAGCGACGCCGCGCGGCCCGGGTGCAGGGACGGGTGGGTGGTCTGCACGACGCGCAGTTCCACGCCGACGGCCCACGCGACCTGGCGAGCCGCGTCGATCGCGTCGGCGATGCCGTACGGCTCGGCCGCGACGCCCGCCTGCTTGCCGACGCGGTTGCCGGTGAGCAGGGCGGACACGTGGAACGGCTGTGCGGGCAGGGACGCGTCGAGCGCCTGGAGCGTCGCGCGGTCGGGCAGCGCGGCACCGGCCGGGACCTCGTCGGTGCCGAGCGTCACGCCCGTCACCGGCAGGAACACCCGCGAGGTCTCGTAGAGCGCGACGTCGAGCAGGCCGCGCGAGACGTTCCGGCGGGCGGCGTCGACGAGGGCCGGCACACCACTGCGGCGGAGCAGGTTCTGCTCGCTGTCGAGGGCGTTGGCGAGGACGACGCTCGGGCCGCCCTCCGGGTCGATCCCCGGGTAGGCGTCCTGCGTCGCGGCGGAGACGAACGGCGCCGTCACCGCTTCGACCAGACCCGCGGCGGCGAGGGCCGCGGAGACCCGACGGCGTGCCTGCTGGTGCGGGGTGAGTCCGCGTCCGGGCGGGGCCACGGGGAGCACGCTCGGGATGCGGTCGTACCCGACGATCCGCGCGACCTCTTCGACCAACGTGGTGTCGTCGGTCAGGTCCGGACGCCAGGTCGGCGGGGTGACGGCGAGCTGCGCACCGTCGACCTGCACCGTCGCGCCGATCGCACGGAGGGTGTCCACGACCTCGGCGTCGCTGTAGTCCACGCCGATGAGCTCGGCCGGACGCGAGGTCCGCATGGCGACCGTTGCACGGGGCTCGGTGTCGACGACCGAGGAACCGAGGGCGTCGGCCGTGCCGCCGGCCAGCTCGACGAGGAGGTCGACGGCACGGTTCGCAGCAGCCTCGGCCACGAGCGGGTCGACGCCGCGCTCGAACCGACGGGAGGCCTCGCTCGGCAGCTTGTGGCGTCGAGCGGTCCGCGCGATCGAGACCTGGTCGAAGCCGGCTGCCTCGATCAGGACGTCGGTCGTGCTCGCCGAGATCTCGGTCCGGGCACCGCCCATCACGCCGGCGAGCCCGACGGGGCCGTCGTCATCGGTGATGACGAGGTCCTCGGGGTCGAGCTTCCGCACGGCGCCGTCGAGGGTCTCGAGCGTCTCGCCGACAGCCGCACGACGGACACCCAGGCCGCCGCGGACGGTCGACAGGTCGTAGCCGTGCAGCGGCTGGCCGAGCTCGAACATGACGTAGTTCGTGATGTCGACCGGCAGCGAGATCGAACGGACGCCTGCCAGGGCGAGACGCGACACCATCCAAGCCGGTGTCTTCGCGGTGGGGTCGATGCCACGGACGACGCGGGTGACGAAGGTGCTCGCGCCGACGCGACCGCGGATCGGGGCCTGGTCGTCGATCGTGACCGAGAAGCCCTCGGCCGTGCGGGGTGCGACCCGGTCGACGGGGTCGTGGAAGCTCGCGCCGGTGGCGTGGGCGTACTCACGTGCGACACCGCGCATGCTCAGCACGTACCCGCGGTCCGGCGTGACGTTGATCTCGACCGCCGCGTCGTCGAGGCCGAGGAGCGCGATGGCGTTCTGGCCGACGTCGGGCTCCATGTCGAGGTCTGCGAAGCGGAGGATGCCCTCGTGCTCGTCGCCGAGACCGAGCTCGCGTGCCGAGGCGATCATGCCGTCGGAGACGTGGCCGTAGGTCTTGCGGGCCGCGATCGGGAACGGTCCGGGCAGCACGGCACCGGGCAGCGTCACGACGACGAGGTCGCCCACGTCGAAGTTGTGCGCACCGCAGACGATGCCGCGGGGCTCGGGCTCGCCGACGTCCACCTGGCACCAGTTGATCGTCTTGCCGTTCTTCTGCGGTTCCGGGACGCGCTCGAGCACCCGGCCGACCACGACGGGGCCGGTCAGGTCGAAGGTGTGGACGTCCTCTTCCTCGAAGCCGACCGACACGAGCGCCGCGTGGACGTGCTCGAGGGTGACGTCCTCGGGGAGGTCGACGGACTCGCCGAGCCAGCGGAGTGGGACGCGCATCAGACCACCGTTCCGAACTGCTGCGAGAAGCGGATGTCGCCCTCGAGGAAGTCACGCATGTCGTTCAGGCCGTTGCGGAACTGCAGCGTCCGCTCGATGCCCATGCCGAAGGCGAAGCCCTGGTACTCGTCCGGGTCGATGCCGGCGGCACGCAAGACGTTCGGGTTGACCATGCCGCAGCCGCCCCACTCGACCCACCGGGCGCCGCCCTTGGCGTTCGGCTGCCAGACGTCCATCTCGGCGCTGGGCTCGGTGAACGGGAAGTAGTTCGGGCGCAGGCGGATCTGTGCCTCGGCGCCGAAGACCTGGCGGGCGAAGTGCTCGAGCGTGCCGCGCAGGTGTGCCATCGTCAGGCCCTTGTCGATCGCGATGCCCTCGACCTGGGTGAAGACCGGCAGGTGCGTGGCGTCGAGCTCGTCGGCGCGGTACACACGGCCCGGGGCGATGACGTAGAGCGGGAGGTCGCGGGACAGCAGGGACCGCACCTGCACGGGCGACGTGTGGGTGCGCATGACCAGGTGCCGGTCGACCGGCTCGACGAAGATCGTGTCCGCCATGGCCCGGGCCGGGTGGTCCTGGTCGAAGTTCAGGGCGTCGAAGTTGAACCACTCGTGCTCGAGCTCGGGGCCCTCCGCCACTTCCCACCCCATGCCGACGAAGATGTCCGCGACGGCTTCGTTGAGCAGCGAGAGCGGGTGGCGCGAGCCGGTCGGGCGGTGGGTCGGCAACGCGGTGACGTCGACGCGCTCGGCCTCGAGCCGCGCGCGCTCTTCGGCCACGGCGAGGACCGACTCCTGCTCCGCGATCGCCGCGTTCAGCCGCCCGCGGGCCTGACCGACGAGCTTGCCCGCCGCGGCCTTCTGCTCCGGCGGGACGCTGCGCATCGACGCGTTCATCCGAGCCAGCGGCGACTGCTCACCGGTGTGCTCGGCCCTGGCCTGCTTCAGTTCGGCGACCGTCGTCGTGGCGCGGACGGCGGCGAGTGCTGCGTCCACGGCGTCGGCGACGGCCGATTCGCTGATCTCGAGAGGTTCTGACACGAGACCCAAGCCTACCGGCCGACGGGATACCACCCGCCTGCACCGGTCGGACTGTGGATGGCCGATGCCGACGACCGACCTGTGGAGGGAGGTCAGCTCCGGAGTGCGAACGCCGACTCGTACAGGCAGACCGAGGCCGCCGTCGCCAGGTTCATCGACTCCGCTTGGCCGTAGATCGGCACCTTCACCGCACGGTCGACGAGCGCGAGGTCCTCGGTGGTGAGCCCACGGGCCTCGTTGCCGAACACCCATGCGGTCGGACCGTCGAGCATGCCCTCGGACCGGACCACCGGCAGGTCGTCACCCGAGACGTCGGCCGCGAGCACGGTGTACCCGAGTGCCTTCGCCCGCGCGATCGTGTCGGCCAGGGTCACGCCGACCGACACCGGCACGTGGAACAGCGAGCCCGTGGTCGACCGGACGACCTTCGGGTTGTACGGGTCCACCGACCGCCCGGTGAGGACCACCGCGTCGGCGCCGGCGGAGTCGGCGGCGCGGATGATCGTGCCGGCGTTCCCCGGGTCCCGCACCTCTTCGAGGATGGCGACCAGCCCCGGCAACGCGGCCGGCTCGTCGGAGTCCCCACGGGCCTCCAGGTCGACGGCAGCAGCAGCGTCACCGACGCGACGGTCCGGGAAGACTTCCTTGACCGACGTCGGGAACTGCTGGCAGACGGCGACGACGCCCTGTGGCGTCACGGTGTCGGCCATCGCGTCGAGGACCTGCTCCGTCACGAACCAGGTGTCGACCGGCGCGTCGTCGAGGCCGTAGCGGGCTGCGGCAGTCGGCGTCACGTAGAGCTCGCGCAGGAGCTCCGGGGCGTACTCGAGTGCTTCACGCACCGCCTGCGGCCCCTCCAGCAGGAAGAGGCCCGTTTCGGCACGGACGTCCTTCTTCGACAGGGCCGCGACGGCCTTCACGCGTCCGGCACGGGGGTTCTCGAGGAGTTCGCTCACGACCCAAGTCTAGGAACGACGAAACCCCCGCCGTGCGGCGGGGGTTTCGCGAGCAGAAGAACTGACTACGCAGCCTTCGGGGCCGAGGTGTCGGCCGGGAGGGCCTTCTTCGCGGTCTCGACGAGCGCGGTGAAGGTCTCGGGGTTGTTCACCGCGAGGTCGGCGAGGATGCGACGGTCGACCTCGACACCGGCGAGACCCAGACCCTGGATCAGACGGTTGTAGGTCAGGCCGTTCGCACGGGACGCAGCGTTGATGCGCTGGATCCACAGGCGACGGAACTCACCCTTCTTCGCGTGACGGTCGCGGTACGCGTAGACCAGGGAGTGGGTGACCTGCTCCTTGGCCTTGCGGTACAGACGCGAACGCTGGCCGCGGTAACCCTCGGCGCGCTCGAGGATGACGCGGCGCTTCTTGGCGGCGTTGACCGCTCTCTTTACTCGTGCCATTGCACTATTCCTTTACGATCCGGGGGCTCAGTGGCCGAGGAGCTTCTTGACGTTCTTCGCGTCTGCCTTGGAGAGGACCTGGTCCTCGTTCAGGCGGGCCTTGCGCTTGGAGCTCTTGACCTCGAGGTTGTGACGCATACCGGCCTGCTGCTTCATGACCTTGCCGGTACCGGTGATCTTGAAGCGCTTCTTCGACCCGGAGTGGGTCTTCTGCTTGGGCATGGTGGTGCCTTTCCGTGGGATGGATGGGAGCCGCGTCGTTGCGGGGTCGGTCTGGGTGACCTACTCGGCGGGAGCGTCGCTCTTGGCCGGTGCCGTGTCCTGCGCGGGAGCCTCGGCCGGGGCCTCGGTCTCGGTCTCGGCGTCCGAGTGGTCCTTCGCAGCGTGCTCGGTGGCACGACGCTCGGCCTTCTGTGCAGCGCGCTTCGCGTTCTGCTCGCCCTTGACGTCGGACTTGTTCTTCAGGGGGGCGATGATCATCGTCATGTTGCGGCCGTCCTGGGTGGGACGGGACTCGACGACGCCGAACTCGGCGATCTCCTCCGCGAACTTGTGGAGGAGACGGACACCCTGCTCCGGACGCGACTGCTCGCGGCCACGGAAGAGGATCATCGCCTTCACCTTGTCGCCACCGAGGAGGAACCCCTCGGCGCGCTTGCGCTTCGTCTCGTAGTCGTGCACGTCGATCTTCAGGCGGAAACGGACCTCTTTCAGGTCCGTGTTCACCTGGTTGCGACGGGCTTCCTTGGCCTTCTGAGCGGCTTCGTACTTGAACTTGCCGTAGTCCATGATCTTGGCCACGGGCGGCTTCGAGTTCGGCGCGACCTCGACCAGATCCAGTTCGGCTTCCTGCGCGAGGCGCAGTGCCATGGCGATCGGGACAACGCCGACCTGCTCACCCTGCGGGCCGACGAGTCGGACTTCGGGAACGCGGATTCGGTCGTTGGTACGGGGATCGGTGATGCGGAGCTCCTTCAATCAGGTGGTGGTCGTCCGGGACGTTTGCCCTGGACGACAGCACGAGAGAGGAGATCTGACGCACGGATCGGAACCCGTTCGGCAGCCGCCCTGCGTCGGATCCGTGGACCCGACCGACGTGTGCACCCAGTTGCTGTGCACTCGTGGAGCGGTGGTGACCCGGTAGCCTGGTGGAACGCGGCCGCGGGTGGGAGAGACTCCTCTTTCGTGACACCGTCCGAGCGCTTCAGGAGAACCTGATGGCACACGGACAGCATCTGCCGCGAGCGAGTCTAGCAGAGGAGCACCGTGACCGACACCCCGATCGACGACGACGGCAGCGGCATCGACGCCGCCAGGGACATCTCGGAGGTGCCGGCCGTCGAACTCATCAACACCGTGGCCGTGCACCTGCTCAGCGCCGCCGCCGTGAAGGTCGGCCTGGCCGACGACCCCCAGGAGCAGACCGACCTGGACGAAGCGCGCAAGCTCATCACCGCACTGGCCGGACTGGTCACCGCTGCGGCGACCGAGATCGGCGACCACCACGCCCGTCCGCTGCGCGACGGGCTGCGCTCGGTGCAGCTCGCGTTCCGCGAGGCGTCGGCGATCCCGGACGCACCGGGCGCCGGACCGGGCGAGAAGTACACCGGCCCCGTCAACTGACGGCTGGCGGCTGACGCACGACGGGCACTGTCCGTCACGGCGTCCGACGGGAGGCCCGTGGCGGGATCGCCACGGGCCTCCCGTCCGCCTTCGGGTGCGCGGTCAGGACCCGCTGCGGCCGACCAGGCGCGTGACGGCCGCGAGCGGGATGCCGACCCAGTCGGGTCGGTTCCGGGTCTCGTAGACGACCTCGTAGACGGCCTTGTCGAGCTCGAACGCATCCAGGAGCTCCCGGTGTGCGCCGAGGTCGGTGCCGGTCCCCCGCTGGTACCCGTCGAGGAACCGCACGCGTGCCTCGTCCGCCCAGCCCGCTGCGTCGACCGGTTCCGCGTCGTGCGCCAGGGCTCCGGCGACGTAGTCGAACGACCGGAGCATGCCGGCCACGTCACGGAGCGTGACGTCCGGCAACGAGCGTTCGGCCAGGGGACGGAGCGGCTCCCCCTCGAAGTCGAGGAAGACCCACCCGCGCGGCTCGGGGGCAGCGAGCACCTGCCCGAGGTGCAGGTCGCCGTGGATGCGCTGCAGGTCCGGCCAGGGCGTCGCCGTCACTGCCGCGTACACCGCTCGGATCGCGTCTGCGTGCTCGGCGACCGCCGGGGCCTCGCGCGCGGCGGTGTCGAGCCGCTCGTGCATCGTCGCGACGGCGGTCCGTCGTCGCGCCTCGTCGGCGGGCTCGGACGGTAGTGCCTCGGCGAGGGTGCGGTGGACTTCGGCGAGCGCCGCCCCGAGCTGCTCGGCCCGATCGCCGAAGGGCGTGCCGGCGCGCGCTTCCTCGAGGGCCACGCGCCAGGCGTCCTCGAGGCCCGGCAGGAACTCCTGCGCGAACGCGAGGTGACCGGTCGCCGTGCCGCTGCCCTGCCCGACGTCGGGCCAGCTGCCCCGTAGTGCGCCGTAGACCTGGGGGACGCGAGCACTGCCGGCTGCGGACAACGCGAGCTGCGTCGTGACGTCGGGGTTGTCGCCGTGGTGCAGGACGCGGAACACCTTGATGATGACGCGGGCGCCGGACTCGGTGTCGCAGATGACCGAGGTGTTGGACTGCTCACCCGTCAGGACGCGGGCAGCCGTGACGGTGCCGATGGGGCGCAGGCTCTGCGGGTCCGCGTCGATGCGTGCGGCGAGCGCCGTGATCCACGCGTGGTCGGCGGTGGCGTCGGCGATGGTGCCGTCGGGGCCGCTGGTCACGGGTGACTGGTAGAGGACCGGAGCCGCTGGTGCTGCGGGGGCTTCGTCGAGGACGAGCCGGGTGCCGTCGGCGGTGGAGAGGGTGCGGAGGCGCGGCACGGACCCCTTCGACGCGTACCACCGGCGGTCGGCGATCCAGGACTCGAGGTCGTGGTCGCTCGCGGCGGTGTCGGTCGGGGCAGTATCGCTCGGGGCTGTATCGCTCGGGGGTGCGGTGGCGCTCGGGGGTGCGGTGTCGCGGGTGTCGGGTGCGGTGTCGCTGGGGTGGCGGGCTCCGTCGCTCATGCAGCGGACCGTACGCGCCGAGTGCTGGCGAGGTGCCGAGTCCGTCGCTCATCCCTGCACAGGGAGTGGTTCTGGGCCGCCCGTCCACAGAACGCGCCTGCGCTCGGACCGCACGGGCACCGTCGGACGACACTTGCGGACATGCCGAGCCAGCACCCCGCCCCCGACACCGCCCGCACCGATCCCCGCCGGAGCTGGCGGATCCCCGACGACCGCCGGTTGCCGGCACTCGAGCCCCTCGCATCCGCCGTCGAACGACACGAGCCCGTGTCGCTCCGCGAGACCGTGTGGGACTCCGACGAGCGCGTGCTCGCGGCCGAAGGGGTGACGCTCACCCGCGCCCAGGACGGTTCCTGGAGCCTCGACCACGGCGACGGCCCGGTGCCGGTGGGCGCGGACCTCGATCGACCGGACGGCGAGCAGCCCCCGCGTGACGGTGTGGAGGTGTTCCTGCGCGGGCGGGCGGTGGCGACGGTCCGCCTCCGGGACACCACGACGACGCTCGTGACCCTGCGCGGCAAGGACGGTCGGGTCCGGGCCGAGATCGCCGACGTCCGGGTGGACGAAGGCGACCCGGACACCTCCGTGCTGCGGTCCGCACGGTGGTGGGCGCTGTCGGACGACGGGCGGGACGGCACCACTGCACGGGCCGCGGAGCGAGCACTGGACGACGCGGCCACCGAGCCGCCGTCGACCTCGGCGGTCGTGGTCCCGCCGACTCCCGTGCTCGCCCCGGAGCGGCGCGGCAACCGGGCGAAGCGACCACGTTCGGGCACCGCTGCGGCGTTCGTACTGCGGGTCCTCGAGTCGCTGCGCGCCGACCTCGTCGCGGTCGACCCCCGAGTCCGCGCCGACGACCACGAGTCGGTGCACGACTTCCGGAAGGTGGTCCGTCGGCTGCGGAGCGTGCTCGCCGCGTACCGCGGGGCGCTCGACCGTGAGGCGACCGAGGCAGTGCGGGCTGCCCTTGCCGAAGCCGGACGGGTCGCCGGTGTCGCCCGCGATGCCGAGGTCCTGCACGGCGGGCTGTTCCGGTCGGCGGCACGGGCCCCCGACGGCTTCGTCGACGCCCCCACGCTGGACCGGATCGGCGAGCAGGCGGCGGCACTCCGCAGCGCGGCCGCAGCGGAACTCCGCCAGGCCCTGCGCTCGGACGACTGGTTCCGCACCCTCGACGCGCTCGACCAGCTGCTGCTCCGCGCCCCGGCCGGACCGCACGCCGACGACGCGGCCGCTGCCTTCGTCGCGCAGCGCATCGACCGCGAGCGCGCTCGGGTCCGACGACTGGTCGACGGTGGTGCGGCGGGTCTCGACGTCCTGCACGAGATCCGGAAGGCAGCACGGCGCCTGCGGTACGCGCTGCAGGCAGCCGGTGACGTCGCCGACCTCGGGAAGCGACGGCTCGGCCGACTGCGGCGGGTGCAGGAGACACTCGGTGACGCCCTCGACGCGGCCCACGCGGCGGAGGCCTACCGGCGGCTGTCCGGGCCCGCGGCCCGGGACGGCGCGGACACCTTCGGGTACGGGGCACTGGCGACGGCCGAGCACGCCGTGCTCGAGCGGGGGCTGCGACGTTCGCGGAAGGTGCTCGCCCGACTGTGAGCGCGGCTCGGCCTGCTGCTCTGCGAGAATCGCAGGCGTGCCCCACTACCTCGAGGACCTCGCCGCCGGACAGACCTTCACGACCCCGGGTCGCACGATCACCGAGGCGGACGTCGTGTCGTTCGCCTCGTGGACGAACGACAACAACCAGGTGCACACCGACGTCGAGTTCGCCGGCAGGACCCGGTACGGCCAGCGGGTCGTGCACGGGCTGCTCGGCACCTCGCTCTGCCTGGGGCTGATCGCACGGACCGGGGTGTTCGAGGGGTCGGCCGTGGCACTGCTCGGGATCGACCAGTGGCGGTTCACCGCGCCGGTGTTCATCGGGGACACCGTGACCTGCGAGGTCGAGATCCTGTCGACGCGCCTGACGAGCTCGGGAACGACCGGCATCGTCGAGCGGACGGTCTCACTGCGGAACCAGCGCGGCGACGTCGTGCAGCAGGGACGCATGGACGTGATGGTCCTGACGCGCGACGCCGCGATCGCCTGACGTCGCCCCGAGCGACCGCCGGGTTCTCCGGATGGCAATCGTTGCGACGCTCTTTACAACGATGTACCGGCGCGGGAGCATGGACCCATGAGCACGCTCGACGGCACCGTGGCCGCACCTGACACCGCATCCGCTCCCGCACTCCCCCTCGCCTCGCGGCAGGACGGCACCTACCCCCGGCCGCAGATGCTCCGCACCGCGTGGGCTGACCTCGACGGCACGTGGTCCTTCCGGAACGACGGCGACGACACCGCCTGGCGCACCGGGTTCCCCGACGCCCGCGACATCGTCGTGCCGTTCCCGCCCGAGTCCGTCGCCTCGGGCATCGACGAGCCCGGCTTCCACCCGGTGGTCTGGTACTCCCGTGCGATCACCCGCGCCGACCTCGAGGCCGCCGGTCACGGCACCGCCGCACCCCGACTCGTCCTGCACTTCGGCGCCGTCGACTACCGCGCTCGCGTCTGGATCGACGGCCAGTTCGTCGGCGAGCACGAGGGCGGCCACACGCCGTTCTCCTTCGACGTGACCGACGCCCTCGCCACCGACCCCGACGCCGTCCACACCCTGGTCGTCCGCGCCGAGGACGACCCGCACGACCTGACCCAGCCCCGCGGCAAGCAGGACTGGCACGAGGACCCGCACGCCATCTGGTACCGCCGCACCACGGGCATCTGGCAGACCGTGTGGCTCGAAGCCGTGCCGACCGCCTCGATCGAGTACCTGCGTTGGACGAACGTCGACCACGCCACCGTCCGCCTGACGGTCCGGATCGCTGGCGGCCGCACCGGCGGCGAGCGCCTGCGCGTCGTCGCCCGGTGGGACGAGCGCGACGAGCACCTCGCCACCGTCGAGGCCACGCTCGGCGACACCTCGGACGAGTTCGACGTGGTCGTGCCGATCGCGCGCCAGACGAACGGGCAGGCCGAGGACGAACTGCACTGGACGCCGGACGCCCCGCGCCTGGTCGACGCCACGGTCTCGCTCCTCCCCCGTACCGGCACGACGCCGATCGACTCCGTCGCGTCCTACTTCGGGCTCCGCACCGTCGGCGTCGACGGCGGCACCTTCCTGCTGAACGGCCACAGCTACGACGTCCGCAGTGTCCTGAACCAGGGCTACTGGCCGGACTCGCACATCGCCGCGCCGTCGCGCGGAGCACTGCGCCGCGAGGTCGAGCTCATCAAGGAGCTCGGCTTCAACGCGGCCCGCAACCACCAGAAGATCGAGGACCCCCGGTTCCTGTACTGGGCGGACCGACTCGGCATCCTGGTCTGGGGCGAGGCCCCCGGCGCCTACGCCTTCTCGCCGCGTGCCGTCCAGCGCCTGATGCGCGAGTGGATGGACGCCGTCGAGCGTGATGCCTCGCACCCGTCGATCGTCACGTGGGTGCCGGCGAACGAGAGCTGGGGCGTGCAGCACATCAGCACGGATCCGGCGCAGCAGGCCTACGCACGCTCCTTGGCCGACGTCACGCGGGCGATCGACCCGACGCGTCCGGTGATCTCGAACGACGGTTGGGAGCACACCAACTCCGACATCGTCACGATCCACGACTACGAGGGTGCCGGCGACGCACTCGCCCGCACCTACGCCGACGATGCAGCACGCACGGCGCTGTTCACCCACTTCGGCCCGTCGGACCGCTGGGTGCTCGTGGGTGGCGCGCAGGACCTCGGCCAGCCGGTGATGCTCACCGAGTTCGGTGGCGTGAACTACCAGCCGGGTGCACAGCGCGAGGACGGCTGGGGCTACACCTCGGCCACCGACGGCGACGACTGGGTCACCCGCATCACGGCACTGTACGACGCGATCCGGGCGAGCTCGTTCCTGGCCGGCTCCTGCTACACGCAGCTGACCGACACCATGCAGGAGACGAACGGCCTGCTCAACGCCGACCGCTCCCCGAAGGTCCCGATCGAGCAGATCCGTCGCGCGGTCACCGGTCGCTAGCCGGGAGGCCCGCACTTCGTGAGCAGCAATGGTCGGGTCCGGTAGACGGACCCGACCACCGCTGCTCACCATGAGGGCAGGTCAGCGCGCGGCCCGACGCACGGCCGCCCGCTGACGCGGGCACGGGCCCTGGTCTGCGAGGATCGGGCGGGTGACGAGCGTGGCGGAGACGAGCCGGGCCTCCCGGTCGGGGGTGCGCAGCCTGCTGACCGGACCCCGCAGCGCGTGGACCGCGCCCCTGCTCATCTGGGCCGCCTCGCGCCTGGTGAGCACGCTGCTGCTCGCCACGATGTACGTGCTGGCGACCGCGAACGGCTGGACGTTCGCGTCGTACCGGCAGGACCCGTCGTTCTTCACCTTCTCCGGATCGTGGGACGCCTCGTTCTACCGGACCATCGCGGAGCACGGGTACCCGGCCACGCTCCCCCTCGACGATGCGGGCCACGTCGCGCCGAACGCCTGGGCGTTCCTGCCGGTGTTCCCGGCCATCGTGCGTGCCGTCATGGCCCTGACGGGTGCGTCGTTCTGGGTCGCGGGAGTGCTCGTCGCGACTATCGCCGGCGCCGGGGCCTGCGTCCTGCTGTACCGGCTCGTGCTCGCGGTGGGCTGCTCGCACCGGGCCCGCTGGGCCACCGCACTGTTCGCGTTCGCGCCGACCGGGTTCCTGCTGCAGGTCGCCTACGCCGAGAGCCTGCTGCTCGTGCTGCTGTTCGGAGCGCTGCTGGCGCTGGTCCGACGGCGGTACTGGCTGATCGCGCCGCTCGGGGTGGTCGCGGCGTTCACGAAACCCGGGGTCCTCGCGTTGGCCGTGGCGCTGGCCGTGCACCTGGTCGTCCGGTGGGTCGGGTCCCGCCGGTCTGCTCGACCTGCCGAGGTGTTCCCGTGGCGTGACCGCATCGCGATCGTGGTCTCCGGCCTCGTCGTCGCGGCGGCGGGTCTGGCGTGGCCGGTGATCGCCTCGGCGGTGACCGGGCGGCCGAACGCCTACCTGGACACCGAACTGTCGTGGTGGGTGGGGTTCGTCGGGCGACAGCACTTCGCCCCGCTGATGCCGTGGTTCACGATGGCCTCGACGTGGCTCGGACCGCTCGGCATCGTGCTCGTCGTCGCGGTGCTCGTCGGCGCGGTGTGGTTCTTCTCTCGCAGGAGCACCCGGTCCCTCGGACCGGACGTGCTCGCGTTCACGGCGTCGTACGGGCTGTACCTGGTCGCGGTGTTCCTGCCGCAGCAGTCGTTGCCGCGGCTGCTCATGCCGATGGCGCCGTTGCTCGGGTCGGACGTGTTCGTGCGGACGCGGCGGCGAGCGGTGACGTGGCTCGTGGTCGGGGTGTGCCTGCAGCCCGTCGCGATCGTGCTGCTCTGGTTCCTCGGGTACCCCTGAGCGGCGGGCCGATGCTGCCGGCCTGTCGGCCTACGCCTCGAAGGTGTGGAACCAGGCCGTCCCGCCCGGGTGCTGCACCGTGATCATCTCGTCGAGGTCGCGGTACGGGCCGTCCTGGTTGTGGCTCGCCGACTTGATGCGAATGGTGCCGTCGGACTCGGTGAAGACCTCGGACACGATGGTGGTGTGGTCCGGCGATCCGTTCGCGTTCCAGTCGTAGAACACGATGTCGCCGACCTTGACCTTGTCGCGCTCGTCCGAGGAGCGTCGGGTGAGCCCGAACTCCGCAGCGTTCGTCTCGAGCCACGGGTCCATCGTCGGGCAGTACGTCCACGTGGCGCTGTGCTCCGCGCCGGCGGCCCGGTTGTACCAGTCGGAGCGCTGCTCCCAACCGCGAGCGATGAGCGTCTGGCTGACGTAGTTCGCGCAGTCGCCGCCGATCGGGTTCATGGTGCCGTACTCGGACAGGTTGTAGTCCTTCCAGTGCGCCATCGCGTACTGGAGCTGCCGGTCGACGTCGGTCAGCGCGGCGTAGGCCATCGACGACGTCGCCACCGCGGTGGACGCATCGGGCACCGGCGCTGCCGTGGGGGTCGGCGTCGCAGTGGCCGAGTCCTGCGTCGCGCCGGTCTGCCCGTCGTTCGCGGCGCTGCCGTTGCCGTCCGACGACTGGTTGGCGGACGGGGTCGGGTCGATCGACTCGGTGAAGAGCGCGACGGCGGCGTCACCGGCGGTGTACATCGCCTGGTGCGGAGCCGTGAAGGTGACCTTCGACGCGGTGGCCGTGACGTCGCGGGCAGCGACCCCGCCGACGGTGACGCCCTTGACCGCGGCGAGACCGGTGCCCGCGACGGTGACCGTGACGCCGCCGACGAGCGGGACCTGCGCCGGGGTCAGGGACTTCGCGGCGGGCTTCGGGGTGGTCGTGCTCGTGCCGCCCTCGGCGTTGTCGTCCTTGCCGCTGCTGCTGTTCTTCTTGCCGGCATCGTCGCTGCCGGACGAGCACGCGGCGACCGCGAGCCCGATCCCGGCGACACCGGCGAGGGACAGGAGTGCGCGGCGGTTCATCGAGGCAGTCATGACACAGCCAGCGTAAGCGACGCACCTGACGTTCCGACACGGCATGATCGTCTCCGGGGGGCGAGCGTCCTCCGCGTCCGCACGGACGCGTTCGAGAGGATCAGCAGACCATGCCCGAGAGCCACGACTTCTTCGTCGCCACCGACCCCGAGACCGCTCGCGGTCAGGTCCGACTCGCCCTCAGCCGCGAGGGCTACACGGTGGACGACGCCGAACAGGGCGCGCTCCGGGCCACCCGCGGCAGCATGGGCCTGACGCTCCTCATCGGCGGTCTCGCGAACGACCGCACCTTCCACACCCGGCTCGACGTGCAGATCATGGTCACCGCGGACGGCCGCACCGTCGCTCGACTGCTGCGCGGCTCCGGCAAGTCCGCGATCAAGGGCGGGGCGATCGGGATCTCGCGTGGCAACCGCGCGTTCGAGCAGGCCGCGAACGCGATCCACACGTCCTTCGTGCAGGCGGGTGTCCTGACGGACAGCTTCGCGAGCTGACGCGGTGGCCGCGGGCGCTGGCACGCGTTTTCCGACAGAACACCCGACGAACGACTCGTGGATCGTCGCGAACCGCGTGCGGCCTCGTCAGGAGCAGGACCAGTTGCGGTCGATCTCCGTCGAGCCGAACGGCGTCTTGTACTGCGTCATCGCGATCGGGCCACCGAGCAGCCGCGCACCGGAGCATGCTGCCTGCGCCTGGTCGAGACGGCCGTCACCGATCGCGATCCAGCTCGGCAGGGTGTTCTTGCGCAGCGTGCTCGTCGCGGGGACCGTGCCGACGATGGTCCGGAACTGGTACGCCGTGGAGTAGACACCGACCTGGGTGACGCCGGCGTCCTGCAGCCCGGCGAGCATCCCTTCGAGCGCCGCGAGGTTCTGCGTCGTGTCGCTCAGGTGGGACAGGCCCGTCTCGACGTCGAGCCACCAGCGGTACTGCCCAGGGTTCGTGATCCCCCGGCTGGCCGCGTCGTCGTAGGCGCGGGCGTACCCGTACATGAACGAGCACGCGCGGGTGGTCGCCGGCTTGCCGTTCACCGCCGCGCAGGTGCCGTAGGTGTTGCGGGTCACGGTGTGCCCGGCCGGGTACACGTTCGACGTCGGCCACACCGACGCTGCGCCTGCCCCGGGGTTGGCGAACAGCGCGTACACCTGCGTCTTCGGCTGCGCGGTGCCACCCGCCGACGCCGCCGCCCAGGACAGCTGCTGCTGCAGGCACGGGTTCGTGGTGTTGCCGAGGCTCGAGTTCACCCCGACGATGCCGAAGGACTGGTCGGTCGGCACGCTCTTGCCGCACTGCGGGTACGAGACGTCCACACCCGTCCCCGACCCGCTGTTGCCGTTGAGGAAGTACCCCACGACGTCGACGTACACGGTGGCCCTGCCCGCGGACACCTTCGCTTGCACCTGCCCTCCGGACGCCAGCGGCGCGATGAGCGCGTTGCCGATCGTCTGCCCCTTGGCGTAGACCTGCGTGGGCACGCTCGAGGCGAGCCCGGCGCCGACGACGCGGAGCGATCCCCCGACGCTGCCGCCGCCGACCTTGGCGTTGATGACGGCCGCGGTCGCGTTGCGCGGGACGCCTGCGGTCCCGGCGACGGTGACCTTCGTCGCGGTGGTGCCCGCGGCGACGGTCGCGGCGCGGACCGGGTGCGCTGACACGAACACGGATCCGTTGGCGTTCGGTGCGTAGTACCCGACGACGTCGGCGAGCACGCGAGCGGAGCCGGTGGAGACCTTGGCCTGCACGGCGCCGCCGGACAGGCGGACGGTGGTGGTGTTCGCGACGGTGGTGCCCTTGGAGTACATGAGCGAGACGACGCCGGCGTTGTTGCCGTACGGGGTGAGGCGCAGCCGGCCGCTCGTCGCGGGACGGGACACGTCGGCCTGCAGCACGACGGCGGTGGCGTTCGACGGCACGCCCGCCTTGCCCGCGACGACGATGCGCTTGGCGCCGGTGGTGACGGTGCCGTTCAGCACGTTCGTCGGCGCGAGCGGCGTGTAGGTCGACCCGGTGGCGCTGGTGCCGTACCAACCGGCGACGTCGAGGGCGACGGTCGCCTTGCCGGCCGAGACCTTCACCTGGGCCTTGCCGCTGGTGAGTCCGACCGTGGTGGTGCCGGAGATCGGTTGCGCCCTGGCGAAGTTCTGGATGGCGGGGCTCGCGGTGCTGCCGAACGGGGCGACGCTCACGTACGCGGCCGCACTCGGCGAGGTCACGGTCGCGGTCAGCACGACCGCGGTCGCGTTCGACGGGATGCCGTTCCGGCCGCCGAGCGTGACGGTCGTCAGCTTGCTCGTCGCGGTACCGGACCAGGCTCGCGCCGGCGCCACGGGCGTGAACCGCCCGGTGGTCGGCGCTGCGGCCGAGGCCGGCGCCACCGGAGCGACCACGAGCAGCCCAGCAGTGACGGCGAGCACCGTCCCGATCGATGCGATGGCAGTCCTGAAGCGCACGTGTTCCCCCGTTCCCCGCGCCCCGTCGGCGCACCGGGAGTCTAGGACGATGCGCTCAGCAACACACCACCCCTGTCCGCGAACTGTGCATGACGACACAGTGACGCGAGCCTGTGGAACACACCGAACGCAGAACGGCCCGGAACCTGTCGGTTCCGGGCCGTTTCGGCATTGCCTTGGTGGAGCTAAGGGGATTCGAACCCCTGACCTTCTCATTGCGAACGAGACGCGCTACCAACTGCGCCATAGCCCCAAGTGCTCGACCACGCTAGCACCACCGTTCGGCCGATCCGAAATCGTGGACAGCCGGTCGGGCGAGCCGCGACTCAGACCGCGCGGCGCCGACGCATGATCGCGTCGAGGTCGGCCTGCTGGTACGCGTCGTCGTCCAGGACACCCATGCCGGCCCACTTGCTCGGCGGACCCGTCGGCGCGGTCGGCTCGTCCGGCGTCTCGGCGACGAGCTCCGGTACTGCGGGAGCACGCAGCCCCAGCCGCTCCGCGAGACGCCCCTGGTCGTGGGCGGACAGCGACGCGGCAGCGTCCTCGAGCTCGGGCCGCATGCGTGACACCCGGGCGAGCGACGGGTCGGCCTCGCCCGCTCGGATGGCAGCGGCTTCGGCGTCCGCCTCTGCCTTGGCCTCGGCGACGCGCTCCTTGAGTCGCGCAGCGAGCTCGGCGGACGACTCCGGTGAGGCAGCGGGCGCTGTCGGTCGCTCCACGTACAGCGGCTTCGGCACCCGGTTCGGGGTCCAGCTGCGGTCCTGCGCGGGTTCTGCGGACTGCTCGGTCGTCAGCGGCGGTGCCGGGTCCGTCCACGTGCTCGCAGGCCGGGAGGCACGGGTCGCGCCCGCCTCGGCCGCCGCGACACGGGTCTTCCGCGCCGTCGCCACCTGGTGCAGCTGGGCGAGGACCGCTGCGGACCCACCCGCGGCGAGGAGCCCCGCGACACCGACGAGCCACAGGGCGGGCGCTGCGACGAAGACGACGAGCGCGACGACGACGCCGAGCGTGCCGAACAGGGTGGCTCCGAGCCGGGAGCGTCGCATGCGCATCGCGGTCAGTGCAGGCACCGACGACGCACGCTCGAGGACGGGACCCTGCTCGGCGAGCCGACGGGTGATCTCGCGCTGGCGTGCGGCCTCGTGGGCGCGGACGATGGCGGTGCGCTTGGCCTCTTCGGACCGGGCGACGCGCTGCGCCTCGGCCAGGGACTTCGCGTTCATCTCGACACGGACCTCGTCGGGCAGTTCAGCGGTCTGCGCCAGGATCCGCAGGGTCTGCTGCAGCCGGATCGCGTTGCGTTCGGTGGCCAGGTACTGGCGTCGGGCGGCCCACGACGGCATCAGGTAGACGAGCCAGAGGACGGCCGCGACGAGCAGGACGATGCCGCCACCCCACGAGCCGATTCCTGCCATGGGGACACGGTAGGGGCGGGGGTATCCCCGTCGCGTGATTGCGGAACGCGTGTTGCGCGTGTCGCGGCGGAATCTACAGCCGCGGCGTGGTGGTGATCGGCAGCGCCGCTTCGTCGCGGGCCGCGAGCGGCACGGCACCGAGGCCGGGTGGCACCTGCCCGCGGACCCAGCGCTCGAGGACGCCCTCGCGGACCTCTTCGGCGACGAGCGCGAAGCAGAAGTGGTCGCGCCAGTCGCCGTTGATGTGGATGTACCGGCGGCGCAGCCCTTCGTACCGGAAGCCCAGCTTCTCGACGACGCGCAGCGACGGGGCGTTCTCGGGCCGGATGCAGATCTCGATGCGGTGCACGCCGACCGCGCGGAAGCAGTGGTCGACGGCCAGGGCGACCGAGATCGGGGTCACGTTGTGTCCGGCGGCGTCCTCGACGACCCAGTAGCCGATCGAGGCGCTGGCCAGCGACCCGTAGGTGATGCCGGAGACGTTCAGCTGCCCGACGAACCGGCCGTCGAGTTCCATCGCGAACGGCAGTCCGAGTCCCGCGCGGGCGTTGGCCTGGAGCGCGCGGATGCTGCCGCGGACGTCGGTGGAGACGTGTCCTGAGGGGTTCGTGGCCTCCCAGGTGCGGAGCCACGAACGGTTCGACGCCAGCGCGAGGTCGAGGTCGCGCGTGTCACGGAGCCGGAGGGGCCGGATGGTGACCCGCCCGTGGGACAGGGTCGGGATCGTCGTCATCGCTTGGTTCCTCCGGGATCCCGCCGCTGTGCGGGACGGGGTGTCCCGCCCGGGTCCGTGTGCACGGTCCCGGGCGGGATGGCCGACTCATTCGCCCGCGTTGAACTCCTTCAGCCACGACTTGAGGTCGGGGCCGAGGTCTTCGCGGTCCGAGGCGAGCTGCACGATCGCCTTGATGTAGTCGAGTTTGTCACCGGTGTCGTACCGGCGTCCACGGAACACGACGCCGTACACGCCGCCGGTCCACTCCTCGGCGCTCGCCATCTTCATGAGCGCGTCGGTGAGTTGGATCTCGCCGCCCTTGCCCGGCTCCTGCTTCTCGAGGACGTCGAAGACCTCGGGGCGGATGACGTAGCGGCCGATGATGGCCAGGTTCGAGGGCGCCTCGCCCTGCGGGGGCTTCTCGACGAGCCCGGTGATCTTCACGACGTCGTCGGTGTCGGTCGGCTCGACCGTGGCGATGCCGTACAGGTGGGTCTGCGACTCGGGGACCTCGAGCAGCGCCACGATCGTGGCGTTCTTCTCGCCCTGGACCTCGATCATGCGCTTGAGCAGCGGGTCGCGGGCGTCGATGATGTCGTCGCCGAGGAGCACGGCGAACGGCTCGCGGCCGACGTGCATCTTCGCGCGGAGCACCGCGTGGCCGAGGCCGAGCGGGTCGCCCTGACGCACGTAGTGCATGTCGGCGAGGTCCGTCGACTGGTTGACCTTCTGCAGCTTCTCGTGGTCACCCTTCTTCTTCAGGGTCTCCTCGAGCTCCGACACGTGGTCGAAGTGGTTCTCGAGTGCGTTCTTGTTGCGGCCCGTGATCATCAGGACGTCGGTGAGTCCTGCGTCGACAGCCTCTTCCACCACGTACTGGATGGCTGGCTTGTCGACGACGGGGAGCATCTCCTTCGGCATCGCCTTGGTCGCGGGGAGGAAGCGAGTGCCCAGCCCTGCCGCTGGGATCACCGCCTTGGAAATCTGGAAGCCCATGCCCCAGACCGTATCCGATCCGGGTTTCCGGGGCATGTCATCGCTACTGGGGACACGGCATCAGCGCGTTTCCCGGCGGGAAGCCGCAACGGATGCGCTCGGTAGACTCCTGCGCATGATCGCTGATCTCGGGAACGAGAAGCGCGCCCTGCGAGCCGAACTCCGGCAGCGGCGGCGCACCCGGACCACGACGGAACGCGACGCGGACAGTGCGGCGCTCACCGCGACCCTGCAGCGCTTCGCCGAGGAGCGCCAGGTCACCTCGCTGGCGCTCTACCTGTCGGCGTCGGACGAGCCGAACGTCCGGCCGTTCCTGAACTGGGCGTTCGCGCACGACATCCGGGTGCTCCTGCCGGTCACGCGCGAGGACGGCCTGCTCGACTGGGCGGTCGGCGACGGTGAGAGCGAGACGGAGGGCATCTTCGGCATGCCCGAGGTCGTCGGCGAGGTCCTGTCCCCGATCGCCATCAACGACGTCGACGCGATCCTCGCCCCCGCGGCTGCGGTCGGGCACGACGGCGTCCGGATGGGATGGGGTCGCGGCTACTACGACAAGACCCTCGGGTCCATGGCGAAGCGCCCGCCCGTCTATGCTGTGATCTTCGACGCGGAGTACCTCGACGAGGTCCCGCGCGAACCCCACGACGAACCCGTCGACGGCATCATCACGCCGTCGCGCATCATCACGTTCCGGAGCTGACGTGCCCACTTACTCGTACCGTTGCACCGAGTGCGACAACGCGTTCGACATCAAGCAGTCGTTCTCCGACGCCACCCTGACCGAGTGCCCGGTGTGCGGCGGTGTCCTGCGCAAGGTGTTCTCCCCCGTCGGCGTGACGTTCAACGGCGGCGGCTTCTACCGCACCGACTCCCGCCCGGCGCCGAAGTCCGAGGGCTCGTCGAGCACGCCGGCCAAGTCGGAGACGAAGTCCACCCCGGCCAAGACCGAGTCGAAGCCGAGCACGCCGAAGCCCAGCGCCTCCTGACCACGAGCGCTCCTCGCCGATAGGTTGATGGGGTCGCCGTCCGGCGACTGTCCTCGACCGGAAGGAGTCCCGTGAAGGGCTTCAAGGAGTTCCTGCTCCGCGGCAACGTCATCGACCTGGCCGTCGCAGTCGTCATCGGTGCTGCGTTCACCGCGATCGTCACCGCGATCGTCACCAGCCTCATCAACCCCCTGATCGGCGCGGTCTTCAACGCGTCGAGCCTCGACAAGGCGCTCGTCTGGTCCATCCCGACGGTCTCCGGCGGCAACGCGGAAATCCTGTTCGGCGCGATCATCGGCGCGGTCATCAACTTCGTGATCGTCGCCGCGGTCGTGTACTTCGCCCTCGTCGTGCCCGTGAACCACCTGAAGAAGGTGGCGTTCGAGCGCGTCAAGAACGACGAGGAGCAGACCCCGCAGGACGTGCCCCCGACGGACGTCGAGGTACTGCTCGAGATCCGCGACCTGCTGCGCTCCCAGAACGGCGTCTCCACGAGCACGGGAACCGGCGCGCACATCGCCCCGAACACCGCTCCCGAGGGACCCGGCATCGGCGGCTCGACGAAGCTCTAGCAGGGTCGTCCCCGCCGAAAGCGCCGCGATCGCGCCCCTCCACGGCCATCGCGCCCCGACTCTTCGGGGCGCGATGGCCGTGGAGGGGCGCGATCGTGCGCTACCGGCCGCAGCCGGCGTCACGCCGCGGCAGGGGGCGCGTCAGGCGGCCGTGACCGCTCGCCGCTTGGCGAACATCGCCGTCGCGTACTGGATACCCGCCAGGACGTGGCCCACGGTGCCGAGGTAGACGAAGACCAGTGCGACGACCCGCACCCACGGCGCGTTCTCGTCGACGGCGTGCACGGCCGAGAACAGCAGCACCGGCAGGCCCACGAAGAGCAGCGCGGAGCGGATCTTGCCGGTCCACGTGACGTCGAGGTCCGGGTTGCCGTGGAACAGCACGCTGGACAGCACCACGAGCACCAGGTCGACGAGCACGACGACGGCGACGACCCACCACGGCAGCAGGCCGGTCAGCACGAGCGACAGCACGATCGCGATGATGGCGAGTCGGTCGGCGACGGGGTCGATCGCCTTGCCGAGCTTCGAGCCCTGGTCGAACTTGCGCGCGATGAAGCCGTCCGCCCAGTCGCTCACGCCGATGACGACGAGTGCGACCAACGCCCAGCCCGGGTGTCCGGCGACGACGAGCCACACGAAGACCGGGATCAGCAGCAGCCGGAACAGCGAGATCAGGTTCGGCCAGGTCTGCCAGTCGGGGCGCTCCCGCACGGTGTCAGTCATCGCAGGCCAGGCTACCTGCTACCAGTGGGGCGGGACGTCCGCCCGGAGACGGACATCGTTCTCGCCGGATCCGTGCCGCGCCGGCTCCGGCGCGGGGGTGGGGTCCGAGCCAGGCACCGGCTGGGTGGTGACGCGTCTGCGGCGCCGCACCGGGCCTCCCGACAGGTCGTCCGTGTCGCGTTCCGGAGACGCTAACCGGACGGGAGGCGCGGCTGACGACGCGTCGTCGGCTCGCGTCCACGTGCCCACCAGCTGGTCCGTCTCCGGCGTCACCGGACCGGCGGGCCGGGAGGCCCGCCGACTCGGCCGAGGAGTCATCGGCGTGCGGGGATCGGCGGGATCGAGATCTCCTGCGTGGCGCCACGGTCGACACCGAGCACGGCGGCGACGGTGTTCGCGACACGGTCCGGGTCGGAGAACAGCTGGAACGCGTGCACGCGGACGTAGTGCCAGCCGAGTCGGCGCAGGACCTCGGGGCGGAGGCGGAGTGACTCGCGCAGCGACCCCTTGACCAGCGACGCGTCGGTCTCGATCGTGACGCAGACCCCGCCGTGCGCGGCCACCAGGCCGAGCTTGCCGCGGTGTCCGAGCGCGACCGGGATGCCGCGCATCTCGAGTCGGCGGGCCAGGTCGACGAGCAGCGGGTCGGAGTCGTCCGGCACGTACTCGGCGGTGGTGCGCGCACGCACCTCGGCCAGGATCTCGGCGAGGGCGACGGTGCCGTGGCCCATGCGCTCGGCCTCGATGTCGGACGGCTGGAAGCACGTCACGATCACCATCGAGCGGCGCGCACGGGTCATCGCAACCGCCAGCAGCCGCTCGCCGCCGGGCTTGCCGAGCGGACCGAAGTCACGCAGGACGCGGCCGTGCGGGGTACGGCCGTAGCCGATGGAGAACACGACGCGGTCGCGGCTCTGCGCCACCGACTGCTCGAGCGTCGCCACGATGAACGGCTCTGCGCGGTCGCCGATGACGAACTCGGTCAGGTCCTTGTGGCCCTGTGCCGCGGTCAGCACGGCCTGCTCGACGCGCACGGCGTGCTTCGCCGAGGCGGTGATGACCATGAGCGACTCGCTCGGGCGGGTTCGGGCGTGGTCGATGACGAGTCGGACCACGCGGTCCACCTCGGCGTCGACGCTCTCGACGGCGCCGGACTCGGGGTCCGGCACGGCCTTGCCGTCGCTGACGTAGTCGAGCGCGATCGAGCCGTGGCCGAGGAACGACCCGGCCCACGGGAGCGACTCGATCTTGCCGCCGTAGAAGCGACGGTTCACGAGCTCGGCCAGGTCCTCGCCGCCGGCACGGTACGACCGCGAGAGCGACAGGGTCGGCAGCAGGGTGGAGAGCTTCGCCAGGGCGGAGTCGGCGTGGAAGGCGTCGAGGGTGCCCTCGTCGACCTGCAGCGCACGGTGCTCGGGGTCGACGGCGATGCGGAACGGCGACGGCGTCTGCGTGACCGGGTCACCGAAGACGACGGTCTGGCGCGCACGACGGACGGCTCCGACGGTCTCGGCGATCGTCACGGCTCCGGCGTCGACCAGGATCACGGTGTCGAACGGCATCGTGTCGGCGATCTGCGACACCTCGTACGGGCTCGCGAGCCACACGGGCGCGATCGAACGGGACAGGTGCGGTGCGGAGTCCTGGAGCAGCCGCGAGGTGATCGCACCCTCGCGCAGCTGGGTCTTCAGCGCGGTGGCCTCTTCCGGCCAGTCGACGAGTCCGACCTTCCAGTTCTCGGCGAGCTGCCACGCCAGGCCCTGGGAGACGCCGGCCGCGTGGGCGTCGTCGACGAGGCGGAAGTCGGCCTCGACCCGATCGAGCATGTCGGTGTTCGCGCCGAGCAGTGCCCGGTCGGACTCGAGCATGGTCTCGAGGGCGGACTGCCACCAGGCGAGCTCGAGCTCGGCCGGCACCTGCAGGTCCGGCACGTGCCGGTTCGCCAGGTCGGTGATGAGCGGCTCGAGCTGCAGGTCGCGCAGGGTCTGCATGAGCTCGGTGCGCTCCTGCAGGTTGTGCAGGACGTCGGACTCGGCCGCGAGCTCGGCGATGGTGGGGACGAGCTGGTCGACCGGCGTGTTCGCGAGCTGACGGTCGCGCTCGGTCCGGCCGAGCGGCTCGTCGAGGCGCGCGAGGTCCTCGGCGACGTTCGAGAACAGCACCTGCACGTCCGCGATGCCCGTGGGCACCTCGGGGTTCACGCCGGCCGCGACGTAGCGCTGCCACAGCACGCGCTGCTGCTGCACCCGGGTCAGGGCCTCGTGCAGGTCGGAGACGTGCACGCCGGGGCGGACGTACTCACGAGCGAGCTTCTTCAGGCGACGACGGTTCGTCGACGACATCGGAGCGCCCTCGCCACGCGGGGCGGTGGCAGCGACGAGCTCGGACACCGAACGGTCGAAGACCACCGGCAGGAAGCGGTCGAGGGTGTCACGGATCTCGGTGAGCAGGCGCAGGTAGATGCCGAGCTCGTTGATCGTCGTGAACTGGCGCATGTGCGTCGAGCTCACCAGGTCGTGCGCCCGGCGGAGCAGCGTCGGCAGCCCGTCGGAGTCGAGGTCCTTCGCGATGCGGTGGGCGCGCTGGGCGCCGTCGCTGGTGGAGAACTTCGCGCCGTACCAAGGCGAGTCGTCGGGGCCGTAGCGGAACTCACCGAGGTTGGCCGCGCTGACCATCGTCTCGGCGACGCGCGAACGACCCTCGACCATGGACGCCACGGACTGCTTCGACAGCCGCGCGGTCGTCGACGGCGGGACCGGCAGGAGCGACAGGCGCGAGAGCTCGACCAGGCAGTCGAGCACCGAGACGCCGAAGTCGGCGTCCTTGCGGGTGAGCGAACCGCGGTAGTCCTTCAGCACCTTGCGGAGCCGGACCAGGGCGTCGTCGACCTCGCGCAGGTTCGGACGGGCCGCTTTCTCGTTCCGGGCGATGGCACGGACGACGTCACGGCGCAGGGTCGACGGTGTGACCGCGACGCCGGGCAGCTGGACCTCGCCGAAGCGCGCCGCGATGCCCCGCAGGGTCGCACGGCGCGGGCTCACCACGAGGACGCGCTTGTTCGCGGCGACCAGGCCACCCAGGGCGTTCACGATCGTCTGGGTGCCGCCGGTGCCGGGCAGGGTCTTGACGACGATGGAGTTGCCGGCCGCGATCTGCGCGATCACGTTCTCCTGCTCGTCGTCGGCGTCGAGCAGCAGCGTGTCGGTCTCCGGGCTGCGCTCGTCCGACGGGGTCTGCTCGACCGGGTGGTACGACTGCTCGACCTGCCACTTGGCGCTCGGGTTGCCGGCCAGGGCGTCGAGCACGGGGTGGGACAGGTCGCCGGTGTCCTCGACCAGACCGGTCGCGACCTCGGCGAACGTGGAGACCACGAGCCGGGCGTGCACGGAGAAGCCGGGGATGTGCGCGGTCAGGCCACGCAGGCGGTCGATGACGGGGTTCGGGGTGAATGAGCCGTCCTGCTGCGCGAGTGCCACGAAGGACTGCGCGTCGAGGATGACGCCGAACTGCTCGTGCAGGGCGTCGGCGAGACCCGGGTTGAGCACCGGTTCGCCGAGGAGCCGGACCTCGAAGTCACGGCCGTGGCGGCGGATCGCCAGCGGGCGCAGGAGCACCGGGCCGCGGAACTGCTCGTCGCCGTGCTTCCAGTCGGCCATGCCGATGCCGAGCTTCACGGCGTCGATCCCGCGCACGGTGGCGAGCTCGGTGCCCTTCGCCTCGACCTGGCCGGCGGCGACGCGGGCCGCACGGAGCGCCACCTCGTCGCGGATCAGGCTGGACAGCAGGGTGGTCTTGCCGGTGATGAACTGGGCGAGTCCGCCCGGGTGCGTCGTCGACAGCTCGATGCGCGCGCGGGGGTGGTCGCTGAAGTGGGTGAGCGGGCTCGTGCCACCGACGCCGGTCAGCTGGCCGCGCCAGCCGTCCCACGTCGGTTCGGCCGCGTTGCCCGCCTGCAGCCGGGGGTCGCCGAGGCTGATCGCCTGCGGGCTGGTCAGCTGCAGTTCCGGGCGGAGCGTGCGGTCCGGTTCGTCGTCGGTCCGGTCCTCGTCCACGTCCTGCTGCTCGTCTCGGTCGTCTCGCTCGTCGCGGTGGTCGCGCTGACCGCGGTCGTCTCGCTCGTCATCCGGGCGCTCGTGGGCACCCTCGACGGGGACGTCGTCGTTCACGTCGTCCTCACCGTCGGTCACCCTGTCCGCTCGCCACACATCCGACACTGTAGGCGGGAACGAGCGCCCTCTCTGGCAATGAACCGAGGTTTCGGGGTTTCCGGTACACGGTGAAGCGCTCAGGGTCCGCGCCCGACGCGTCCGATGTGGTACCAACGGGGCATGGCCATCGACGACCGCACCACCCCGTCCGCCCCCACGCCGAACCGGCGTCGATCGGTCCCCGCCGAGATCTCCCGCTCGTGGCTGCTCGTCTCCGGCACCGCGACCGACCGGTTCGAGAAGTCACAGCGGTCCCGCGCCGACCAGATCATCCTGGACATCGAGGACGCCGTCGACCCCGCCGCCAAGCCCTCGGCTCGGCAGGGCGTCGCCGCGTGGCTGGCCGGAGGCGGCGAGGCCTGGGTCCGGATCAACGACGTCACGACCGACTTCTGGGCCGACGACGTCGAAGAACTCCGCGGCCTGCCCGGACTGCAGGGCGTGATGCTCGCGAAGACCGAGTCCCCGGCCCAGGTCACCGACACGTGGCACCGGCTCGGCGGCCAGACCCCGGTGATCGCCCTGGTCGAGTCGGCGCTCGGCATCGAGGAGTCCGTCTCGATCGCGCGGGCGCAGGGCGCGTTCCGGCTGGCGTTCGGCTCCGGCGACTACCGCCGCGACACCGGCACGAGCGCCGACACCCTGGCGATGGCGTACCCGCGGTCGAAGCTCGTCGTCGCCTCGCGCGTCGGCGACCTGCCCGGCCCGATCGACGGCCCGACGGTGGGGTCGTCGCACCCGATCCTGCGCGAGCAGTCCCAGGTCGCGGTGTCGCTCGGCCTGACCGGCAAGCTCTGCCTGGACACCGAGCAGCTGCCCGTCATCAACGAGGTCATCTCCCCCACGCCGACCGACGTCGCCTGGGCGCAGGACTTCCTCGACGACTTCGAGGCCCGCGGCAAGGTCATCCGCGACGGTTCCGACCTGCCCCGCCTGGGTCGGGCGCAGAAGATCCAGCGGCTCGCACAGGCGTTCGGCGTCGAAGCGCGGTAGGACTGCTCCCATGACCTGGTCCAACGTCCCCGGCGGTCCGCCGCACTCCTCGCCCGGCCCCCAGGACCCGCAGCGCGCGGCCTGGGAGCGCAGCGGCACCACGTTGTTCCCGCCGGCGAAGCTCGCCGACCGGATCTCCACCGTGCTGTTGCTGGCCTTCGGTGCCGTGATGACCATCGTCACCGCCGTCGTCGGCATCATCGCGGTCATCTCGGCGACCGCGACCTGCGATGCCTCGGCCGGGTGCTCGCCCGGCGGGTACATCGGCGGCACGGCCATCGCGGTCGGCGGCGCGTTCGTGATCGGCGTCGCCACGATCGTGCTGGCGATCGGCGCGTGGATCCGTCGGAAGTCGTCGTGGTGGATCGCCGCGGTCGGCTTCGTGCTCGCGATCGCCGTCATCACGTGGGGTGGGGTCGTCTTCGCGAACGCCGCCGACGACGAGACCGCGTCGTCCTCGGTGTCCGCGAGCGCCTAGCGCCGTCGCGCACCACTTCTCCGACAGGACACGAGGTGATCACCTCGTGTCCTGTCGCGTCGTGCGTGCGCACAGTGCGCGGGTCCGACAGGGCGTAGCGTCCACGGCATGGTGACGGTGTCGCGGACGACGGTCGCGGTGGTCGGTGGTGGCCCCGCCGGTGTCGTCCTCGGCCTGCTGCTCGCCCGGGCCGGCATCGCCGTGCGCGTCATCGAACAGCACGACGACTTCAACCGGGACTTCCGGGGCGACACCGTGCACGCCTCGACGATCCGGCTGCTCGACGAGCTCGGCCTCGGCGACCGCTTCCGGGCCCTGCCGCAGTCACGGCTCGACGACTTCTCCCTGCCCATGCCCGACGGGTCACGGCTGCTGCTCGGCGACTTCTCGCGGCTCGATCCCCCGTACGACCACGTGGCGATGGTGCCGCAGTGGGACCTGCTCGACCTGCTCGTGACCGCTGCCCGGCAGGAACCGTCGTTCGACATCGCGATGGGCCGCACGGCGACCGGGCTCATCGAGGAGAACGGCGTGGTCACCGGGGTCCACCTCCGCTCGCGCGACGGCAGCGGCGAACCCGAGGAACTCCGCGCCGACGTCGTGATCGCGTGCGACGGACGGAACTCGGTCCTGCGCCGGGCGGCGGGGCTCGTGCCACGGGCGTTCCCGGTGCCGTTCGACACCTGGTGGTTCCGGCTCCCCCGGCGGCCGGGAGACGCGGCGAGCGCCCTGACCCCCGCGTTCTCGGGCAACGACGTGCTGCTGAGCTTCCCGCGGCCCGACTACCACCAGGTCGCGTACTTCGCCCCGAAGGGCTCGGACGCGGCGCTGCGAGCTGAGGGGATCGACGCCTTCCGGGAGCGGGTGGCCCGGCTCCGTCCGGACTTCGCCGACCGGGTCGACACGATCGGGTCGATGGACGACGTGCACGTGCTCGACGTCCGGATGGACCGGTTGCGGCGGTGGTGGCGGCCGGGGCTGCTGTGCATCGGCGACGCGGCGCACGCGATGTCGCCCGCGGGCGGGGTGGGGATCAACCTGGCGGTGCAGGACGCCGCGGCGACGGCGGCGATCCTGGTTCCGTCGTTGCGGCACGGGCTCCGAGGTGCGGGGCTGGACGGTGCGCTGGCCGCGGTGCAGCGTCGTCGGAGGCCGCCGGCAGTCATCGTCCAGTCGGCGCAGGCCGTACTGCACCGCGTCGTGTTCGAGCGGGCGTTCGCCGGACAGCTGCAGGACGGGCCACCACTGCTGCCCGTGCTGCTCGCCCGGTACGTGCCGCCGTCACGCGGCCTCTACGCCCGGGGCATCGCGTTCGGGCCGCTTCCGGAGCACGCGCCGAGCTGGGCGCGGCGCTGAACGGAGCGGGCGCGGTGGACGGGACCGGACGGCGGACGGGAGGCGCGGGGCGGGGCCGCCACGGGCCTCCCGGTCGGCGGGTGGTCACCACCACTGCGCGACGCACCCTGTGCGCGACTGCGCACCCCCGGCGCATGCTGGGGCCATGAAGCAACGAGTCATCGGAGACGTGTCGGTCAGCGCCATCGGTCTGGGCGGGATGCCCATGTCGATCGAGGGGCGCCCCGACGAACGACAGTCCATCGCGACCATCCACGCCGCGCTCGAGAACGGTGTCACGCTCATCGACACCGCGGACGCGTACCACCTGGCCGCCCACGACGAGGTGGGGCACAACGAGGAGCTCATCGCCCGGGCGGTCCGCGAGTTCCACGGCGACACCGAGTCGATCCTCATCGCCACGAAGGGCGGACACCTGCGACCGGAAGCTGGCGCCTGGGCGCAGAACGGCCACCCGGAGTACCTGAAGCAGGCGGCGAAGGCGTCGGCGAAGCGCCTCGGCGTCGAGGCGATCGGCCTGTACCAGTTCCACCGTCCGGACCCCGCTGTCCCGTACGCCGAATCCGTCGGCGCGCTCGGCGAGCTGCTCGACGAGGGCGTCATCCGGATGGCCGGCATCTCGAACGCGGACCCCGACCAGATCCGGACGGCGAACGAGGTCCTCGACGGACGACTCGCCTCGGTGCAGAACCAGTTCTCGCCGAAGTTCCGGTCGAGCGAGCCGGAACTCGAGCTCTGCGACGAGCTCGGGATCGCGTTCCTGCCGTGGAGCCCGCTCGGTGGCATCGCGAACGCCGCCGACCTCGGCACCGCCTACGAGGACTTCGCGTACATCGCACGCGACCGTGGCGTGACCCCGCAGGTCATCGCGCTCGCGTGGGAGCTGCAGAAGAGCGACGTGGTCGTCCCGATCCCCGGGGCGTCGCGGCCGCAGTCGATCCTCAACTCGCTGACCGCACCGACCGTGAAGCTGCGGCCGGAGGACGTCGCCCGTCTGGACGCGTCGCAGCCGGCGGCCGTCTGAGGCAACCCCTGACGACGACGCCCCGCAGTTCCGGTCGGAGCTGCGGGGCGTCGTGGTGTCGGGGCCGGGTGTCGCGACTAGTTGCTCGGGCAGACCGCCGAGACCTCGTTGAGCGAGGACTGCACGTCGGTCTGGGCGTCCTTCGCCTCGGCGGAGTCGCTCGAGCCGCTGGAGGTGAGCGCCGAGGCGTACTCCTTCGCGTCCTCGGTGAAGTCCTCGAAGGCGTCGTGGACGTCGTCGTTGGTGACCTTCGGCAGCGCGGCGTCGAGACGGTCGGTGAACTCGCCGACCAGCTTCGCCCGTGCTGCGGGGTCCGCCGGCGCCGAGGACGACGTCTGCTCGGCGATGAACGACTTGAGCTCGTTCTCGACCAGGGCGCACGCCTCGGTCTTGGTCTGTGCGGGAGCGGCGGCCGAGGTCTTCGACGGGGCGGACGTCTTCGACGTCTCCGCCGAGGCGCCGTCGTCGGACGAGCCGCCGTGGTTGGACGAGCCGCCGGAGCAGCCCGCCAGCAGCGCTACGGCGACGAGCGCCGTGGTCACCGCGGTGAGGGTGCGGCGCATCAGGAGTTGCACTCCTTCTGGAAGGCGTTGCCGGCGTCCTGCACCTTGGTGCTGGACTTCGTGAGCGCCGAGACGTCGGCCGACTGCGGGTCCTTCGCGATGTCCTCGATCTGGTCGACGAGGTCGCCGTAGGCGTCCTCGAACGCCTCGCCCTTGTCCTGCAGGGCGTCGTCGGACAGGTCGTCGACGCCGTCGGAGATCTTCTCGTCGAGCTCCTTGAGCTTCGTGACGGCGGCGTCCGGGTCGGACTGCAGGTTCGCGGCTTCGGACTGCACGCCCTCGGCGGCGGACTTGACCGTCTTCTCGAACTGGGTGCACTGGTCGGCCTTCGACGGCCCGGTCGAGCAACCGGCGAGCAGGGTGAGCGCGAGGCCAGCGGTGGCGAGCGCGATGAACTTGTTCTTCGGCATGGTGGAGAGTCCCCCTCGATCGGTCCGCACTCCCCCGGATGAGGTGCAGATCCGTCATCGAGCGTACATGGGGCACTCACAGGATGACCGGCCGCCCGGCGTACCGTCGAGGGCATGCGCGCCATCACGTTCGACGACACCACCATGTCCGTGACCGATCTGCCCGACCCGGTGCCCGCCGCGGGCGAGGTTCTCATCGAGGTCGCCGCCGCCGGGGTGAACAACGCCGACCTGCAGCAGCGCGCGGGGAACTACCCGCCGCCGCCCGGAGCCTCGGAGATCCTCGGGCTCGAGGTCTCCGGCACCGTCCGGGCTCTCGGCGACGGGGTGACCTCGGTGGCCGTCGGCGACCGCGTGTGCGCCCTGCTGTCCGGCGGCGGCTACGCCTCGCTCGTCGTGGCTCCCGCGACGCAAGTGCTGCCGGTCCCCGACACGGTCGACCTGGTCGAGGCCGCCGGCCTGCCCGAGGCCGCCTGCACCGTGTACTCGAACATCGGCATGCTCGCCGGACTCCGCCCCGGGCAGACGCTGCTCGTGCACGGTGGCACCGGCGGCATGGGCTCGCACGCCGTCCTGTGGGCGAAGGCCCTCGGTGCCACGGTGATCGCGACGAGCGGTGGCGACCGCAAGGTCCAGGCGTCGCGTGACCTGGGTGCCGATCTGGTGGTCGACCACCGCACCGAGGACTTCGTGGAGCGCGTCCTGGCGTTCACGGACGGCGTCGGGGTCGACGTGGTGCTCGACGTCGTCGGACCGTCGTACCTGCAGCGGAACCTGCAGGCCCTCGCACCCAACGGGCACATCGCCGTCATCGCCTCGGGCAGCGGCAGCACCGCCGAGCTCGACCTCGGCGCGCTGATGCGGAAGCGGGCGTCGATCAGCGGGACGACCCTGCGCGCCCGGCCGCTCGCCGAGAAGGCCGCGATCGTCGCCGCCGTCCGTGAGCACGTCTGGCCCTTCGTCGCCGACGGCAGCGTCCGCCCGGTGATCGACACCGTCCTGCCGCTCGCCGAGGTCGAGGAGGCGCACCGGAAGGTCCGCGACGGCGAGGTCGTCGGGAAGGTGCTGCTGACGCCCTAGGCGTGGACGCGGGAGAGGAACTCGATCAGCGCCGGGTGCTGCGGGGCGTTCAGGACCTCGGCGGGGACGCCCTGCTCGACGACCTCGCCCCGGTGCAGGAAGACGATCCGGTCGGCCACGTTCCGCGCGAAGTGCATCTCGTGCGTGGTCATCAGGATCGTCGAGCCCTGCCGCTTCAGCTCGGTGACCAGGTCGAGCACCTCGCCGACGAGCTGGGGGTCGAGGGCGCTCGTGACCTCGTCGAGCAGCAGGAGCTCGGGGTCGGACGCGATCGCCCGGACGATGGCCACGCGCTGCTGCTGGCCGCCGGAGAGCCGATCCGGGTAGGCATCGGCGAACTCCGCGAGCCCGATCCGTTCGAGCAGCCGACGCGCGGTCGCCTCCGCCTCGGCCCTGCCGACGCCGTGCACCTGCCGCGAGGCGAGCGTCACGTTGTCGAGCACGCGCATGTGCGGGAACAGGTTGAACTGCTGGAAGACCACGCCGATCCGCGCCCGGACGCCGTCGACCGCGACGCGGGGATCGGCGATGTCGGTCCCCTGCAGCAGGATCTCGCCGTCGTCGATGCCCTCGAGCAGGTTCACCGTCTTGAGCAGGGTCGACTTGCCCGAGCCGGACGCCCCGATGACGCAGATGACCTCGTGGCGGTGCAGCGTCAGGTCGATGCCGCGCAGGACCTCGTGCTCGCCGAAGGCCTTGCGCAACCCGCGCAGCTCGAGGACCGCAGCGTCCGCACCCGACGCACCGCGGGCCTCCTGGCCGACCTCGCTCATACGGTCCCTCCGATCTGCTCACGCCGCTGCTGGCGGCGCGCGATCGCGTCCGTGACGCGGATCAGCGGCAGGCTGATCACCACGAACAGCAGCCCCGCGACGAAGTACGGCGTGAAGTTGTAGGTCTCCGCCTGCGCGATCTGCGCCGAACGGACCGCGTCGACGGCGCCGAGGATCGACACCAGGCCGACGTCCTTCTGCATCGAGACGAAGTCGTTCATCAGTGCCGGCGTGACCTTGCGGATCGCCTGCGGCAGCACCACGAGCCGCAGCGTCTTGGCGTGCGAGAGCCCGAGCGACCGCGCGGCCAGACGTTGCGAGGGGTGCACGGCCTCCATGCCGGCACGCAGGACCTCGGCGATGTACGACGAGTACGTCAGGACGATCGCGATGGTGCCCCAGACCTCGGCGGGCAACCGCGGGAACACCCCGAGACCGGGGATCCCGTAGCCGACCAGGTACAGCACGATGATGAGCGGCAGGCCGCGGAACAGGTCCGTGTAGCCGGTCGCGAGCATCCGCAGCGGGAAGAAGACCGGGTTCCGCAGCCCCCGCACCACTGCGAGCAGGGTGCCGAACACGGCGACGCCGATGGCGCTGAAGAACAGGATCCGGACGTTCAGCCAGAGGCCCAGCAGGATGTCCGGGAACGTGTCGATCGCGGTCTGCGGGTCGAAGAACGACTGCTGGACCGCTGCCCAGCCGGGGGTGTTCACGACGCCGAAGTAGGCGATCGCGATCACCAGGAGCGTCGACACCACCGACACCACGATCGACCGGCGTCCGCGCTGCCGACGGTAGAGCCGCCGCTCGGCCTCGACCTGGCTCGGCGCGGCTGCGGCGCCCCGGGTACCGGCGCCTGCTGGCACGGTCATGCGGTTACTTCAGGACCGGGGTGTTGGTCTCCGAGGAGAGCCACTTGGTCTGCAGGTCCTCGAGCGTGCCGTCGTCCGTCAGCGACTTGAGCGCCTTGTCCACCTTGCTCGTGAGCTCCGAGCCCTTCGGCAGGACGAAACCGAACTGGTCGCCCTTGCCGTCGGACGGGAACTGCGCCGACACCGTGCCGTCGTCGAGCTGCGCTGCCGCCATGTAGAACGCCGTCGGCAGGTCGGTGACGATCGCGTCGATCTGGCCCGACTTCAGTGCGAGCACGGCGTCATCGTTCGAGTTGAAGACCTGCGGGGTGATCCCGAGCACGCTCTTCACGCTGGCGATCGACGTGGACCCGGTGGCGACGCCGATCGCGTCCTTCTTGAGGGCGGCGATGCTCGTGTCGTCGACGGCCTTCGAGGTGCTGGTCGTCACCACGGCCTGCGTGGTCGTGTAGTACGCGCTCGACATGTCGACGGCCTTCTTGCGCTTGGCGTCGATCGAGAACTGCTGGACGTTGAGATCCCAGTCCTTCGGGCCCGGTGCGATCGCGCTGTCGAAGGTGCTGCGCTTCCACACGACGTCGGACTTGGCGTAGCCCATCTCCTTCGCGACCGCGTACGCGACGGCGGACTCGAAGCCCTTGCCGGACTCCGGCTTGTTGTCCTCGATCCACGGCGAGTACGCCGGCTCACCGGTGGCGACCGTCAGCTTGCCGTCGGTGACGGTGCCGTCTTCGTTGCTGCCGCTGCCGGCGGCGCACGACGTCAGGGCGAGGGCGGCGACCGCGGCTGTTGCGACGGCGAGGGTGAGGCGGAGGGATCGGGTCACGGTCGGGCCTTCGTGCGAGGGGGGGGGTGGGGGCAGGTCGAAGTGTACTTCGCGGTGGGATACCAACGCGACTCCGGGTGCCCCTCGTGACCCGGTCTCGTGTCACACACCAGTCGACGGGTCGACGTCTGGCTGGTAATCTGGCGACGCGGGCTGAACCGAGCGCATGCTCGGCTGAGGTCTGAGATCAAGGGGCGTCCCAGCACGGGGCGCCCCCTTTCTGCGCTCTGGACGTCCTCCGCCCGCTCTGTCCCGCAGACCGACGACAGCCTCGCGCCGAGCGCACCAGGCGATCCGCCGAGATTTGCAGTCACAGCCGGTCGGGCATCAGCCTCCGATGCCGACCCAACGTCGACGACGCGGGAGGTCACGGCAACGACTTCTCGTCCGGCCAGGAGACGGGTTGCCGAGATCGCTGTCGCCGTGCAGTATGTGTTAATCCGGTAAAACTTCACCGGCTACTCAAGGGTGAGAGATGACCAAGAAGAACACATTTTCTGCTGTCCTCGTGTCGACCGCAGTCGCGGCTTCAGTGCTGGCACCCGCCGTCCCGGCGCATGCAAGCAGTGAACGCCTACGGACCTCGATCCCGCCACACGTCGTGGTCGATGGGAGCTTTGATCCCGACAGTGAGGTCGTGATGGTCGGCGACGGCCCCACGACCCAGTCCGGTAATTGCAAGGACCGCGCCTTCACGGTGCTACCGGTCATGGGCCAGTCCGTCAACGGCTGCAACGTGATCGGCTGGAACGCCGCAGCGCGGGCCCCGTACAAGTGGTATAAGCACATGGGTACCACCAACCCCTGCATCTGGGGCAAAGGGTTCAACTCCAAGCACGCACCCACCTGGACGGCGATCGGCTGTGGCTCGGGGCAGACGAAGACCGTTCCGTGGGGCAATGTTGCCGGCACCAAGAAGATGAAGGGGCTCACCGCGGTCGGCTGGGCCGGCGTGCAGTGGCAGTGACACGGCACAGCATGCGGCGACGCGGGCTCGGGGTCATCGCCTCGAGCTGCGTCGCCGCAGCTCTTCTGTCGGGTTGCGCATCCGGCGAACTCCGAGCGGCTCCTTCCGGCCCGGCGTCCCGGCCCGACGAGCCTGCGCTCGACGTGGCTTCGATGCAGTCAATCGCTGATCAGCTCCGCGATTCCGTGCCGTGCGAAGACGCCGACGCGTTGCTCGATGACCTTTCCTTCTGGGACGCAATGCGGGGATTCGATTGCTTCAACGGTGGTGATGCAACGTTCGTCCGCGCCTACGCTCACACCGCGTCCGTTCCTCAGACGCTTGAGGACTGGGCCGACACGTTCAACGGGGAACGTGCCGTCGCTCGCGGTGAGAACTGGTACGTGATCGGACCACCTGCCATCGTCGCGGCGTTGGACGCTCCTCCAGACGCGCCGAAGATCGCCGGGGATGCCGGGTCCCCCACGAAGCTGACAGCGGAGCAGGAGTACCTCACCACCTGCACGCAGTTCGTCGCGAGCGAGGGAGAACGATACGTGAACCATCCGGGTGAGCGCAACGAGACAGCGGCCCAGTACGACAGGTTGTTCCCGGCCGTCACTGCCGAAGTGCACAGAGCAGTCGACAGCCTCGGCAGGGACCGCATCCGCAAGGTCCCGGACACGGAGCGATGGGCAGCAGCGCTCTCACCGATCGGTCCTCGCCTCAAGGCGAAGTGCGCGACCGCGTACGAGAAGGTGGCCGCCACCGTGAGTCCAGTCGAGGGAAGCCCGTGACGAGCACGTCCAGGCCTGCTTCGGAGCGCACCGCGGTCGCGACCACCGGAACGATCGCATCACTCAGCAGCACCGTCCTGTCCGTCGACAACCTGCTCGGCTTCGGTGGCTCCCACCTGTTCGGCTTCGGCGCGACGGCGCTCTTCGTCGCGTTGGCCTTGCTCGCTGGATCGGCCTGCATGGTGTTCGCGGTGCGTGCACGTGATCTCGCACCCGGCATCGCCGCCGCATCCGTGGCGGGGTTCGTCGTGACACAGTCGCCGGCTCTCGGCACCGATCTGTGGCTCCCGCTGTCGACCGCGTTGCACGCGCTCGTGCCACTGGCGTTTGCGGCCTCCGCGCTCGTCACATGGAGCAGATCTCCGCTGAAGGTGCTGCGCGTGGGGTCGTCGCTCACGGCGATCCTGGCGGTGTCGTGGGCAGTGGGCGGGTTCGTGCCGCTGTGGCTCGAGTTGTTCCTTGCCCTGCAGGCGGCAACGCTGCTCGCAACCACGGCCCTCTTGGCCGGCCCGTTGCTTCCACGTGCTGCTGGCTTCGTGCGGAACATCTGGGACAACGCAGCAATCCGCTGACCAACCCTCGCCACTCGACGCCGCGGTCACGGAAGTGGTACGTCAGTCGGCCATCGTGAAGTCCTCGAACGAGAAGCCCGGCGACACCAGGCAGCTCAGCAGCACCTCGCCGTCGTTCGGGATCGTCCGCTGCCACACGCCGCCGCGCACGAACGCCTGTGCGTCGTTCACCCGGTCGCGACCGGCGTCGGGCCCGAGGGTGATCCGCGCGCCGGGCTCGGGAGCATCGCCGGAGCCGCCGAGTTCGAGCTCCACGGTGTCCGGACCGTGCCACATCCAGATCTCGTCGCTCGTCACCCGGTGCCAGGCCGAGGCCTCGCCCGGGGGCAGCAGGAAGTGGATCAGGGTCGCGGCGGGGCGGTCCCCCGCGGGCGTCGTCACCGTGGCCGGCGAGGTCCAGGTGCGGACGTACCAACCGCCCTCGGGGTGCGGCTCCATGCCGAGGGCGATGGCACGCTTCGGCACGTCGAGCCACTCGATCAGTTCGCCGTCGACGGTGCGACGGGCGGCCATGCCGGGGCGGGGTGCGGTCTCGGTCATGATTCCTCCACAGGGATGACAGGGCGAGCGGGGCGGTCGGGCGCCGACGTGGGCACGCCGGTCAGCGCGCCGTCGACGGCGCGGACGACCCCACGGATGACGGTGGCGGACGCACGCCCGGCACCGTCCTCGACGAGCTCGGCGAGTGCGTCGGGCACGGTCCGGGCGTCGACGTCGAAGACGGCCAGGTCGGCGCGGGCACCCACGGCGAGGTGGCCGATGCGGTCCGGGCCGACGGCGAGTCCCATGGCGTGCGCACCACCGAGCGTCGCCGCAGACAGGAGCCGCTCGTGCAGGTCCCGGTGCCCGTAGCCCTGGGCACGGGCGATCCGGTGCAACGCCGTGACGTCGGCCATCAGGTCGAGGGACGGTGACGACGACAGCGAGTCGGTGCCGATGGCGATCGGGCTGCCTTCGCGCAGGTAGTCGGCGACGGGAGGCGGGTCGAGGCCGATGACGGCGTTCGACCGCGGGCACAGTGCGACTGCGGTGCCGCGAGCGCGCAGGAGCGCCCGGTCGGCAGCGGTCATGTACACGCCGTGCGCGATGTGGCAGTCCGGGCCGAGCACCCCGAGCCGGTCGACGAACGCGGTGGCGCTCGCCCCGAACCCGAGTGCCCGGAGCGCCCGGAACGAGGGCACGTTCGCCAGGTGCCAGTCGTTGCCGTGGCCGACGCCGTCGACGCCGTCGAGTCCGGGGACCGGTCCGAGGGCGATGCGCTCACCTTCGAAGGCGGCCTCGCCGAGGTGCAGGTGCAGGCGGAGCCCACGCTGCCGGACGATGTCGGGGAGTTCGAGGAGGGGCGCGACCTCGAGCGAGTACGGCGCATGCGGCGACAGACCGGCGCCGGGGTTCGTCGGGATCCGGGCGAGTTCGTCGAGCACCTGGTCGCGGCCGTGCGACTGCCAGGCGTCGTTCTCCCAGTCCATGACCTCCCAGTAGGCGATGCCGCCGAGCCCGGCATCCTCGAGCGCGGTGGAGGCCTCGATGTCGGTGACGATGTCCGCGATGCTCGTCACGCCCGCGCGGATCGAGGCGGCGGCGCCAGCGGCTGCTTCGGCCCGCCAGTCGTGCGGTTCGGCGTAGTCCTGGTTGAACGCGGACGCCCAGTCCTCGAAACCGTCGTACTGGCCTCGGCCGACACTGGCCATGCCGGTGTACTGCAGGTGCGAGTGCGCGTTGACGAGGCCCGGCAGGAGGGCTCCGCGCCACTGCCGTTCGGTGAACGTCGCACCCGAGCCGGCGAGCTGGTCGACGACCCAGGACCGGTCGCCGACGTGCAGGATGCGGCCGTCCTGCACGGCGACCGCGCCGTCGGCGATCGGGGGCGCGGTCATCGGCACGACGACGCGCGCCGAGTGCACGACGACGGAGTGGTCGGCACGCGGGTGCGAGTCGCTCGGGTGCGCGGCGCTCATGCGGGGTCTCCGAAACGACGCGTCCGGACGTCCGGCTCGCGGTCCGCGAGGTGTTCAGGGGGAAGGCCGGGAGGCCCGACATGCGTTCCGAACGCGGCGAGCGCCGTGCGGGCGGTCGCGTCGTCGACCGCGGGATCGATGGGCACGACGGCTCGCTCCAGTTCGTCGCCGCGCTCCAGCAGCATGCGGACGGCCCCGAGCTGCGCTGCGAAGGACAGGTCCATGATCTCGATCGGGTTGCCCTCGGCCGCGGTGATGTTGATGCACCCGCCACCGTCGAGCACGATGGGTCCGCCCTCGGCGTCGGGGAACACGAGGCGCTCGGCCTTCGGACCCACTGGCCGCAGTTCGGCTCCGGCGGCGCGGGCGTCGTCGAGCGCGACCTCGTGGTCGACCCCACCCGCGACGGCGACGACGGCACCGTCCGCGCACGAGCGCAGCACGCGCAGGTCGATGGTGTCGGCGATCCCGGTGGCGCTCACAACGAGGTCGGCGTCCTGCACCGCCTCGGCGAGCGGCGCGACGGCGTGGCCGGCGAACAGCGCCTGCAGGGCGCGCACCGGGTCGGTCTCGGCGACCGTGACCCGGAACCCGAGGGCGGTGAGCACCAACGCGACCCCCTCGCCGACGTGCCCGAACCCGGCGACGACCGCCGCGCCTCCCGAGATCGCTCGGTGTGTACCGGACGGGAGCCCGTCGACCAGGTCGAGCATCGCGAACACCGTCGACTGCCCGGTGCCGTACCGGTTGTCGAAGAACGTCTTGGTGCGGGCGTCGTTGACGGCGACCACGGGGATGCCGAGCTCGCCCCGCGACGCCATCACGCGCAGGGGTCGGAGGCCGCTCGTGGTCTCCTCGGCCGCGCCGAGCATCGTCGGCAGCAGGTCCGGACGCTCCTGGTGGGCGAGCCGGATGACGTGGGAACCGTCGTCGAGCAGGATGTGTGGCCGGGTGTCGAGCATCGCGAGGGCGAGCGCCTTCTGCTCCGGCAGCGAGGCCGTGCTGCTGGCGTGCACCGTGAGACCCGCTTCCCGGAGCGACGCGGCCACGGCGTCGTCGGTCTCGTCGGCGTGCGCGTAGACGACGACCTCGGCACCGGCGTCGCGGAGGAGCAGGCTCAGCACCGCCGTCTTCGGCTCGAGGAACATCGCGACGCCGATGCGGGTGCCACGCAGGAGTCCGCCGTCGCGGAGTTCGGCGGCGACCGCGCGCGAGACGGGCATCGAGCGCCGTGCCCAGCGCAGCCGGGCGTCGGCGGCCGGGTCGTCCTCGGGGTCGCGGCCGGTGGAGACCAGGAAGACGTCGTCGGAGAGCATCGGGACGCCGAGCACGCCGGGGCGTGCTGTGACGACGGGACCGAAGGCGTCCTCGTCGACCGCGGGCAGGTGCCGGCCGGCGTCGATCACGATGAGCGTGGCACCGCGGGGGCGGTCCGCCTCGCGCTCGATGACGGGGGTTGAGTCCTCGGGGGAACCGAGGCACCAGAGCTGGTCGATCGGCTCGTGTTCCGCGGCCGGGCGAGCGCCGAGGCCGGTCAGCAGCCCGTGCAGCGCCGCGGCGTCGCGGGGGTCGCCACCGACGATGCGGAACCGACGGGCCGCGACGAGCAGGTTCGTGACCGCGGCGAAGCGTCGGACGGCCGCCGACGCCCAGGATCGCGTCTCGGGGTCGGGTCCTGGCGGCATGCCCCAATCGTAGGGAATGCGCGGGGGTCCGCCGACGTACTCTCTGGGCATGAGCGATGCATCCACGACCGAAGTGTTCGACAAGGTGACGATGTTCGGTGCGGACTGGTGCCGCGACTGCCGCCGGTCCAAGGCGCTGCTCGACACCCTCGGTGTCGACTACGAGTACGTCGACGTCGAGCAGGACCTGTCGGCGGCCGACCGCGCCGAGGCGATCAGCGGCCGGAAGAACATCCCCGTCGTGGTGCTGCCGAACGGCAAGCACTTCGTCGAGCCGTCCGACGCCGAGCTGCGCGCCGAGCTCGAGGCCTCCGGCGCCGTCTGAGCCGCGGGCGGCTCGGCCGAGATCTGTCGCTTCCGCGAAAGCGACAGATCTCGGCCGAACATCGGCGGCAGACTGTCGCGCTGGCGGCACCGACCGCGCGACGGGACGAGATCTGTCGCATTCGCGGGATGCTCTGGGATCAACCCGGCCAGGAGGCGCGGTGCGCGCCCGACCCGCACCGTGCCTCCCGGCCGTGGTCGTGTCCAGAGCCCACCGGTCGCCGTCGGGCGCGGGTGACGCTTTCGCGAAAGCGACAGTGTGCCGCCGAACATCGGCGGCACACTGTCGCTCTGGCGGACCGGACCGGCAGGTGCGGCGACTTCTGTCGCTTTCGCACCAAGCACATCGAGCACCGGGCGGACATCGGATGAATCGGGCATCATGAGGGCGTGATCATCGACGCTCACCACCACCTCTGGGACCCCGCCGAGCGGCCGTACCCCTGGATGGACGACTCCGTCGCCCCGATCCGCCGCCGGTTCGACGTGGACGACCTCCGCGCAGCGACGCAGGACACCGGCGTGACGCGGACCATCGTCGTGCAGGCCGTGCACGATCCCGACGAGACGGCCTGGCTCCTCGAGCAGCCCCGACCGGTCGCGGGCGTCGTCGGCTGGGTGGACCTGACCGCGCCGGACGTGGCGGACCGGATCGCCGCCGTCCGTGCGCTCCCCGGCGGTGATCGCCTTGTCGGCATCCGGCACCTGGCACAGGACGAGCCGGACCCCGGCTGGCTCGGCCGCCCCGACGTCGCCCGCGGGGTGCGAGCCCTCGCCGGTGCCGGCCTGGTGTTCGACTTGCTCGTCCGCGCCCGAGAGCACTCGGCCGCACTGGCCCTGGTCGACGCCGTCCCCGACGCATCGTTCGTGCTGGACCACGCCGGCAAACCATCGATCGACACGGGTGACCCGGCCTGGCGCGGACGGATGGCCGACTTCGCCGCACGCCCGAACGTCACGTGCAAGGTCTCCGGCCTGCTCACCGAGGCCGGACCGGACTGGCGCGACCGCCCGGTCGACCGGCACGTCCGCGAGGTCGTGGAGCAGTTCGGTCCCGAGCGGTCGCTGTTCGGCTCGGACTGGCCGGTGTCGACCCTGGCGACCGAGTACGCCGAGGTCGTGCAGCGGACGACGGACGCACTCGCCGACCTGTCCACGACCGAGCACGACGCCGTCTTCGGCGGAACCGCGGAGCGCATCTACCTTGTCCCGAGGACCACGCAGACATAGGATGTTTCTGGCTGCACTGCCGCAGCCGGAGAGCGAGGAACGATGCAGTTCGCACGACTCGGCCCGGCGGGGAGCGAGATCCCCGTGGCCATCGACACCGACGGCGAGGTCTTCGACCTCCGCTCGATCACCAGTGACATCAGCGGGTCCTTCCTGGCCTCGGACCCGGTCGGCCGCGTCGACCACGCCCGCAGCGCCGGCGACCTGACGATCATCGGGCGAGACCGGGCCGACGGCATGCGGCGCGGGGCACCGATCGCCCGCCCCGGCAAGGTCGTCTGCATCGGCCTGAACTACCGCGACCACGCCGCCGAGACCGGCGCCGACATCCCCACCGAACCGATCGTGTTCATGAAGGACCCGATGACGGTGATCGGCCCCGACGACGAGGTCCTGATCCCCAGGAACAGCACGAAGACCGACTGGGAGATCGAGCTCGCGATCGTCATCGGCCGCACGGCTCGGTACTGCGAGACCGATGCGGACGCCGAGGCCTCCATCGCCGGCTACGCCATCGCGAACGACGTGTCCGAGCGCGAGTTCCAGCTCGAACGCGGCGGGCAGTGGGACAAGGGGAAGTCCTGCGAGACCTTCAACCCGCTCGGACCGTGGCTGGTGACGCCCGGGTCGCTCGCCGCCGCCGGCCTCGACCCCGCGGCACTCGCGCTCCAGCTGACCGTCAACGGCGAGGTCCGGCAGGACGGCACCACCGCCGACATGATCTTCCGTCCTGTGGAGATCGTCCGGTACCTGTCGCAGTTCATGGTGCTGTACCCCGGCGACGTCATCAGCACGGGGACCCCGGCGGGCGTCGCGCTGGCCGGACACGCGCCCTACCTGCAGCCCGGCGACGTCGTCGAGCTCACCGTCGACGGGCTCGGCTCGCAGCGCCAGACGGTCGGAGCAGCCTGATGGCGGACGCAACCGGCAGCGCCGGCAACACCGGCAACACCGGCAGCACCGGCAGTGCTCGAAGCGCTGCCAGCCACGACGGCGTCCGGGCCATCGTCACCGGGGGCGCGTCCGGCATCGGCGCAGCGATCGCCACTGCCCTGCGGGATCGCGGTGCCACGGTCGCCGTGCTCGACCTCCAGCCGTCGACCGCAGAGGGGTTCCTCTCGGTCACGTGCGACGTCAGCGACGACGCCTCGGTCCGCGCCGCCGTCGCCACCGCCACCGCCGTCGAGCATCTCGGCGGCCTCGACGTCCTGGTCAACAACGCCGGCATCGGCGCCCAGGGCACGGTCGAGGACAACGACGACGACGAGTGGCGCCGCGTGTACGAGGTCAACGTCCTCGGGGCCGTGCGACTGTCGCGGGCTGCGCTCCCCCACCTGCGGGCCTCTGGCAACGCGAGCATCGTGAACACCTGCTCGATCGCCGCCACCGCAGGGCTGCCCCAGCGGGCGCTCTACTCGGCGACCAAGGGTGCGATCGCCGCCCTGACCCGCGCGATGGCCGCCGACCACATCCGCGAGGGCATCCGCGTCAACGCCGTCAACCCCGGCACCGCCGACACCCCCTGGGTCGCGCGGCTGCTGTCCACCGCGGGCGACCCGGCCGCCGAACGCGCAGCGCTCGAGGCCCGGCAGCCGCACGGCCGACTCGTGCAGGCGGAGGAGGTCGCCGAGGCGGTCGCCTACCTGACGAGCCCGCTCGCCCGGTCCACGACGGGCGTCGACCTGGCCGTCGACGGCGGGATGCAGGCCCTCCGGCTGCGGCCCGCCTGATGGTCCGGCCGTGACGACCGGGAGGCCCGGCTATCGTCGACCTGTCGGCTCGCGTCCGCGAGCTGGCCGGGATCAGGAGGTGGTGACGTGGCGTCGCTGACCGACGATGCGATCGCACGCATCCAGCAGATGATCGTGAGCGGTGAGCTCCAACCCGGGCAGCGCCTCCCGCCCGAGAAAGAACTGAGCGAGTCGCTCGGCCTGTCCCGGAACAGCCTGCGCGAAGCGGTGAAGGCCCTCGAACTCATCCGCGTGCTCGACGTCCGACGCGGCGACGGCACCTACGTGACGTCGCTGGAACCCGGCGTGCTGCTCGAGGCGGTGTCGTTCGTCGTCGACATGCACCACGACCGGTCCCTCGTCGACCTGCTCGAGGTCCGCCGCATCCTCGAGCCCGCGTCCGCCGTCCTGGCGACCGCGCGGGCCTCGGAGCAGCAGATCGACGAGCTCGCCACGCTGATGCAGTCCGTCGGCGAGGACACCGGTGTCGAGGACCTCGTCGCCCACGACCTGCTGTTCCACTCGACCATCGCGGGCATCGGCGGCAACCAGTACCTGTCCGGACTGCTCGACGCACTGTCGAGCAAGACCGTGCGGGTGCGGGTCTGGCGAGGGCTGACGCAGAACGGCTCGGTGCAGCGCACCCTCGACGAGCACGCCGCCATCGTGGACGCCATCCGACGCCGGGATCCGCAGCTCGTGCAGGCGCTCGTGGTGTCGCACGTCGAGGGCGTCGAGCGCTGGTTGCGGCGCTCCCTCGACTGAAACCGAGAACGCGTGCAGCCGGGTGGGTGTTGTGTCGGTCGTCGGCCCTGACTCCGGCAACCATGCCGCGGCAACCGCACCCACGAGGAGGAAACCGTGCTCGGTCTCATCATCAGCTTGATCATCGTCGGACTCATCGCCGGCGCCATCGCCCGGCTCGTCGTCCCCGGCAAGCAGAACATCTCGATCCCCATGACCATCCTGCTGGGCATCATCGGCTCGTTCGTGGGCGGGTTCCTCGGGTTCCTGATCTTCCAGCACGACCCGATGGACGGCTTCTTCCAGCCGGCCGGCATCATCGGTTCGATCATCGGCGCCATCATCGTGCTGATCATCTACATCCGCTTCTCGGGTCGCAGCGCCAAGACCCGCTAGGCACCAGCACCCCCGCCGGAACCAGGTTCCGGACACAGCACCGCGGAAACGCCTGGTGCGGTGTCCGGAACCTGGTGTCGTTTCGGCAGGGACGTCAGTCGTGCAGCAGGCCCGCCGCGCGGAGGTCGTCCCACAGGGCCTCCGGCACCACGGCCGCCACCCGCTCGACGTTGGAGCGCACCTGCGCGGCGGACTGCACGCCGAGGGCGATCGCGGCCACCGCAGCCGCACGGCGCGGGAACGCCAGCGCCGCCTCGGGCAGCGTGACCCCGTGCCGCTCGCAGACGTCGGCGATCGCGTTCGCCCGCGCGACGAGTGCCGCCGGTGCCGTGGCGTAGTCGTACGTCGCCGTGGCGTCCGGCCGGTCTCGCCCGAGCAGTCCCGAGTTGTAGACCCCGACCGCGACGACCGCGACGCCGAGCGAGGCGCACCGGGCGACGAGCTCCGCCGCGGGTTGTTCCAGGAGCGTGTACCGGCCCGCGAGCATGACCACGTCGCACAGCCCGGTGGACACCGCGGCGTCGAGGGCCTCGACCGAGTTCGACCCGACGCCGACGGCGCGGACCACCCCCTCGTCCCGCAGCTCGGCGAGCGTCGGCAGCGCCTGCGTCAGGCCGTCCTCGAGCGAGTAGACGTCGGGGTCGTGCAGGTACGCGACGTCGACGTGGTCGAGTCCGAGCCGCCCGAGCGACTCGTCCAACGACCGCCGAACACCCGACGGTGAGGGGTCCCACTGCCGCACGGTGTCGTTCGGCACCGCGAACCCGCCGGAGGCCAGGTCGTCCCCGTCGCCACGCCCGGGGACGAGCAGCCGCCCGACCTTCGTCGACACCAGGAACGAGTCGCGCGGACGGTCGGCGAGCGCCGCCCCGAGCCGCCGCTCCGACAGCCCGAGGCCGTAGTGCGGCGCGGTGTCGAACCCGCGCACGCCGGCGTCCCAGGCGGCGTCGACCGTGGCACGGGCGTCGTCGTCGGACACCGGGCGCAGCAGGTTCCCGATGCCGGCGCCGCCGAACCAGAACGGACCGCGGTCGAGGTCGGTCATCCCTGTCCTTCCAGGGTCCAGACGAGCGGGATCCCGTCGTCGTTCCCCGAGTAGTCGTCGTCGGCTTCGAGCAGCGGGTTGATGGTCTCCTGCCACTCGGCGTTGACCGGGTCGTCCGCCAGTGAGCGTCGCATCGCCCGGTAGTCGGACACCTCGATGAGGTGGACCAGGTCCTGGCCGTCGCGCCAGATGCTCCAGTTCGACACCCCGGCTGCCCGGAGTCGGTCGACGAGCGCGGGCGGGACGGCGGCGTGCACGCGCTCGTACTCCGCCTCCGTCCCGCTGCGCAGCCGGGTCCTCGACAGGATGCGCTGCATCAGTCGCGCAGGAACAGTTCGACCACCGGCACGGCGACGTCGGGTCGCACGATCGGCAGCGTGAGCGTCAGCGTCCCCGCCGGCTGCCCGCCGAGCCCGGTGTTCTGCGCACGGGTCCCCGGCGGGATCTCGCGGAAGTGCAGCTCCGACGCGTCGTTGAGCAGCTGGGCGTAGGCGACTCGGCCGGCCAGGTCGGGCAGGTGCACGTGCTCGAACGGCCATGCGAACAGGTGCAGGTACAGGCGGTTGCCGTTCTGCGTGTACACGGTGTTCCGCGGCGCGACGAACGACGACGGCCCGGCGCCGTAGACGGACCGGGCGTGCTGGTGCATCCACGTCCCGATGCCGTCGAGGGTCTGGCGCGAGACCCCGTCGAACTCGCCACGGCCGGTGGGCCCGATGTTGAGCAGCATGTTCCCGTTGTTCGAGACGCCGTCGACGAGCATGCGGACGAGCAGGTCGACGGGCTTGAGGTTCACGTTGTCGCGGTCGTAGCCCCACGACCCGTTGAGCGTCTGGCAGGCCTCCCACGGCACCTGGGCGCCGTCGACCTCCATCGGCTTGTCCGGCTGGTACTGCTCCGGGGTCACGATGTCGCCCGGCAGGTCGAGCCGGTCGTTGACGATGATGCCGGGCTGGAGCCGTCTGGTCAGTTCGAGCAGCTCCGAGGATCCCCAGTCGTCGCGACCCTTGCCGCCCCAGATGTCCTCGTGGTCGTTGTCCCGGTACGAGAAGTCGTAGAACAGGTAGTCGACCTGCCCGTAGTCGGTGAGCAGCTCCTCGACCTGCCCGTGCAGGTACTCCCGGTAGCGCGACATGTCGCGGCCCTGGTTGAACGCCTCGATCTCCTCGGGCGAGTCGTCGCGCCTCGGGTGCACGCCGTCGACGGTGAAGTCCGGGTGGTGCCAGTCGATGAGCGAGTGGTAGAAGCCGACCCGCAGTCCCTCGGCCCGGACGGCGTCGACGAACTCGCGCACGATGTCGCGGCCGAACGGGGTGTTGGTGGACTTGTAGTCGGTGAGCTTGCTGTCCCAGAGGCAGAAGCCCTCGTGGTGCTTCGTGGTGAGCACGACGTACTTCATGCCGGCTTCGCGAGCACGGCGGGCCCAGTCGGCGGCGTCGAACAGGTCGGGGTCGAAGTGGTCGAAGTACTTCTGGTAGTCGGCGTCGGTGATCCGTTCGCGGTTCTTCACCCACTCGTGCCGTGCCGGCAGGGCGTACAGCCCCCAGTGGATGAACATGCCGAACCGGTCGTGGGTGAACCAGGCGGGCAGGCCGCTCGCGTCGGTCGCGGTCTGCGGCTCTGCAGGTGCGGTGATGGTCATGAGGCCAGTGTTCCTTTCAGAGGGGGGAGGGGTGTCACCGGCCGCCGAGGCCGCTGGTGACGATGCCCTTGACGAGGTGCTTCTGCAGCAGGATGAGCAGGATCACGGTGGGCAGCATCGAGATCACCGACGCCGCCATCACGAGGTTCCACTCGGAGCCCTGCTGGCCGAAGAACTGCTGCAGGCCGAGTGGGATGGTGCCCCGGGCCTCGACGTCGTTGACGATGACGAGGGGCCAGAGGAACGAGTTCCAGTACGAGATGAACGAGAACACCGCGAGGACGGCCATGGTCGGTCGGGCGAGCGGCATCATCACCGAGAAGAAGGTCCGGATCGCGCCAGCCCCGTCGACCCGGGCGGCGTCGTCGAGTTCCTGCGGAACGGTCAGGAAGAACTGCCGGACCAGGAACGCGCCGAGGGCCGTGAACGCCCACGGGATGATGAGTGCCTGGAACGTGTCGACCCAGCCGAAGCCCTGCATCATCACGTACATCGGGATGACGAGGACGTCCTGCGGGATCATCAGCGTGACGAGGAACAGCAGGAACACCGTGTTCCGGCCGCGCCAGCGCAACCGTGAGAACGCGTACCCGGAGAGCACGGCCACGGCGACGTTGATGGCTGTCCCGACCGCCGCGACGAACACGCCGTTGAGGATGAAGCGGGCGAACGGCAGGTAGGTGAACGCCTGCACGTAGTTGTCCCACTCGAGCGAGCGACCCCAGAGCGTCGGCGGGGTGGTGAACACCTGGTCGGCGGGCTTGAGGCTCGTCGCGACCATGTAGATGAGCGGCGAGACGAACAGGAGTGTCACGAGGCAGAGCAGGGCGTACCCGATCGCGTGCCGGACCCGCCCCGGTCGTGGCGCGGACTTCGTCCTGGCGACGGCACGGGGGTTGACCGTCCGGTTCGACGTGGTGGCACCGACGTGCCCGCGGACCGCTTCACTCATAGTGCACCCACCGCTTCTGCCCGAGGAACTGGACGGCCGTGATCCCGAGGATGATGACGAACAGCACCCAGGCGCCGGCCGAGGCCAGACCGAGCTGCTGGTTCTGGAAGCCGGTGTTGTAGATGTACTGCACGAGGGTCTCCGTCGCGGTGCCCGGCCCGCCCTTGGTGAGGACGAACGGCTGCACGAACACCTGGAACGAGGTGATCAGCGTCATCATCGTCGCGAAGAACACGGACGGCGAGATGAGCGGGAACTTGATGGCCCAGAAGGTCTGCCAGGCGTTCGCGCCGTCGAGCTGCGAGGCCTCGATCTGGTTCTCCGGCACGGCGTCGAGCGCCGCCGAGAAGATCAGCATGTTGTAGCCGAAGCCCTGCCAGACGCTCATCGCGACGATGGCGAGCATCGCCCAGTGCTCGTCGGCGAGGAAGTTCGGCGCGTGCACGCCCACGGTGGACTGCAGTGACGCGTCGATCGCTCCCCCGGGCTGGTACAGCATCCGCCACACCACGACGTTCGCGACGATCGGTGTGATGGTCGGGATGAAGAACAGGACGCGGAAGACGTGCCGGCCGGCGATCCGCGGCGTCAGCCAGGCGGCGAGCCCGAGCGACACGACCAGGTTGAGGGGCACGTAGAGCACCACGAACAGCGCCGTGTTGAGGGCGACGGTGCGGAAGACCGGATCGGCGAAGAGCCGGGTGTAGTTCTCGATGCCAGCCCAACTGCGCTCGCCGAGCATGGGCCAGTTCATGAAGCTGACGACGAGTGAGGCGACGATCGGGAACGCCGTGAACACGACGAGTCCGATCGAGTGCGGTGCAGCGAACGCGGCGCCCCACCAGGAGCGGCGCCCGAGCGCGCTCGTGTCCTCGCCGTCCTTCCGCCGTGGGGTGGCGGCTCCGACCGCGATCGCGGTCGCGACCGCGGGGACGGCCGCTTCGGCCGGTGGGTCCTGGATGGTGGTCATGCGACGACCTCCTCGTCGTTCGCGCGGTCCTGAACAGGGGATGGATCGGACGGGAGGCCCGTGGCGGGGCCGCAACGGGCCTCCAGTCCGCTCATTGGTTCAGCTGGTCACTGCGTTCCGAGCTGGCCGGCGATGGAGGACATCGTCTCCTTGCCGGAGGTCTGCCCGTTCACCGCCTGCAGGGCGTACTGCGTGAACAGCTGGGAGAGCTGGTCGCTCTGCTTGTTCCCGAGGAGCGGCGAGGACTTGGCGAGTCCCGCCTTGAGCGCGGCCTCGGCGCCGTCGATGCCGGCGCTCGAGTACCACGCCGACTGGGCAGCAGTGCGGCCGGGGAAGGCTCGTCCCGCTTCGGCGAGCGACGTCAGGACCTTCTCGCTGGTCATCGTCTGGACGGCCTTGAACGCCTGCTCCGGGTACTTGCACTGCTTCGAGACACCGAAGCCGGAGCCGGCGGCGAAGGTCGACGGACCGGACGTCCCCGCGGGGAGTGTCGTGACCCCGAGGTCGAACTTCACCTTGGCCTTCTGGCTGATGAGCGACCACGGACCGTCGGTGTACATGGCGACCTTGCCGGCGGCGAAGTCGTTGCCGGGTGTCGAGGCGTCTGACGACGCCTGCGTCGCGTAGCCCTTCTTCACCAGTGTCGAGAGCCAGTCGAGGCCGTCCGCGAACTTCGCGTTCGACGCGTCGAGCTCGCCGTCGGACGTGATCACCCGGCCACCGTTGTAGCCGTAGACCATCGACTCGAGGTTGAGGTCGCCCACCGTCGAACCGAACATGGTGACGCCCTTCGCCTTGAGCGCGGCGCCCGCCGCCTCGAAGTCGTCGACGGTCCATCCCGGCTTCGGCTCGGCCACGCCCGCCTTCGTGAAGACGTCCTTGTTGTAGAACATCATGATGGGCCCGGTGTCGTAGGGCAGGCCGTAGAGCTTCCCGTCGACCTTCATGCCGTCGAGCGCGGTGCTGTCGAACGCGGACAGGTCGGTGCCGTCCTGCTTCGCGAGGTCGTCGAGCGGCAGCAGCGACGACGTGTAGTTCGCGGTGCGGAGCGACTGCATGCTCACGACGCACTGCGCGCCGCCGGCACTCAACTGCGTGCTGAGCTTCGTGAAGTAGTTCTCGAACGGCGCGCCCTGGATCGTCAGGGTGATGTCGTCCTCGCTCTTCACGGTGTCGGCGACCTTCTGCCAGGCGGCCTTGTCCTCCTTCCCGGCGATCCACATGGACCAGGTCAGGGCGTCCTTCGACTGGCTTCCACCGGCACTGCTGCCGGAGGAACAGCCGGTGAGCACGAGGGCCGCGGCAGCTGCTGCCGCGAGCCCGGTGATGATGCGTCGTCGTTGCATCGGAGTCTCCACTTCGTCGTGGTGATGGGGTGTGTGGGGTGGATTGCTGGCTTGCCGGCTTGCTGGCTGGCTTGCTGGCTTGCTGGCTTGCTGGATCAGGCGACGCGGACCGCGTCGGGGACCGTCTCGGTGTCGACGACGGCCCAGGCCGGGCCGTCCGGGAACGCGTAGGCGTCGAGGGAGTCGGCGAGCATCTCGGTGCCGGCTCCCGGAGCGGTCGGCGGCCAGTAGCGGCCGTCGTGGACGTCCACCGGGGTCACGAAGTGCTCGTGCAGGTGGTCGACGAACTCGATGCAGCGGGTGTCGAGGTCGCCCGTCAGCGCGACGGCGTCGAACATCGACAGGTGCTGCACCGCCTCGCACAGGCCGACCCCGCCGGCGTGCGGGCACACCCGGACGCCGTGCTTCGCGGCGAGCAGCAGGATCGCGAGGTTCTCGTTCACCCCCGCGACCCGGGTGGCATCGATCTGCAGCACGCTCATCGACCCGGCCTGGATGAGCTGCTTCGCGATCACCCGGTTGGCCATGTGCTCGCCGGTCGCGACCGGGATCGGGGCGATGCGCCGGGCGATCTCGGCGTGCCCGAGGACGTCGTCGGGGCTCGTGGGTTCCTCGACCCAGGCGAGGTCGAACGGGCTCAGCCGTTCGATCCAGGTGACGGCCTCGTCGACGTCCCACCGCTGGTTGGCGTCGACCGCGATGCGGATGTCGGGGCCGACCGTGGCGCGGGCGATGCCCATCCGGCGGACGTCCTCGTCGAGGTCGCCGCCGACCTTGAGCTTTATCTGCTCGAAGCCCTCGTCGACGGCCTCGCGGCAGAGCCGGGCGAGCTTCTCGTCGTCGTAGCCGAGCCAGCCCGGGGTCGTCGTGTACGCCTGGTAGCCCTGCGCTTCGAGCCGGGCCCGACGGGTCGCGCGGTGCGGTTCGGCGGCCCGGAACAGCTCGAGCGCCTCGTCGGGGGTGATCGCGTCGGTGAGGTACCGGAAGTCCACCAGGTCGACGAGCTCCTCGGGACTCAGGTCCGCCAGCAGCGCCCACAGCGGCTGTCCCGCGCGCTTCGCCCGGAGGTCCCAGAGCGCGTTCACCACGGCGCCGATCGCCATGTGCATGACGCCCTTCTCCGGGCCGAGCCAGCGCAGCTGCGAGTCGTGGACCATCGCGCGCCAGGTGCCGCCCATGTCGGCGAGGACCGCTTCGGCGTCGGCACCGACCACGTGCCCGCGCAGGGCGGCGATCGCGGCTTCCTGCACCTCGTTGCCGCGGCCGATCGTGAACACGAAGCCCGTGCCGACGTGACCGTCCAGGGCGTCGGTCGTGATCTCGACGTACGCGGCGGAGTAGTCGGGCGCGGGGTTCATGGCGTCGGATCCGTCGTGCTCCCGAGAGGTCGGGAAGCGGATGTCGCGCACGTGCAGACCGGTGATGCGGCTCATTCGTGTCTCCTGCCGTCCGGTCTCCGTCGACCGAACGAGGCAATCAAAACATCGGATGTCTCGCGCGTCAAGAGAACTCTTCGTCACGTTCTGGTCTCGAACGGGGCCGAGTCGTCGGATGGCTGCGCGGCTTGCGCTTGCGTGGCCGATCCGCCAAAGCGACAGATCCCCGCCAACTGTTCGCGGAGATCTGTCGCTTTCGCGGCACTGTCGACAGTGGAGCGCGCGCATCTGTCGCTTTCGCGGAACCGTCGACAGCGGAGCGCGCGCATCTGTCGCTTCAGCGGGGGCGACCGGTCGCGCCTCAGGCGGAGGCGAGCCGGCCCATCTCGGCCACCACACCGCGGAGGCGGTCCGCCAGTTCGTCGCGCGAGCCGTCGGCGAAGCGGTGTGCCGACTCGATGAGCGCCGCCATGACGAGCGTCACCGCGGTCCGTGCGGAGTCCACGTCGGTGCGCTCGGCGGCGACCGTGAACACCGCGAGCCGGGCACGCGCCATCCACTGCAGCATCGCGGGCACCATCTCCGGCCGCGCCTGCACGAGTTCCTTCATGCGACGGCGGTCCGCCGGCAGTGTCACCGTCCGGGCGACGAGGTCGCAGAGGTCCGACACGAGCGGGCCCTCCGCAGTCAGGAACGCCTGTCGTGCCGCCTCGGGCACCGAGCTCTCGGGGAGCCCGAGTGCCGCGTCGCCCTTCGACGGGAAGTAGTTGAAGAAGGTGCGGGGCGAGACGCCGGCGTCGGCGCAGATCTCCTCGACCGTGACGCCGGCCAGGCCCCGGTCGGAGACCAGCGCCAGTGCGGCCTGGTGGATCGCGTGCCGGGTCTGCTGCTTCTTGCGTTCGCGCAGGCCACTGTCGCCTGCCGGGTGCGATTCGATCGTGCTCACTGCTGCTCCTGGTGCGGGTCGGGGCCTCCCGTCTGGTGACGGGAGGCCCCGGTGGCCGGTCCTACGCGCGGTCCCGCTGCACGGGGATCGATCCGGTGACGGGTGCCGTGGGCGACCCCATCGTGTCGGCCGCCTTGACGGCCTGCACCTCGAGGTCGTCGGCGGTGCCGGCCTGGTCGGCCTGCTCCTGCAGGGCCGAGCTCTTGCGGAGCGGCGGCGCCTTGAAGAACCAGCTGAGGATGAACGCCAGCAGGATCACGGCGAAGCCGACCCAGTAGACGGTCACGGCCGACGCGTTGAAGCCGGTCATGAACGGCTTGGTCAGCGCCGGGGTCGCACCGTTGAGGTAGGACGTGTCGCTCGTCTCGCTGCTCGAGCTGCTGCCGTCGCCGGCTCCCTTGTCGATCTGCTTCGACAGTCCGGGGGCGAGCTCACCGACCCAGTACGAGCGCTGCGAGGCGTCGGACCAGTCGACGACGAGCTTGCCGTCCTGCACGCTGGCGTGCGCCTTGTCGGCTGCGGCGGTCAGGGCCTGCTGCTGCACGGCCTCCGGGGCGCCGGTCGTCGCAGCGGTGACCTGCGCGGTGGCCTGGTCGAGGCCGGACTGCACCTGCGACTTCACCGGGGTGACGATCGGGTTCCAGATCTGCTCCATGACGCCCGCGTTCGCCTTCGCCGTGGCGACGGTCGGGTTCAGGGCGGCGTCGAGTGCACCGGACAGGTTCTTCTGGTCCGCGGTGGCGTGCAGGATGTTCGCCGGCATGATCGAGAACAGGATGCTGAGCAGCACCGCCGTACCGAGCGTTCCACCGATCTGGCGGAAGAACGTGGCGGACGACGTCGCCACACCCATGTCCCGCGGCTGCACGGAGTTCTGCGAGGCGAGGGTGATGCTCTGCATGAGCTGCCCGAGGCCGAGGCCGATCAGGAACATGCCGATCATCAGGAACCAGAGCGGCTTGTCGATCGACATGAACGTCAGGACGACGTAGCCGACCGAGACCAGGGCCGTGCCGATCACCGGGAAGATCCGGTAGCGACCGGTGCGGGCGACGATCTGCCCCGAGGCGATCGAGGCGATCATCAGACCACCGATCATCGGCAGGGTCGCGAAGCCGGACTCCGTCGGGGTCAGCCCCGTGACGATCTGCAGGTACAGCGGGATGGTCAGCATGGCGCCGAACATCGCGAAGCCGACCAGGAACCCGAGGATCGTGGCCATCGAGAAGGTGCCCGAGCGGAAGAGCTTGAGCGGGATGATCGCGTCGTCCTTCATCAGGGTCTCGATCACCAGGAAGGCGACGAGCCCGAGCGCACCGATCACGTAGCAGGCGATGGCGCCGGCCGAACCCCAACCCCAGGTGCGGCCCTGTTCGGCCACGAGCAGGAGCGGGACGAGCGTCGCGATCACCGAGGTGGCACCCCACCAGTCGATGCGCGGCTTCGCCTTGGCGTCACCGAACTTCGGCAGGTGCAGGAAGGCGATGACCATCAGGAGCGCCGCGACGCCGATCGGCACGTTGATCAGGAAGACCCAGCGCCAGCCGGTGACACCGAGGATCGTGCTCGCACCGGCGAACAGGCCACCGATGAGCGGGCCGATCACGGACGAGATGCCGAAGACAGCGAGGAAGTAGCCCTGGTACTTGGCGCGCTCACGCGGGGCGAGGATGTCACCCATGATCGCGAGCGGCAGCGACATCAGCGCACCGGCCCCGATGCCCTGGAAGGCGCGGAACGCGGCGAGCATGATCATCGAGGTCGACATCGTCGAGAGCAGCGAGCCGAGGATGAAGACGGCGATGCCGAAGATGTAGAGCGGGCGGCGACCGAAGACGTCGGAGAGTTTGCCGTAGATCGGCGTCGTGATGGTCGACGCGATCAGGTACGCGGTCGTGACCCACGCCTGCTGGTCGAGACCGTGCAGGTCGTCGCCGATGGTGCGGATCGCGGTGCCGACGATCGTCTGGTCGAGCGACGACAGGAACATGCCGGCCATGAGGCCGTAGATGACGAGCAGGATCTGACGGTGCGACATGATCGGCTTGCCCGGCGTACTGGCCGGGGAGTCGTGTCGTCCGCGCGACACCTCGACGGGTGCGGTGGCAGTAGACATGGGGGTCCTTCAGGGGTGCGTGGTGGTCGTCGTGCGGGCAAGGGACGCCGGAGCGTGTGTGGCGGGCCGTCGAACGGCGGGTCAACCTTGCAGACGCTGCAACTTTACATCATCAGCACGTTTGCTACCAACGCAAACTTGCCGTCCGTGCATGTTCGTGAACGGCTTCTCAGGTAGCGTCATCGGCCATGGGGCGAACTGCGTGGACGGACGTGCCGACGATCCTGCGCGGACGGGTGGAGCAGACCCTCGGCGGAGCGGTGACGACCACCGAGTCCCAGACCGCCGGGTGGTCGCCGGGGAGTGCCGGCCGTGTGGTCACGGCGACGGGGCGACGGGCGTTCGTCAAGACGGTCTCGCGATCGCGGAACGCCGATGCCTTCGCCCTGCACCGCCGGGAAGCCCGCGTGGTGGCGCAGCTGCCGTCGACGGTGCAGGCGCCACCCCTGCTGGACGCCTTCGACGCCGCCGTGGACGGCGACGAGTGGGTCGTCCTGGTCCTCGACGACATCGAGGGCGAGCACCCCGGGGCAGCACTCGACGGCAGCGACACCGCGGCGGTGCTCGATGCGCTGGACACCCTGCCGCCGGCGACCGGCGACCTCGGCACGCTCCCCCGGATCGCCGAAGACCTGCGCCACGAGTTCGGCGCCTGGGACCGGATGCTCGGCGACCCGACCCTGGCCGACCGGGTGGCCGAGGTCGTGCCGGCACACGTCCTCACCGCCGGACCCGCGATCGCCCGAGCCGCCGACCGGGCAGCGGCACTCGTCGACGGCGACCACCTCGTGCACGCCGACTGCCGTGCCGACAACCTGCTCGTCGACGGTTCCGGGGTCGTCTGGGTCGTGGACTGGCCGTGGGCGAGCATCGGCGCGCACTGGCTCGACCCGCTGACCTACCTGATCGACACACTCGTCCGCGGCGAGGACAGCGACGTCGAGCACCACCTCGCCACCCACCCGGTGTTCGCCGGCCTGCCCGCCGCGACGGTCGACGCCGCCCTCGCTGGTCTCGCCGGACTGTTCTTCGAGCACGCGCTGCCGCCGGCACCGCCGAACATGCCGACCATCCGTGACTTCCAACGGCGCGAGGGTCTGGCCGCGGCGGAGTGGTTGCTCCGCCGGTGGGACACGACACCGCACTGACGACGGGCGACAGGCGTCGGGTACCCCGTCTGTCCAGCAAGCGCGGCACCGCGGAGCGTACGGTCCCCCGCATGACTGATGAGCACCGCACTCCGCGTCCCGAAGACGACGCAGCGCGCCTCGGTCTCGTCGTCGTCGGAGAGGCAGCAGCGCTGCACTCCGGTGACGAGGCGGCACTGGACGCGAGCGAGCAGAACATCCGCGACACCATCGACGAGATGATCGACGAGCCCCTGACCCCACGCCAGGAGCAGGTGATCGAACGTCTGGCATCCGCCGGCGGGACCCTCACCGCCGGACTCAGCGGTGCGCTCGCGGCGCAGACCGGACGGAGCGTCGACGACATCCTCGAGGGCGCGGCCCGCAGCGTCGTGTGGCAGCAGCGGCTCGCCGACCAGCGCGAGGACGCCGGCGGCCAGCAGCGCGAGCGCCGCGACGAGAACGGGCGCGACGAGGACTGATCCTCGCCACGCCCGCCCCGGGGACCGCTGAGGACTACTCGGTCGGCTCCACGACACCGGTGGACTGCTCGCGGACGACGGCCCGTGCGGCGGCCTGCCCTGTCGTCGAGCTCTTGACGATGTCGCTCAGGGTGAACCCGGCGGTCGTCCCGAGCAGGGCGTCGACCTCGCTGAACTGGCTCACGATGCTCTTCGACAGGGCGCCGGCACCGTCGGAGGACACCACGGTCAGCTTGTCGATGTTGCCCATCGGCGCCGCGAGCTCGCGGGCGATGCTCGGCAGGGTCTCGATGGCCTTGACGCGCAGGACGGCCTCGGAGTGCTGTGCGAGTGCGTCGGCCTGGGCCTTCGTGGCGTCCGCCTCGGCCTGACCCTTGGCGCGGATCGCGTCGGCCGCTGCCTCACCTTCGGCACGGGAGGCGTCGGCGGCGAGCTTGCGCGCCTCGGACTCGGCCTTCGCCTCGGCGGCGATCGCTTCGGCGGAGATCCGACGGGCCTCGGCCTGGGCGCGGGCCGTCTCGACCTGGGCCCCGGCGGCCGCTTCGGCCTCGACGCGGGTCTTGCGCGCCTGCGCCTCGGCGACGGCGGAGACCTCGGACTCGAGCTCGGCACGGCGCAGCTCGGCACGCTTCTGCGCGGTGATCTGCTCCTGCTCGACGACGCCCTGCGCCGCACGGGCCTGGGCGAGCGGACCGGCGGCTGCGGCCTCGGCCGATGCCCGGTCGGCGTCGAGCTGCAGTGCGGCACGTCGGATCGCCAGGGTGTTCTCGGCTTCGGCGATGGCCTGGTCGGCGGTGGCACGGGCTTCTCGCGCTTCGCGGTCGGCCTGCGCCTCGGCGTTCTCCGCCTCGAGCCGGACGCGGGCGCGCTCGGCACGACCGAGGTCGCTGATGTACTCGTTGCGGTCCGAGATGCCCTTGATCTCGAAGGAGTCGACGTCGAGCCCCTGACTGTGCAGGGCCTCCTTCGCCACGTCGAGCACCGCGACGGTGAGCTGGTCGCGGTTGCGGATGATCGTGGACACGTCGGTCGCACCGATCGACGCACGGAGCGATCCCGACAGGACCTCGCGCGCGAAGTCGTCGATCTTCTTCTCCTGCCCGAGGAACCGCTGCGCGGCCGCCCGGATCGACGCGTCGGTCTCGCCGACCTTGACCAGCGCGACCGCTTCGACGTCGATCGTCACGCCGCGGGAGTCCTGCGCGTTGACGTTGATGTCGATCGCCCGGGAACTGAGCGAGAGCTTCGCGACCTTCTCGAAGAACGGTCGGACGAGGACGCCGGCGCCGAGCACGACCTTGATACCGGACTCGACGGTCTCGGTGCCGTCGTCGTTCTTGACCTTGCGCGAGCGCTTGCCGGTGATGATGAGCGCTTCGTCGGCGCCGGCGTTGCGGTACACGACCTTCGCGTAGATCAGCGCGATCACGGCGAGGACGATGATCCCCACGATGATCAGCGGGATGGCTCCGAGCGCGAACAGGACTTCCATGACTCCCCCTCCGGACCAGGCGCCAGCCTGGATTCCGCATCTGTTGTTCCGTCGGCTCCCATCCTAGGAGACCGCGCGGACGGACAGGAGGCGCAGTGCAGGATCACCTGCAGCGCGCCTCCTGTCGATGGTCGCGTCAGCGCCTACGCGCCCGCACGCCACCAGTCGTCGAACGGCGTCGCCGGCACCTGGCGCTTGTGCTCGGTCGCGCGGTACCGCGACTCGATCGCTTCGGCGACCTCGAGCGGCACGTCGTGCCCCTGCAGGTAGGCGTCGATCTCGGCGTAGGACAACCCGAGGTTCGCTTCGTCGGTCTGGCCGGGCGTCTCGTCGAGCAGGTCCGCGGTGGGGGCCTTCTCGTACAGGCGGGCGGGCGCTCCGAGGTGCTCGAGCAGCTGCCGCCCCTGGCTCTTCGACAGGCCGGTGAGCGGCGTCAGGTCGACGCCGCCGTCGCCGTACTTCGTGAAGAAGCCGGTGACCGCCTCGGCCGCGTGGTCGGTCCCGACGACGAGCAGCCCGCGCTGGCCGGCGACGGCGTACTGGGCGACCATGCGCATCCGGGCCTTGACGTTGCCCTTCACGAAGTCGCTCAGCTCGACGCCCGAGGCAGCGGTGTCGAGCATGACGCCGTCGACGCCGTGCTCGATGTTGACGGTGATGCCCGGGTCGGCTGCGATGAACTGCAGGGCGAGCTGGGCGTCGTCCTCGTCGGCCTGCACGCGGTACGGCATGCGGACGGTCGTGAACTCGGCGGGGTGGCCCTCGGCACGGAGGGACTCGACCGCGAGCTGGGTCAGACGCCCGGCGAGCGTGGAGTCCTGGCCACCGCTGATCGCGAGCAGGAACCCCTTCGCGCCGGTCGTGAGCAGGTAGTCACGGAGGAACCCGACACGGCGGGCGATCTCCTGCTCCGGCTCGATGGTCGGCTGGACGTTGAGGTCCGCGGCGATGGCGGCTTGGAGTTCACGCACCACCCCAGTATCCCGCTGCACCCGCCGGTGTGCACAGCGTTCAGCGGACGGGTTCTGCGTCCACCGGCCGGATCGTGTTGTCGTGGTCGACGCCGATCGCGCAGGTGCAGACGACGCCGAGCGTCTCGGCGCTCTGCGTCAGCCGGAACCGCTCGACGTGCGGCGGGCCGACTCGACGGTCGAGCGGGTGGGTGTCGTGATCGTGCACGGTGGTGTCCTGATCCTCGAGTGACTCCCGGCTAGGGCGCCGGGACCGACCGCGGGTGGTGAGCCCGCTCGATTGCAATCTACTCGTCCGACCGAATGGCCCAGCACACCCGTCCGGGGGCCATTCGCGACCGGAGCCCGCGTTCGTTGACAGTTAGATATCAAACAGTTAGAGTTCTGATCATGCAGGCACCGGATCTCACCACCCCGCTCGAACTCATGCGGTGGATCGGATGGGCACAGCGCAAGGCGGCCGACGAGTGGGTCCGTGATCGGGACCTCACCCGCGAGCAGAGCTTCGTGCTCGGGTACCTGCAGCAGAACCCCGGAGCGATCCAACGCGACATCGCCGAGATCACCCGGACCAGCGCGGCCAGCGTCTCGAGCCTCCTGCAGGGCCTCGAGCGGCGCGGCCTCGTCGAACGACGTCCCGACGCCACGAACGGTCGGACGAAGACGGTGCACGCCACCCCGGCGGGCATCGACCTCATCGCCGGCTTCACAGACGCGATGGTCGCCCTCGACGACACCCTGCTCGCACCACTCGACACGGACGAACGCGCCACCCTGCGGCACCTGCTGCAGAAGGTGACCGCAGAGCTCGCACCGCCGACGCGGTAGCGCCGCGGACGCGGTAGCACCGCGGACCCGGTGACGCCACCGACGCGGTAGCGCCGCCCCGGCACCGACGTCACCGGCGCGCTCGACGCGCCACGGGCCTCCCGGCCCCCACCCCCGCACGCGACGGCATCCCGTCGCGCCCTCAGTCCTGCCCACGAGGAGGCAGTCATGACCACCACCACCCCCGAGAACACCGCCGCGGCCACCAACCGCTGGTACCTCTCCGCCGCCCCGATCGCCCGGGCCCTCGTGCACCTGTGTGTGCCGATGGCCGCTGCGATGGTCGTCAGCGCCCTGTACAACGTCATCAACGCCGGCTTCATCGGCTCGCAGCACGACACGTCGCTGCTCGCCGCGATCACCTTCGGCACCCCGCTGCTCGGCATCGTCATGGCCGTCGGCGGCGTGTTCGGCGTCGGCGGCAGCGCCCTGATGTCCCGCCTGCTCGGCGCCTCGGAGCACGACCCCGCCAAGGCGCAGGACATCAAGCACGTCGCCTCGTTCGCGCTGTGGGGAGCCGTCGTCACCGGTGCGGTCCTGGCCGTCGTCGGGCTCGTGTTGCTCCGCCCCCTGGTCGCCGTGCTCGGCGCCGACGCAGCAGCCGTCCCCGCCACGAGCGAGTACGTCGCCGTGATGCTCGCGTTCGTCCCGGTGCTCGCCTCGTCGTTCGCCCTCGAGCAGATCGTCCGCTCCGAGGGTGCCGCACGCCAGGCGATGATCGGCCTGGTCCTGTCGACCATCGGGAACCTGGTGTTCGACGTGCTCTTCATCCTCGTGCTGCACTGGGGCGTCGGCGGTGCAGCGCTGGCCGTCGGACTCGCGAACGTCGTGTCGATCGCATACTGGGTGACCTGGCTGCAGCGGAACAGCGAGAACGTCAGCTTCGCGCCGAAGTGGTTCACGCTCCGTGCCGACATCCTGAAGCCCGTCTTCGGCATCGGCGTCGGCGAACTGCTGCAGTCCGCCTTCCTGATCGTCACGACGCTCGTGCTCAACAACCTCGCCGCCGCCTACGGCGACGACCCGCTCGCCGCCATGGGCGTCGCGGTCCGCATCGCGCAGGTGCCGGAGTTCCTGGTGATGGGCGTCACGATCGGCGTACTGCCCCTGCTCGCCTACGCGTTCGGCAAGGGCGACGCCGCACGTCTCCGGGCCGCCCTGCGCGGAGCCGCCTTCACGGTCGGCGCGATCGTCCTCGTGTTCTCCGGCGCGGTCTTCACCTTCCGCGAGCAGGTGTTCACGATCTTCTCCGGCGACCACTCGGTCCTCGCGATCGGCCTGACGATCCTGACCGCGCAGCTCGTCGCCGCCATCGTGAACGGGTTCACGGGGTTGCTCACCTCGCTGTTCCAGGCGACCGGCATGGTGCTGCCCGCGATGGTGCTGTCGCTGGCGCAGGGCGTGCTGTTCATCCCGATCGTCATCGCCGGCAACCTGTGGTTCGGACTCGCCGGGATCATCTGGGCGCTGACCGTCACCGAGGTCATCGTGTTCGCCGCCGCGGTGGTGCTGTGGCTGGCGTCGCGCGGGAAGATCGCGCGCGGCCTGGCCGCCGGCAGCGAGGAGCGGGCGGACGCCGCGCTCGAGGAGGCGCCCGCCGCCGCGTAGCGCGGTGCGCGGCGCGCGCCGCGCTCGCATGGTGAGCAGAAGAGGTCGGGTCCCGTTCCAGGATCCGACCGCTTCTGCTCACGAAGCGGGGGTGAACGCGGCCGGCGTCGGACGGGAGGCCCGTGGCGGCCGGGTGGCGGGCCTCCCGTCCGGTGCGTGGCCGGGTCGCGGGCGCGGCGCATGGTGCGCAGGAATGGTCGCGTGGCGCTCGGCCACCCGACCATTTCTGCTCACGAAGTGCGTCGGGTGCGGCGCAGGAGGAGCACGACGACGGCCCCGGCGGCGAGGACCGTGCCGGCGCCGAGCGCGACCCAGACTCCCGGGGCGATGCCCGGCGCCGAGTCGGGAGCGCCATCGGAGGCCCCGGTGGCGGTCCCGGTCGACGTCGGAGTGGGGGTGGCGGCATCCGACGTCGGCGATGTCGTCGTCGCGGACGGCGTCGTGACGGCGGCCCGGTACTCGAACCCGTACGAGCCGTCGATCGGGTGGCCGTCCGGCGACACGTACCGCCAGAGCACCGTGTACGCGCCGTTCTCGAGGTCGACGGCCTTGCCCATCGTCATGCCGGAGACGGTCACCTCGCCCGTCGACACGTCGGTGCCGTCGGCGTCGGTGACCTGGATCCGCAGTCCCGCGTCGAGACCCGCGAGCGGTGCCTCGCTGAACGTCAGGTCGACCCGGTCGAGCGGTTCGGTGACGACCGCGCCGTCAGCGGGCGAGCTGCCGGTCAGGGCCGAGTGCGCCGAGGCCGGTTGAACCCCGACGAGCGCCAGGAGCCCTCCGACGACGATCGCGAGGGAAGCTGCCGTCGTTCGTCCTGTCCGCATGCACAGACTCTACAAGCCGTAGAGCAGCGGACCGGGACGGATCAGATCTGCTCGCCGAGGAAGTCGGCGTAGGACGGCTCGCGCCGTGCGTCACCCGTGCTGGTGGAAGCGTGGCCTGTTCCTTCGAGGCGCTCGGCCACGAGGGCTTCGAGGTCCTCCGGCGACCGGAGGCCGTGGCGGTGCCAATCGTGTTGCATCCTGGCGGTCATGACGACCAGCCCTTCGTCGAGATGATGCGCATCTCGGATTCGTCCGGATCGACCCGCTGTGCCAGACCTCACATCTGTGAGGAGCATCGTGACGACGGGTCCCTGATGACCGATCCAGTTCCTCCACGGTAGGGGTTGCGTCCGACGCCGTCGAGCGCGGTGCGCTTCCCGGCCGATCGCACGCCGCCGCCCGGATCGCCGTAGCGTCGGGGCATGGAGATCCTGTTCGTCCACGGCGCCCTGGTCCGAGACGGTGCCTGGTGGTGGCAGCCCACCGCCGACCTGCTGCACAGCCGCACCGGAACCCGCGGCCGCACCGGCATCCGCAGCCGAGCGGTCTCGTTGCCGTCCTGCGGCGAGGGCCCGGCGGGTCACCCCGACGGTGGGCTCGCCGAGGACGCAGCCGCCCTGCGCGCCGCCCTCGACGACAGCGACGGGGCGATCGTCGTCGGCCACTCCTACGGCGGCACCGTCATCGCCGAGGCCGGACGGCACGACGCCGTCGCACACCTGCTGTACGTGTCCTCGTACCTGCCCGACGTCGGCTCCGCGCAGGCCGGCATCATGGCCGACGAGCCCGATCCCGTGTCGATCGGCCCGGCCGGTGACGGTGTCCTCGCCGTCGCCGGGTACGACGCTGCGTCCTTCGGTGCGCGCTTCCTGCAGGACGCCGACGGGAACACGCAGCGAGCGGCATGGGGGCGGGTGACCGCCCAGTCGGCGGGGGCGTTCGTGACACCGACGACGACAGCAGGGTGGCAGGACGTCGACTCGACATACCTCGTCTGCACCGAGGACCGCAGCACCACCGTGGGGCTGCAGCGCGCGCACGCGGCGCGGGCGACGCGGAGCGTCGACGTGCCGACCGGGCACCACCCGTTCATCACGCGGCCCGACCTGGTCGTCGAGCAGCTGGAGCTGCTGCTCGGAGGCGCCGCGGCCTGAGCCGGCGGCAGGACGACGCACAGGAGGCGCGATGCCAGCTGGCACCGCGCCTCCCGTCCGTCTCCTTGCGCGTCCACCGCGCGTGACCGGCCGCGTGGTACCGGTCGCGTGGCGCTGCGCTCGTCAGTCGGTGCCGGAGTCGAAGGCTGCGCCCTCGGAGGCGAGGTCCGTCCGGCGTCCGAGCGCATCCTCGGCGTCCGAGGCGATGACGGCGCCACCGAGGATCTCCTCGGACTCGCCCGCCTCGAGCTCACCGACGAGCTCGGCCGTCGCACCGCCGATGAGGCCGGCCGCCGCGTACTGCTCGAGCCGTGAGCGGGAGTCCGCGATGTCGAGGTTGCGCATCGTGAGCTGACCGATGCGGTCGTCCGGACCGAAGGCGGCGTCGCCGACCCGCTCCATCGAGAGCTTGTCGGGGTGGTACGACAGCGCCGGACCCGTGGTGTCGAGGATCGTGTAGTCGTCGCCGCGGCGCAGGCGCAACGTGACCTCACCGGTGACGGCCGACGCGACCCAGCGCTGCAGGGACTCGCGGAGCATGAGCGACTGCGGGTCGAGCCAGCGGCCCTCGTACATCAGGCGCCCGAGGCGACGGCCCTCGTTGTGGTACGACGCGACCGTGTCCTCGTTGTGGATCGCGTTGAGCAGCCGCTCGTAGGCGATGTGCAGCAGGGCCATGCCCGGTGCCTCGTAGATGCCGCGGCTCTTCGCCTCGATGATGCGGTTCTCGATCTGGTCGGACGCGCCGAGGCCGTGACGACCGCCGATCGCGTTCGCCTCGTAGACGAGTGCGACGGCGTCCGTGTACTCCTCGCCGTTGATCGCGACGGGGCGTCCGGCCTCGAAGCGGATGCTGACGACCTCGGTGGCGACTTCGACGTCGTCACGCCAGGCGGCAACGCCCATGATCGGCTCGACGATGTCCAGGCCGCTCGAGAGCTCTTCGAGGCTCTTCGCCTCGTGCGTGGCACCCCAGATGTTGGCGTCGGTCGAGTACGCCTTCTCGGTGGAGTCGCGGTACGGGAAGCCGCGGGCGACGAGCCACTCGCTCATCTCCTTGCGACCGCCGAGCTCCTCGACGAACTCGGAGTCCAGCCACGGCTTGTAGACGCGCAGACGCGGGTTGGCCATCAGACCGTAGCGGTAGAACCGCTCGATGTCGTTGCCCTTGTAGGTGGAGCCGTCGCCCCAGATGTCGACGCCGTCCTCCTTCATCGCGCGGACGAGCATCGTGCCCGTCACCGCACGACCGAGGGGCGTCGTGTTGAAGTACGTCTTGCCGCCGGAGCGGATGTGGAACGCGCCGGTCTGCAGGGCGACGAGGCCTTCTTCCACCAGGGCGCTCTTCGCGTCGACCAGGCGGGCGATCTCGGCACCGTACTCGTGGGCGCGGCTCGGGACGGCGTCGATGTCCGGCTCGTCGTACTGACCGATGTCAGCCGTGTACGTGCAGGGGATCGCCCCCTTCTCGCGCATCCAGGCAACGGCGCAGGAGGTGTCGAGACCCCCTGAGAACGCGATGCCGACTCGTTCGCCGACGGGGAGACTGCTCAGGACCTTGGACACGGGGTCAATCGTACGGGGAGACCGGGGGTCGCTACCGTCCAGCGCGACGGTTGTGGAGAACTCGTCCCGCGAACCGGGAACCGATCCGCTGCGCCCGGACAATACAGGGCATGAACCAGATCACGGGGGACCGAGCGGACTGGGCGCTGGGCATCGCCGGCGACGGCCGAGCGGTCGGACGCGTCTTCGACCGCCACGCCCCACGCCTGCGCCGGCACGCCGTCGGCCTCGTCCCCACACCGGCCGACGCCGACGACGTCGTGGCCATCGCGTTCCTCGAGGCCTGGCGGAAGCGCGAACGCGTCCGCTTCGTCGACGACTCCATGCTGCCCTGGCTGCTCGTCACGGCGACGAACACCGCGCACAACCTGACCCGCGCCACCCGCCGTCACCGGCTCTTCCTCGGGAGGTTCCCGGTCGACGACCCCGCTCCCGACCCCGCAGAGTCGTTCACCGACGCCGAAGCGGTCGCAGCATTGCGCGGGCTCCCGATCGCAGACCAGCGGGTCCTCACGCTCTGCGTGCTCGAAGGCCTCGGCGAACGCGAAGCGGCCGCAGCCCTCGGGGTCGCACCGGGCACCGTGAAGTCCCGGCTCCACCGGGCGAAGGCACGACTCCAGCAGCAGTACTCGACGTCAGCGGAACCCCTCGGAGGCACACTGTGAACGACCGCATCTCCCCTCGTCTCGCCGCGATGCGCGACGCCCTCGTCGCCGACGTCGACGCAACGGCCCACCCCGCGCGTCGGCGGCGACCCACTCGCGGCACGGTCGCCGCGGTCGTGACGGCCTTCGCCGTCGGCGCCGGACTCACCGGAGGGATCACGGCTGCGGCGCTCCCCGGCGCCACCGCGGACGCCGCACGCGAGGATCTGCTCGCGACGACGACCCGCTACGGGACGGTCGAGGTCAACCACGCATCGATGCTCGGCTCCCCCGCGTTCACCGTCACCCACGGCGACGCCTCGTTCTCCCTCGGCGCTCGGCCGGAGGGAGCCGACCGGGTGACGCTGACGTGGGAGTGTCTCGACCCCGGCACCTTCACGGTCGAGGTCGGCGGGACGACCGTCGCCGACGCCGTCGCGTGCACGCCGGGTTCCATGCCGCGATGGAGCCTCTCCCCGCTGACCGCATCCGGAGCGGCCGCCGTGTCGGTCTCCGGTGGCGGCGGTGCCCGCTACGCCGTGTGGGCGTCGTGGGCCCGGTCGGCACGGATCGCGCAGCCCTCGCCCCAGCAGCAGGCTGCGATCGCCGACGGCACCATCACCCTGGCCGAGTACACCGCCGCCTTCGACCGGCTCGCGGCCTGCATGGCGCAGGCGGGGCACCCGATCGGCGACGTGGCGCCGTCGTGGTACGCCGACGGCTTGTGGTCGAGCACGGGCCCCGGCGCCGGCCCGTGGTACATCTGGTCGACGCCGACCGAAGCCGTCGACGTCCTCGACACGCAGTGCGCACCGCGCGAGTTCGCGCAGGTCGACACGATCTGGCAGGGCGAGCACCCGATCCCGGAGGACCCGCCGGCCGCGGGGTGATCCGCGGCGCCCGGCTTCGGTGCCCCTGGAGGGACTCGAACCCCCAACCGTTTCCTTAGGACGGAACTGCTCTTCCATTGAGCTACAGAGGCTGGCCCGTCCACTCTAGCGGCGGAACGGCTCCAGGAAGGTCGTCAGCTCGTCGACGTACAGCGCCGGCTGCTCGAACGGCGCGAAGTGTCCCCCGCGCGGCATCATCCGGTACGACACCAGGTTCGTCGTCCGCTCGAGCCACGCCCGCGGCGGCTCCACCAGGTCGCCGGGGAACAGCGAGAAACCGGAGGGCGCCTCGACCCGTCGGGCCGACTGCTCCGGCGGGATGGCGGCGTTCGCGTGGTACATCCGCATCGCGGAACCGATCGTGCCGGTGGCCCAGTACTCGGTCAGCAGCGCGAGCACCTCGTCCTGCGTGTACACGGACCACAGGTCGCCGTCGCAGTCACTCCACGACCGGAGCTTCTCGACGATCCACGCGGCGAGTCCGGCGGGTGAGTCGTTCAGGCCGACCGCGACGGTCTGCGGCTTGGTGCGGTGCATCATCGCGTAGGCACCCTCGGCGTCGCGCCACCGGGCGGTCGCGGCGACGAACCCGCGTTCCTCCGGCGACAACGTGTCGAGGTCGATGCCGGGCCAGGCGAGCCCGCCGTCGATGCGGTGCACGGCGACGACCCGGTCGGCGTGGTCGAGCGCGAGGTAGCGGGCGACGTGCGTGCCGATGTCCCCGCCGGCGACCGCGAAGCGCTCGTAGCCCAGCTCGGTCATCAGCTCGGCCCACATGCCGGCGACCGCGCGGGCGTCGAGGGGCTGCGGCGGGGCGTCGGAGAACCCGTACCCGGGCATGTCCGGCACGACCACGTCGAACCCGGCCTCGACGAGCATCGGCAGGACCTTGCGGTACCGCCACCCGGAGTCCGGCCAGCCGTGGGCGAGCAGGAGCGGCAGCGCATCGGGCGTGCCCGCTCGGGCGTGCAGCACGTGGATCCCGGTGCCGTCGATCGTCAGCCGTCGGCTGGGCAGTGCGGCGAGTGCCGCCCGGTGCGCGTCGAAGTCGAAGCCGTCGGCCCAGTACTCGATGAGCGACCGGAGCTCGTTGACGTCCGCCCCGAGGGACCAGCCAGCGCCGGCGGGTGCGTCCGGCCAGCGCGTGGCCCGCAGTCGCGCGCGGAGGTCCTCGATGGTCGCGTCGTCGATCTTCGGTGTCTCGCCCATGCCCGCGACGCTACTCAGCGGGACCGACACCCGGACGGCGGTCACCGAGTGAGCACAAGGACGGCGGGTGCTCCCTGCGGACCCGGGATACGCCAGGCTGGGACCCTCTGCCACCCACCAGGCACCGCACACGACACACACCTCAGGGGAAACCACATGACGGATCAGACGACCGCGAACGCGTGGCAACGCTTCTGGGCACGCGGCGGGTGGTGGCGTTCGGTCCTGCTCGCCGCCGTCTACCTGCTCGTGTACCTCGGCATCAGTCAGCTGATCGGCCTGTTCGTGCGGCCGTTCATCGACCTCGACGACCTGTACGGCGACCCCGCGAGCGTGCTCTTGGCCTCGATCCTGCCGATCGGCCTGATGGGATTGCTCCTGCTGCTGTTCGCGCGCTCACTCGGTTGGTTGCCGCACCTGTTCCGCCGGCGCACTGCACGCGCCCCGCGGTGGATGTGGATCGCGGTCGTCATCACCGTCGTCCCGCCGGTGATGAAGCTCGCCGGCACCGACTGGTCCCGCTTCACCCCCACGCTCGTCCTCGCGATCCTGTTCTTCGGCCTCTGCGTCGGGTTCGCCGAAGAACTCCTCACCCGCGGTCTCACGGTCGAGCTGCTCGAACACCACGGGTACAGCGAACGCGCGGTCTACGTGCTGTCGTCGGTCGTCTTCGGGTTGATCCACCTGCAGAACCTGCTCGGCGGCGGCAACCCGCTGCTCGTGTTCGCGACGGTCGGCTACGCGATGGGCTTCGGCGCGATGATGTTCCTCGCGCTCCGGGTGAGCCGGTGGCTGATCGTCCCGATGCTCCTGCACGCCCTCACCGACCCCACCACCCTGATGGCAGCGGGCGGCATCAACGATGCGCACGCCGTCGTGATCGGCGGATCGCACGCACTGGTCACCTTCGCGTCGCTGTTCAACTTCGTCTACATCGCCTTCGGGATCGTTGCGGTCTTCCTCCTGCCGGGCCGCAAGCGCGCGCTCTGAGCGCACCCACCTGACGGCCTGGAGGCCCGTGGCGGCCCCGCCACGTGCCTCCAGGCCGTCATCGAGTGAGCACAAGACGACGGGTCGCCACCCGCGACCCGTCGCCTTCTGCTCACTCGGCGCCGCGCACGACCCGCGCGGGGCGCGCACCCTTCTCGTCGGCGCGAGCTTCGCGTCAGCGCGGTTCCCTCGTGTCGGCGGTCGCGCGGCGTTCGCGGCGATCCCGGAGCGTCTCGCGGAGGACACTGATCGCGATCGCGACGGACAACGCGATCAGCACGATCTCGATGACCCCGGTGGTGGCCGGGGGTTCGGCACCCTCGTGGTTCCGCCCGGCGGTCTGCAGGAACAGCGCAGCGTCGTTGAGCCCGTGCAGGAGCATCGGCACCCACAGCCGCCCGGTTGCGCGGCGCGCGGCGTAGTACAGGGCGCCGTCCATGCTGATGAACGCCACCTGGAACAGGATCAAGCCGAGCGGCAGGCCCGCGATCAGGTACCCCACGACGTGCGCGAGGCCGAACACGACCGAGGAGACGATGAGGACGACGAACTCGGAGTGGTGCGCGCGGAGCGCGGTGACGAGGATCCCGCGGAAGTACAGTTCCTCGCCGACGCCGACACCGAGGGCCCCGATCAGGACGACGACGATGATCCCGGCAGAGGCCTCGGACCACGGCACGAGGCTGAACAGGATCACTGTGGAGACGAGAGACAGCAACGGTGCGGCGAGCCACCACCAGCGCCGAGGACGCTCGACCGCAACGGGACGCTCGTGCCAGATGTCCTTCCACCAGCCGGAGCGACGGGCGAAGTACAGCCCGACGATGATCATGATGCCGACCGGGATCCAGGTACCGGCGAGCCAGTCGGCGATCGGGTGGTTCTCCCCGTCAACCGCGGCGCTGAGCAGGTTCCCCAACCCCGCGGCCATCACCACGTAGACCGCGCAGGCGACGAGCGCGATCCAGAACAGCCGCGGGACCTCGCGGCGTCGACCGATGTCGGTGGTCACGCCGCTGCCCCGGCCGACTGCGCCTCGGGGGCCCGACCGCTGACACGACCCTTGATGAAGAAGAGCACCAGGAGCGCGAGCACGGGGTAGACGAAGTTGAAGATCCCGGCGAAGCCGATCAGGCTAGCATCGCCAGCGGTCGCCGCGGTGGTGTCGATGCCGCCCGTGGCGAGGATCGTGGTGGGGTCGGTCGCGGCGTGCAGGAGCATCGCGGGGACGATGCTGCCGGTGACCCGCATCGACAGGAAGAACATCATGCCGATGCCGAAGGTGTAGACGACGGTCACAGCGACCGTCGGCAACGCCGCCCCGCCGATCGCGTTCGACGCGTGCATCAGCCCGAACAGCAGCGACGACAACAGCGCGACCGTCCGCTCGGTGTGGTGCCCACGTCGGAGGAGGTTCACGGCGACGCCACGGGCGATGAGCTCCTCGGCGAACCCGATGCACAGGCCGAGGAACAGCACCGCGAAGACCACGGAGACCGAGTACGACGACCAGTTCGTCGCGATGAGCCGGATCACGATCGGCACGAGCAGCAGGACCACGGCGATCCACATCCACCCGCGCCCCGGCAGCGGCTGCCGCCCGAAGACCTCGCGCCCCCACCCGAGGGTACGGACGAAGACCACGGTCAACAGCCCCATCACGATGATCGGCAAGGCGACGCCCACGATGGCGCCACGGGGTGTGGCGAACAGCTCGTCAGCGGTGATGCCACGGGCGAGCGTGTGGGCGTTCAGCCAGCCGAGCCCCTCGTAGACGGCGAGGTAGAGGACGACGGCCAGCACGGCGCGCCACCAGCCGCCGCGGTTCCAGAACCGCTGCCATCCGTTGGTCTCGATCGCACTGTGGTGGGCAGGGGCAGTGTCCATGACGGGGTCCGTTCGTCCTGAGTGAGCGGGCGGAGCGCTACGACTGAGCTGCCCTCACCTGAGCGTAGCGACAGGGGGGGGGGGACGACGGACGAGGGCACACGGCTCGCTACGCGGCCACGAGGTACTCGTCCCACTCCGCCTGCGGACGCTCGATGCCGCGCACGACCCACGACGAACCGTGCGGGATCTTCGGACGGAAACGCAGCCGCCACCCCATCTCCTGCGGGGTGCGGTCACCCTTCAAGTTGTTGCACGCCAGGCAGCAGGCCACGAGGTTCTCCCACGAGTCCTGCCCACCGCGCGACTTCGGCTGCACGTGGTCGATCGTCGTCGCGTGCCGGTCGCAGTACGCGCACCGGTTGGCGTCACGGCGCAGGACTCCGCGGCGCGACACCGGCACGAGTCTCGAGTGCGGGATGCGCACGTACCGGGTGAGGATGATGACGGACGGCCGATCGAAGCTCGAGGTCGACCCGGTCACCGGGTGTTCGAGGTCGGCTGCGACGACGGAGGCCTTCTGGTTCATGACCAGCACGAGGGCTCGTCGGAACGAGATCACCGCGAGGGGCTCGTAACCGGCGTTGAGGACGAGAGTGCGCATTGGTTCCCTTCCGACGTGCCTGGACGGCTTCCAGGCGCTGCGGGTGCGTCGGACCGGGGTCCTTCGCAGGTGACCGTCGCTCGCGCACACGTCCCCTGAACCACGAAGAGCACCACCCGGAAGGGCAGTGCTCTGGTCATGCAGGGGCGTGCTCGTGCACGCAGGCGGTGGTCGACCGTATGTCGATGCGCGCGCGCCGACCCATGGTGCGGGTCGTGCGGAACAACGACATGGGGTCTCCCTGCTCGGGGCCTTGCGGACCGGTGCAGCGCCAGGCTACGTCATAAACCGGCCCGGCACGAGGGTGCACGGGCCGGTTTCGGCGATGTTCACGGGTTCGATGCCCCGCGGTCGGGTCGGATGCCTCAGATGCCGAAGCGGACGATGTGGTAGTCGCTGGTCCAGATCGGACGGATCGACACGGAGCCGCCGGGCTTCGGGGCGTCCATGATCATGCCGTTGCCCATGTAGAAGCCGTCGTGCGCCTCGTTGTTGAAGATGACGACGTCGCCGGGCTGCGCCTCGGACTCGGGGATCGTGGTGCCGGCCTGGTCCTGCAGCGGCACGGAGTGCGCGAGGTTGATGCCGTACTGGGCGTAGACGAACATGACGTAGCCCGAGCAGTCGAAGCCGGACGGGTCGGCGCCACCGAAGACGTACGGGGTGCCGATGTACTGCTTGGCGGTGGCGACCACGGCCGGCAGCGAGAACGGGGTGTCCGCGGCGCTGGAGCTGGCCACGTAGTCGGCGGCGGACGGGCCGGTGTACGAGGCGTACTGCTCGGCGGTCTGGGCACGCGCCGCCTGCGTGGCCGATGCTGCCTGCTCGGCCTGCTCAGCGGCTGCCTCGGTCGCTTCGGCCTGGTCGGCTGCAGCCTGCTTGGCCGCTGCACGTGCGTCGAGCGTCGCGGTCGACGTGGCGCCGTAGCCGTCGCGGCTCGTGCCGGCCAGTGCGACGGCGTCGGACACCGAGAACTCCTGGCTCTCCGTCGCACGGACCTGGCGCTGCGCGTTCGCCGCCTCGGTGCCGGTGGAGGTCTGCGCGGCGAAGGCCGGCGCGACCGCCACGGTGCCGAACATGCCGGCGGCGACCGTCAGGACGATGGGGGCGAGGAACTTGCGCTTGCGCGACGACGAGCTCGCCTTGGCTGCGGTCGCGGTGGCTGCGGCCTGTGCGGCACGACGACCACCGGGGAGCGGGGCGGAGCGGACCGGGACGACCTTGCGGGTCGGGCGCGTGTCCGCCTGGCGGACGGACCGCCGGGTGAGCGGTGCGTCGGTGGCGTTCTCGGTGTTCGTCGGGTTGGCGGGCGTCTGGTCGTCCGCGGCGGAACCGGTCTGCGTCAAGGGTGTGGTCTCCGGCGTCTCGTCATCACGCTGCCGTGGGTGTCCGGCGACGTGCAACCCCATCCGTTCGTCATCGTTTCCGATCGAGGCAGGAGACGGGTTCGAGACGTCCTGCCACGGGTCTCCGGCTCAGGCGCAGCGCGGGGACTCGACGAGTGTACGGGGCCGTCGTTACCTTGTCGAGATGAAACGGGCCGTTTGTAACGAAACGGTAAAGAAGCCCTGTTCAGGGGCGTGAAATCATTCCCGCTCGATGTACACGTGCTGCGCGACCTCGACGGGGAGCTCGATGCCCGAGTCCTCACCCTCGACGCGGACGGCGACGTAGGCCCCGGCGCGCTGCACGCTCGCCAGACGACCGGGCATGACGCCGGCCGTGCGGAGCTGGTGCAGGAGCTCGGGCTCGAACTGCACGGGCTCGCCCAGACGACGGATCACACCGGTCGCGACGGCGTCGGTGCCCTCGGTCGCGGCGACGATGTTCTGCACGCCGTCGAGGAACCCGGCGGCTGCGGGGCCGCCGATCTCGGCCAGGCCGGGGATCGGGTTGCCGTAGGGCGACTCGGTCGGGTTGCCGAGCATCTCGAGCAGGCGGACCTCGACCTGCTCGCTCATGACGTGTTCCCACCGGCAGGCCTCGTCGTGGACGAACGCCCAGTCGAGTCCGATGACGTCGGCCAGCAGGCGCTCCGCCAGACGGTGCTTGCGCATGACGTGGGTGGCTCGGGAGCGCCCTTCGTCGGTGAGCTCGAGGTGGCGGTCGCCGGAGACGACGACCAGGCCGTCGCGCTCCATGCGGGCGATGGTCTGCGAGACCGTCGGGCCCGAGTGGCCGAGGCGCTCCGAGATGCGAGCGCGCAGCGGAACGATCGCCTCCTCCTCCAAGTCGAGGATGGTGCGAAGGTACATCTCCGTGGTGTCGACGAGATCGGTCACGGTCCGCCTCTCATGTCTGGGCCCAGCGGCCACCACCCTACTTGTTCGGACCGACGAACTCCGACCGACACTTGCACGGGGCAAGAAGAGGGCCGTGGCCACAGCACTCCAGGCCTCCCCGTCCGGCCGGTACAGGCGCACCAGCACTGGGATCGCGCTCGGTAGGATCGGTGCATGGCAGACATCGTCATCCCCGCCGAACTCCTCCCCACCGACGGCCGCTTCGGCTGCGGACCGTCCAAGATCCGCGGCGCGCAGCTCGAGTCCCTCGTGACGCGCGGGGCCACGATCCTCGGCACGTCCCACCGCCAGAAGCCCGTGAAGGACCTGGTCGGCAGCGTCCGCTCCGGGCTCGCTGACCTGTTCCAGGTCCCCGAGGGCTACGAGGTCGTCCTCGGCAACGGCGGCTCGACCGCGTTCTGGGACGCCGCCGCGTTCGGCCTCATCGAGCGTCGCGCAGAGAACCTGTCCTTCGGCGAGTTCGGGTCGAAGTTCGCCAAGGCCGCCGGCGCCCCGTGGCTCGAGGCACCGCACGTCGTCGAGGCCCCCGGCGGATCGCTCGCCGCGCTCGAGCCCGTCGACGGCGTCGACGTCTACGCCTACCCGCACAACGAGACCTCGACCGGTGTCATGGCCCCGGTCGTCCGCGCCGCCGGTGACGCCGGAGCGCTGACCGTCGTCGACGCCACGAGCGCCGCCGGTGGTGCCGCGTTCGACGTGGACGCCACCGACGTCTACTACTTCGCCCCGCAGAAGAACTTCGCCTCCGACGGCGGCCTGTGGCTCGCGCTGTTCTCCCCCGCGGCGATCGAGCGCGTCGAGCGCATCGCGGCGAGCGGTCGGTACATCCCCGAGTTCTTGTCGCTCAAGAACGCCGTCGACAACTCGCGCCTGAACCAGACGCTGAACACCCCGGCGATCTCGACGCTGCTGCTGCTCGACGACCAGGTCCGGTGGATCAACGAGTCCGGCGGCCTGGCCTGGGCCGACACCCGCACGAAGACCTCGTCGTCGACGCTGTACGACTGGGCCGAGTCGGTCGACTACGCGACGCCGTTCGTGACCGACCCCGCAGCCCGCTCGCAGGTCGTCGCCACGATCGACCTCGACGACTCGGTCGACGCCAAGGCCGTCGCCGCGACCCTGCGCGCGAACGGCATCGTCGACACCGAGCCGTACCGGAAGCTCGGGCGCAACCAGCTGCGCGTCGCGACGTTCACCGCGATCGACCCGGACGACGTCGCGAAGCTCGTGCAGGCGATCGACTTCACGGTCGACGCCCTGCGCTGACCCGTCCGTCGCGCGGGCCAGAGCCGGCGACGAACACCACGGAAACGACGAAGCACCACGGGATCCCGTGGTGCTTCGTCGTTGTTCGGGTGCGTGTCAGGAGCGGTGGAAGTCCGGGTCGACCTCACCGGCATCGAGCTGGGCGCCGTCGAGGTCGGCGTCCGGGTCGACGGGCTGCACGCGCTGCGCGCGACGACGGCGAGGGGGCTGCGGGGCGTCGTCGACGTCCTCGTCGTCCGCATCAGCGGTGTCGGCGAGCGCGTCGACGTCCACACCATCGATGTCGTCGTCGTCCGGTTCGTCGAGGTCGTCCTCGTCCGCTTCGAACTCGGCGTCCTCGTCGTCCTCGTCGTCATCCGACTCGTCGTCGGCTTCGTCGTCGTCCGAGTCGTCGTAGTCGGCGTCCTCGTCCGACTCGTCATCGAAGTCGTCGTCGTCCTCGTCGTCCGACTCGTCGTCGTCGCCCTCGTCGTCGGACTCCTCGTCCGACTCGTGGTCCTGCGCCGCCCGGTACTCGGCCAGTCGCTCGGACCACGGCACCCACTCCGGTGCGACGAGCGAGCCGTCGCCGGGCATCAGCTCGACCTCGAGCACGGTGGGGTCCTCGTCGCCGACCTTCGCGACGCTGACGGTCCAGCGCCAGCCGGGGTAGCCCGGCATGCGGTTCGCGAACAGGACGGAGACGACGCCGTCGCCCTCGTCCACGGTGCCGACGGGCGCGCCGATGCTCGACTCGGGGGTCACCTCGAGCAGCGCGGTCCGCGCCAGGTCGGTGTAGTCAACGGGTACTGCGTCCACAGGTACTGCGTCGCTGTCTGTCATGGCGTCACGCCTCCAACTGGTCTGCGACGTGCCGCAGGATGGCGGCGAGTCGATCGCCGTTCTTCGGGTAGCGGCCGTGGCGGAGGTCTCCGCTGATCCGGTCGAGTTCCTTCACGAGGTCCTCGACGATCACGGCCATGTCGTCTGCAGAGCGACGGGTCATCCGGGACAACGACGGCTGCGGGTCGAGGAGCCGCACGGACAGTGCCTGCGACCCCTTCTTCCCCTGCACGACGCCGTACTCGAGCCGGGATCCCGCCTTCACGGTCACGACGCCTTCGGGCAGCGAGGACGCGTGCAGGAACACCTGGTCGCCGTCGTCTCCGGTGATGAAGCCGAAGCCCTTGTCGTCGTCGTAGAACTTGACCTTGCCGGTGGGCATGCGTGGACTCCTCGAGGTCGTGGTACGGCCGTGGTGCGTCGGATATCCTGGGTCGATGGCCAATCCGACCCGATCAACCGGGAACCCGCAGGATTCCGCAGAACCCCCGGTGACGTTCAATCGTACCGAACGCGCTCTGGCGTTCATGGTCGGTGGCATCTTCATCGCTGCGTTCCTCTGCATGGCGGCGATGATCGTCATGTGGCTGACGGTCCCGAGCGCGCAGGGCTCCATGCCGTGGCCGGTGATCATGGCGATCCCGCTCGTCGGTTTCCCGATCGGCATGGTCCTGGTCTTCACGCTCCTCGCCATCACTTGGACGCGCCGCGCACGAGCCAACCGGACGGCTCGCTGACGTCCGCCCCGGACGCTGGCACCGGACGATGACGACCACCGCCGACCTGGCCGCCCGACTCCGGGCGTTGCCGGACGACTCCCTCGAACGACTCGTCGCTGCGCGGAGCCTGCCCCCGGCCGCCCTCGGCGAGACCGGTCCGCAACGGATCACCGACTTCTTCGACCTGGCCGAGGCGCTCCGCACCGACGACGCGGTCGACGCCGCCGTCGAGCACCTGCCCCGCGCCACGATCCTGGCGCTCCGCGACGGCGGTGACGCCGACCGCCTCGGTCCGGCGATCACGCTCGGCCTGGCGGACGAGGACGGCGCCGTCGACGACGCGGTCGCCGCACGCGTGGCCGCCCACCCCGACCTCGTGGCACTGCGATCGACGGGAGGCCCGGATCGCCCCGACCGCGCCGCCCACGCCGACGACGTGGCCGGCCAGGACCGCGCGCGCACCACGGGCGCGGAGCAGGCGTTCTCGAGCATGACCGTGCTCGCCGAGCTGCTGCGTGCGGTGGACGCCGGCACCGTCCGCGAACTCGTCAAGGGCGGCATCGGCACGCCGCTCGCCAAGGCCCTGGCCGAGCGCATCGGCACCGACGCCGACGTCGTGCCCGGCCGCCTCGCACTGCTCGACCGGGTCGGGTTCGCCGACCCGGGCTCCGGCCGGTGGACGGTCACCGACGCCGGACAGGACTGGCTCGTCGCCGACTGGCCGGACCGCTGGGCGACCCTCGTGTCGGCCTGGGCGGACACCCTCGGCCCCGCGGTGCACGAGGTCCTCGCACTCGCCGACGACGACCTGCGCGACCTCGTGGCACTCGGCCGCTGGGCGTACCCGGCGGGCTCCCGCTGGCTCGACGCCGTGCTGCTCGACGCCGCCGGCACCGCCGCGTCGCTCGGACTCGCGGTCGACGGCATCGTCACGAGCACCGGCCGAGCACTGCTGGACGGTGACGCCAGGCCTGCAGCGGACGACCTGCCCGGCACCGTCGGCCAGGTGTACCTGCAACACGACCTGACCGTGATCGCCCCCGGGCCCCTCGCCCCGGTCGACGACGCCGCCCTGCGCACGGTCGCCGTGCTCGAGGCACCCGGTCTGGCCGCCCGCTACCGCATCTCCGAGGACACCCTGCGCACGGCGTTCCGTGCCGGGCACTCCCGTGACGACGTCCTGGCGCTGCTCACCCGGCTGTCGTCGACCGGCGTCCCGCAGCCCCTCGCCTACCTGGTCGACCAGGTCGCCGGACGCGACGGCAGCATCGTCGTCGACCGCGGCGAGGGCGGGGTCGGCACCGTCGTCCGCGGCACCGCGGACCAGCTCGACCTGATCGGTGTCGACGCCGAACTCCGGCAGATGGCGTGGGAGCGCAGCGACCTGACGACGCTCACCACCCGCTACCCGGCGCACGTCGTGCACACCGCGCTCGAGGACCAGCGCTACCCGGCCGTGCTCGCGACCGGCGCCCGCCCCGAGACGCACCACGGGCCTCCCGGTCGGCGCAGCCCCACCGGACGCTCGCCGGAGCAGGCGGCGCACGCACTCGTGGAACGGCTCCGCCTGACCACCCAGCGTGGCGATGCGGAACCCGAGCAGGAGTGGCTCGGGCGGCAGATCGACCTGGCCGTGCGCGGTCGCACGCCGATCCGGCTGACGGTGCGGATGCCGGACGGCTCCGAACGGCCGTTCTCGATCATCCCGACCTCGGTCGCCGCCGGACGCGTCCGAGGGCGCGACACCAGCGTCGACGTCGAGCGCACGCTGCCGCTGTCGCTCGTCGTGGCGGTCGAGAGCGACGCCTGAGGTGCACGGTCACCCGAACGCAGGTGACGACGGCTAGGCTGGCAGGTCATGAACGGACCGCTGATCGTGCAGAGCGACCGCACCGTGCTCCTCGAGGTCGCACACCCCGACGCCGAGGACGCACGCCACGAGCTCGCGGCCTTCGCCGAACTCGAACGCGCCCCCGAGCACGTGCACACCTACCGCATCACCCGCCTCGGCCTGTGGAACGCACGGGCCGCCGGACACGACGCCGAGGCGATGATCGCCACCCTCGAGCGCTTCGCCAAGTTCCCGGTGCCGCAGAGCGTCACCGTGGACATCCGCGACACGGTGTCCCGCTACGGCCGACTCGTCATCCGGCGTGAGGAACGCGAGGACGCCCCGGTCATCGCGAACTCCCCCACCGAGGAACTCGAGCGCCTGCCCGTCCTGCTCCTGACCGCCGAGGACCCGTCCGTGCTGGCCGAGGTCATCCGGTCGAAGCGGATCAAGCCACTGCTCGGCGACATGCGGACGCCTTCCGAGGTCGAGCTGCAGCCGTGGGCACGCGGGCAGATCAAGCAGGAACTCGTGAAGCTCGGCTGGCCGGCCGAGGACCTGGCGGGCTACACCCCCGGGCAGTCGCACCCGATCGACCTCGACACGGCCGAGTGGCACATGCGCCCGTACCAGGAGCAGGCCGTCGACACCTTCTTCGCGCAGGGGTCCGGAGTCGTCGTGCTGCCCTGTGGCGCCGGCAAGACCCTGGTCGGCGCCGGGGCGATGGCGACCGTCAAGGCGACCACGCTCATCCTCGTGACGAACACCGTGTCCGCACGGCAGTGGCGCAGCGAGCTCCTCAAGCGCACGACCCTGAAGGCCGAGGACATCGGCGAGTACTCGGGCAGCGTCAAGGAGATCCGGCCGGTCACGATCGCGACCTACCAGATCCTGACCGCCCGTCGGAAGGGCGAGTACACGCACCTGTCCCTGCTCGACGCCCTCGACTGGGGCCTCATCGTCTACGACGAGGTCCACCTGCTGCCGGCCCCGGTGTTCAAGCTGACCGCCGACCTGCAGGCCCGCCGACGCCTGGGCCTGACCGCGACGCTCGTGCGCGAGGACGGCCGCGAGGGCGACGTCTTCTCGCTCATCGGCCCGAAGCGCTACGACGCTCCGTGGAAGGAGATCGAGGCGCAGGGCTACATCTCCCCGGCCGAGTGCTACGAGGTGCGCATCGACCTGCCGCACCAGGAACGCCTGGAGTACGCGGCCTCGAGCGACGACGAGCGCTACCGGCTCGCTGCCACCTCGCCCGCGAAGACTCCGGTCGTCCGCGAGCTCATCGAGAAGCACCGCGGCGAGCAGATCCTGGTGATCGGGCAGTACATCGACCAGCTCGACGAACTGGCGGCGTCGCTCGACGCGGCCGAGATCACGGGTGCGACGCCCGTCGACGAGCGCGAACGGCTGTACGACGCGTTCCGTGCCGGCGAGGTGGACGTGCTCGTCGTGTCGAAGGTCGCGAACTTCTCGATCGACCTGCCCGACGCCACCGTCGCGATCCAGGTCTCCGGGTCGTTCGGGTCACGGCAAGAAGAAGCGCAGCGCCTCGGTCGACTGCTCCGTCCGAACAAGGACGGCCTGCCGGCGTCGTTCTACACGCTCGTCGCGCGGGACACCGTCGACCAGGACTTCGCGCAGAACCGGCAGCGGTTCCTCGCCGAGCAGGGGTACTCCTACACGATCCTGGATGCCGACCAGGTCCAGGCGCCCGTGGGCTGACGTACGCACCGCTCTCAGGAAACCATTAGGGAACGGTCAGAAGATAGGACCATGAGCGATGGCCCCAAGATCCTGATCGTCGACGACGAGCCGAACATCCGCGACCTCCTGACGACCTCGTTGCGCTTCGCCGGGTTCGCCGTCCGTGCCGTCGGCAACGGCGCACAGGCGATCTCGGCCGTGCTCGAGGAAGAACCCGACCTGATCATCCTCGACGTGATGCTCCCCGACATGAACGGCTTCGGCGTCACCAAGCGCCTGCGGTCGTCCGGGTACACCTCGCCGATCCTCTTCCTCACCGCGAAGGACGACACCGAGGACAAGATCACCGGCCTCACCGTCGGCGGCGACGACTACGTCACCAAGCCGTTCTCCCTCGACGAGATCGTCGCTCGCATCAAGGCCATCCTGCGTCGCACCATGAACGACGAGGAAGACGCGATCATCCGCGCCGGCGAGCTCACCATGGACCAGGACACGCACGAGGTCACCATCGGCGACGCGCAGATCGAGCTCTCCCCCACCGAGTTCAAGCTGCTCCGCTACCTGATGCTCAACCCGAACCGCGTGCTGTCGAAGGCGCAGATCCTCGACCACGTCTGGGAGTACGACTTCAACGGCGACGCCGGCATCGTCGAGAGCTACATCTCGTACCTGCGTCGCAAGCTCGACCAGTACTCGGCCGAGCCGATCATCCAGACCAAGCGCGGCTTCGGGTACATGCTCAAGGCGTCCAAGGCCTCGTAGCACCTCCGTTCTTCACGGCGGTCGTCCGGTTTCACCGGGCGGCCGCTGTCTATCGTTGGGGCAGCATGCACACGCGAATGAGCCGCTGGTGGGACGGGATCTCCCTGCGCACCAAGATCACCGGGATCACGGTGCTCCTGGTCGCGCTCGGCCTGCTCGTCGCCGGGCTCGGCACGATGACCGTCCTGTCGACGTACCTGATGGCGCAGCTCGACAACAACGTCAAGGGCACCACGGAGCAGCTCGAGGGCCAGAACATCAGCGACGGCGAGCAGTACTGCAAGCTGTCGGTCGTGCTGTCGCAGAGCGCCTACGTGGCCGCGTACGACGCCGACGGCGACCAGATCTGCCAGACGAAGGCATCGAGCCGCCCGGACATCCGCGAACTGGACTTCTCCGCAGCGGCGCAGAACGGTGCGCGCTTCTCGCTCTACGACAGCCAGCACAACCACGAGTGGCGTGCCCAGGTCATCCCGGCGTCACTGCAGAACCAGACGAGCGGCTCCACCGAGACCGGCTTCGTGCTCGTCGCGGTGTCGAGCGCCGACACGGACCAGACCATCGCCCGGTTCACCGTCATCTTCCTGGGCTTCGGCATCTCGGTGATCCTGCTCGGCGCCATGCTCACGCGGCTGCTCGTCACCGCCACGTTCGATCCGTTGCGTGACGTCGAGGACACCGCCGCACGCTTCGCCGCCGGTGACTTCAACCAGCGCCTCGAGGCCGACACCCCGAACACCGAGGTCGGGAGACTGAACCGCTCCCTGAACGTCATGCTCGAGCGCATCGACACCGCGTTCGAGGACCGCCAGCGCACCATCGACCAGATGCGGCGGTTCGTCGGCGACGCCTCGCACGAACTCCGCACCCCGCTGGTGTCCCTGCGCGGGTACGCCGAGCTGTACCGGATGGGCGCCCTGCGCAAGGAAGAAGACGTCGCCCAGGCGATGGAGCGCATCGAGAAAGAGGCGAAGCGGATGGGCCTGCTCGTGCAGGACCTGCTCCAGCTCGCCCGGATCGACGAGTCCAAGCCGCTCGAGCTCGGCCCGGTCGACCTCGTCGCGATCGCCCGTGACTCGGCGCTCGACACCATGGCCTCCAACCCGGACCGCGAGATCCAGGTCCTCGTCGAGGACGCCATGACGGGCGAGAGCGTCCCCCAGGCAGTGCGGCCGCCCGCGTCGTCGTCGTCGCTCTCGTCGGGGTCGTCGGACTCGTCGGGCTCCTTGTCCGACACGGGCGAGGTCCCCCCGGCATCGCCCACGTCGGCGAACACCACGGGGCCTATCGCGTTCTCGCGGCAGACGATCGCGCGGCTGCGTGCTCGGAGGACCCGGGCGATGGACATCGAGGCCGGTACCGCCCCCACCGACGAGACGACGCCACTGCCGACGGTCGTCATGCCCCAGCGTCCCCCGATCGTGCTGGCGGAGGAGAACAAGATCCGCCAGATCGTCACGAACCTGATGGGCAACGCCATGCGGTTCACCGAGCACGACGACCCGATCGAGATCGGCGTCGGGGTGGACGACGACCGCGGCATGGCCCACATCGACGTCATCGACCACGGTGAGGGGATCCCGGCGCAGCTGCGCGACAAGATCTTCCAGCGGTTCTGGCGTGCCGACACCTCGCGTGCGCGGGACACCGGTGGTTCGGGCCTCGGGCTCGCGATCGTGTCGGGCATCGTGGCGGCGCACCACGGCTCGGTCGAGGTCTTCGACACCGAGGGTGGCGGCGCGACCTTCCGCGTCTGGCTGCCCCTGCTGCCGCGCGACTACGCCGCCTGACGCGGGCGCTTGCCGACTGGTCACGAACCGTCGCCCCGCAACTGTCCGTGCGACGAGCCCTGACCACTCGACGTGCACCCGACAGCACGTTGCGACCACTCTGTGGCGCCGGACTGCCGGGAGTTCACGTCCGGCGGAGACGGATCGTGACCGTCCGCGCCTCGAAGGCCTGGCGAAGCCGCTCCAACAGCACCGCTGGCCGCCCCGCGTCGGCAGCCGTCGCGTGGATGATGAGCCAGTCGTTCACCACGAATCCGTTGTCGCGTCGCTGGTCGTGACGGAACGCGTCGCGCTCCCGGTGGTGGTCGCCGTCGTACTCGAGACCGATCCGGAGCGCCGGCCAGACGAGGTCGACGCGACCAAGGAACAGCCCGCTCGGGTCGTGCACGTCCAGGTTGAGTTCCGGCTCCGGGAACCCTGCGTCCTCGACAGCGAGCCGGAGCCAGGTCTCCATCGCGGACTCTGCCCCCACGCGGATCCGGTCAAGCGCGCTCCGCGCCCGGCGGACGTAGCGGCTGCCCGGCAACACCGCCGCCCGGAGGTCGTCGATCGTCGCCAATCCGGATCGGCCGACCAGGTGATCACCGACCGCAACGAGCGCGGGGACGTCGAGACTCGCAGCACACTCGAACCACATCGCGGACGGGGCACTGACCCGGTGGCCCCTGTGCTCCGCCACCTCGGGCTCTGCACGTCGGTGCCCGACGACGTTCGGACGGCGCATCCGCACCCCGTTCTCAACCGTCGTCACGTGGACGGCCGTCTCGGACCGCATCGACGCGGGAAGCGGCGCACCCCAGAGCCGAGCGGCCGTGGTGTGGCTGAAGTACTGATCAGGGCGCATCACCTGCGCGACGGCCTCGAGGAAGTCCGCCGACCCTGCCGGCGCGCGAACACCTCGGACCGGCGCGACGAGGTCACTCCGGCGGAGCCGCTCGGGATGCACACCCTTCCCCACGGCCTCGGCCACCGTGAAGGTGCGGACTTCGAGGGCTCGGGGCAGGCGGCGCGGCGTCGGCATCTGGCCAGCTTGAGGCGCGGGAGGGGGACGTGAGGCACGGGCGGACCGGGCTGTGGAAGAGGAGGCGAGCCGGGCCTCCTGTGCAGGACTGGGCTCCGCCCGAGCCGGCACGCGTGCCCACCAACGGCCAGAACACCCCGTTCGCACGTCGGCGACCGGTCGCCTGCTGTCGGTACGCGCTCGCGCTGCCGACGTCTGGTGACCGCTCGGCGAACCTGAGCGCCCCCCCGCACGCGGAAGGGCCCCGCACGCGCAGCGTGCGGGGCCCTTCGAACAGGACTGCTTAGAAGTCCATGCCACCCGTCGGGTCGCCGGCCGGAGCGGCCGCGGCGCGCTCGGGCTTGTCGGCGACGACGACCTCGGTCGTCAGGAACAGACCAGCGATCGACGCAGCGTTCTGCAGCGCCGAACGCGTGACCTTGGCCGGGTCGATGATGCCCGCGGCGATGAGGTCGACGTACTCGCCGGTCGCGGCGTTGAGGCCCCAACCTGCTTCGAGCTCGCGGACCTTGGCGGCCACGACACCCGGCTCGAGACCGGCGTTCAGCGCGATCTGCTTGAGCGGTGCGTCGATGGCGACGCGGACGATGTTCGCACCGGTCGCCTCGTCACCCTCGAGGGTGAGTGCGTCGAGCGCGACCTTGCCGGCCTGGATGAGGGCGACGCCACCACCGGCGACGATGCCCTCTTCGACGGCAGCCTTCGCGTTGCGGACGGCGTCCTCGATGCGGTGCTTGCGCTCCTTGAGCTCGACCTCGGTCGCGGCACCGGCCTTGATGACGGCGACGCCACCGGCGAGCTTCGCGAGGCGCTCCTGGAGCTTCTCGCGGTCGTAGTCGGAGTCGGTCGCGTCGATCTCGGCGCGGATCTGACGGACACGGCCGGCGATCTGCTCGGCGTCGCCGGCACCCTCGACGATCGTGGTCTCGTCCTTGGTGATGACGACCTTGCGGGCACGACCGAGCAGGTCGAGCGTCGCGTTCTCGAGCTTGAGGCCGACCTCTTCGGAGATGACCTGGCCACCGGTCAGGATCGCGATGTCCTGCAGCATGGCCTTGCGGCGGTCGCCGAAGCCCGGGGCCTTGACGGCGACGGACTTGAAGATGCCGCGGATCTTGTTCACGACGAGCGTGGCCAGGGCCTCGCCGTCGACGTCCTCGGCGATGATCAGGAGCTGCTTGCCCGCCTGGATCACCTTGTCGACGACCGGCAGGAGGTCCTTGATGTTCGAGATCTTCGAGTTGACGATCAGGATGTAGGCGTCCTCGAAGACGGCTTCCTGACGCTCGGGGTCGGTGACGAAGTACTGCGACAGGTAGCCCTTGTCGAAGCGCATGCCCTCGGTGAGCTCGAGCTCGGTGCCGAAGGTGTTCGACTCCTCGACGGTGACGACACCTTCCTTGCCGACCTTGTCGATGGCCTCGGCGATGAGCGCGCCGATGGTCGGGTCTGCAGCCGAGATCGACGCGGTCGCGGCGATCTGGTCCTTGGTCTCGATGTCCTTCGCGTTGGCGAGGAGCTGGTCGGAGACGGCGGAGACGGCCTTCTCGATGCCGCGCTTGAGCGACACGGGGTCGGCGCCGGCGGCGACGTTGCGGAGGCCCTCGCGGACGAGTGCCTGGGCGAGGACGGTCGCGGTGGTCGTACCGTCACCGGCGACGTCGTCGGTCTTCTTGGCGACCTCCTTGACGAGCTCCGCACCGATCTTCTCGTACGGGTCGTCGAGCTCGATCTCCTTGGCGATGGAGACACCGTCGTTCGTGATCGTGGGGGCGCCCCACTTCTTCTCGAGGACGACGTTGCGGCCGCGCGGGCCGAGCGTCACCTTCACGGCGTCGGCCAGCTGGTTCAGGCCGCGCTCGAGGCCACGGCGGGCCTCCTCGTCGAAAGCAATGATCTTAGCCATGTGAGTTCTCGTCCCTCCCGGACGTCGTGGGGTCGTGCTGGCACTCAACGTGAGCGAGTGCCAACGCCGATTCTGGCACTCGACCGGTGCGAGTGCAACACGATCGGGAGGCTCGTCACGTCTTCCCAGGACACGCCCCGCCAACAGCGCACCCCGACCACCGCCGCGGACCGCCCGCCACGCACGTCATGCAGCGCGGGCCACGCACGACGAACGCGCCGCCCCTGACGGGACGGCGCGTTCGCGATGAGTGTCGTGCGTTCAGGCCGGTCGGACTGCCTCCGCCTGCGGGCCCTTCGACCCGGTGCCGACGTCGAACACCACTGCCTGGCCCTCCTCGAGGACCTTGTAACCCGACATGTCGATGGCCGAGTAGTGCACGAACACGTCCTGGCCTCCTCCATCGACGGTGATGAAGCCGAAGCCCTTTTCAGCGTTGAACCACTTCACGGTTCCGTTGGCCATGATCTCTTGCTCCCTGGTACTGCCGTGCGAACGACGTGTTCGCCGTCTGCAAGGGACTCTGCTCGAAGCGCGCCGATCAGGCAAGAGGTGTGACGTTGTTTCACGTCGATTCCGTCAGAAATCAACGTGCCCGAAACACGACCGTCACAAATGCGGGTGGGGAGCGCCCGCGGAATGCGGATCAGCCGGTGTAGTCGGCCCCGAGCACGACGCTCACGTCGGCGTTCGGGAACGCTGCCGACTGCTGCACGGCGGTGACCCCGAGCTGCTTCGCGATGCCCTGCGCGACCGCCGCCTGTGCGGCCTGCTGGTAGTACACGACGGTCGAGGTCGACCCGGTCGTGCCGGCGTCCCCGGTCGAGGCGACCTGCCAGCCGGCACCGGTCAGTGTGGCGCTGGCGCGGGCGGCGAGACCGGTGGTCGTCGTGCCGTTCAGGACGACGACGGTGGTCGTGCCCTGCTGTGCCGGCGTCGCGGCAGCGGCTCCGGAGTCCGCACCCGACCCGGCCGACGACGACGCCGAGGGCTTCGAGGTGGCGGACGCGGACGGCTTCGACGTGGCCGACGAGCTCGTCGACGCCGAGGGCGAGTCCGAGCCGCTGAACGAGTAGCTGCCGTTCAGGAGCGCGAGGACGAGCACACCGATGCCGACGAGCACACCGGTGGCGAGTGCCGCCCAGGCGAACGCGATCCAGCCACGGCCGCGGCGCTGGGCACCGCGGTGTGCGCCGACCCGGGGGCCGTCGGCGACGTCGTCGAACCGGTCACGGGGGTATCTGGTGCTCATCGTTCCTCTTCACGTCCTTCGGGAGCAGCACCGGGCGCGACGAAGCTGCGCGTCGCCCGGGCGCTGGTGCGCGCGTGCCGGAGCCGCTGCAGCCTGCTGACGAGCTGCGGGTCGTACGCGAGTGCCGCGGGCGAGTCGATCACGCGGTTCAGCACCTGGTAGTAGCGCGCCGCCGACATCTCGAACTCGACCCGGATCTCCGCTTCCTTCGTGCGGTCGTGCCGTGCCCGGTCGTGCTCGAACGACAGCACACGCTGCGCGAGCTCACTGAGCTGGTCAGCGCGGTGCTGGTCAGCGCGGTGCTGGTCAGCGCGGTGCTGGTCAGCGCGGTGCTCGTCAGCGCGGTGCTCGTCGGTGGGGCTGGTCACGGCGGTTCCGATCACGGTCGGGTAACGGGTCTCGCACATCGTAGGGGCGGAGAGCATCCGGACCCTGGCACGGCGCTGGACTGTCGCGAACACCGGTCACAGGTTCGGGTCGCGGAACCAGCGCACACGCGTGCCGAACGGGTCCGAGACGGCGACCGCGGTGCCGTCGATCGAGGCCGTGGCGAAGGCGTCCGGATCCGCCACGTCGACGTCGTCGGGCAGCGTCGCCGCCACACCGCGCAGGATCCCGGTGCGTTCGAGCGCGATCCAGTGCACGCCGCGTTCGCGGACGCGGTCCACGAACCGCTGGCGCTCGGCACCCGGCACGTAGACAAGGGTGCCGGTGGTCAGCACGACCGGCTCCACGTCGTCCGGCAGGGCGTCCAGTGCACGGTCGAGGTCGCCCGGCAGCGTGCCCCGGATCCGTACGGGAGGCACGGCGAGCGTCGCGCGCGCCGCCTCGCGCATCAGGGCGGTCCGGTCCAGGGCCTCTGGTGGGACCGCTTCGACCAGACGGTCGAACGCGCCGTCCGCCCACAGGTCGATCGGGTTCGGGTCGAGCAGCACCCGCGCACCGACGCGGATCGGCGCGCGGGCCGGAGCCGGCACCGTCCCCGAGGCCTCGACGACGAGCCGGATCGACGGGTCGTCGACCGCCGTGTGCATCCGGACGACCTCGGTGCGCGCCCCGCCGTGGTCGTCGCGCCCCGAGGAGTCGGGGCGCGACGACAGCACCGGGGCGCGATCCGCCGGCACCCGGGACTCCGACTTCCGGTGGTCGAGCGTGACCCGGTCCGGGATCGAGCAGAGCCCGGCGGCACCCCCTGCGTCCACCAACCCGAGCGGCCGCGAGGCCCGCTCGGCGAGCGCCGCGAACAGCGGGACGACGGGACCGAGCCGCCGCGGGTCGTTGGCCTGCACCGTGGCGGAGGCGAGCGCTGCGACCAGGGCGGGGCGGGCCTCCCGACCGATCGCGCGCAGCGCACCGGGGTCCGACGGATCCGCGCCGAGCCGCCGCGCGACCGCGAAGAAGAGTTCCGGCTGCCGCTGCTGCTCGGCGACCTCGTCGAGGAGCGCGACCAACGCAGGGTCGAGCGACCGCGCCCAGGCGGCGTAGGACGGGGACACGGCCTCGATGCGGTCGGCGTAGGCGGCGTACCGGCCGAGGGTGTCCATCAGCGCCCCGGGCGGTGCATGCCGACGTGCCGGATGCCGGCTTCGTCGTAGGGCGTCCCGAACCGGACGAAGCCGTGGCGTTCGTAGAGCGCGGCGACGTACTCCTGGGCGTGCAGGACGACGGGTTCGTGCCCGTGGGCCGCGAGCACGGCGGCGACGAGCCGGCCAGCGATGCCCTGCCCACGGTGGTCGGGGTGCGTCGCGACCCGGCCGATCACCCAGGACGGCGGCGGTGCATCCGCCGGGTGCTCCTCGCCCGCAGCCGGTCGGATCAGCCTCAGGTACCCAACCGCTTCGGTGTCCGTACCGAACCACCAGTGCTCGGTCTCGGGCTCGCGGTCACGGCCGTCGAAGTCCTCGGCCGTCACCCGTTGTTCGAGTGCGAAGACGCGGTTCCGGAGCACCACGATGCCGTACAGTTCGTCCGTCGTCAGACGGGTCCAGCGGGCGTGGTGCACGGAATGCTCGGACATCGTCGCGAGTTTACTGAAGTGGTCGGGAGTGCCCGGAAGAACCCGACCGGAAGCAGGAGGAAACAATGGCATACAACGTCGACAAGTCCGACGCCCAGTGGCGCGAGGACCTCTCCCCGGACCAGTACGCCGTCCTGCGTCAGGCGGGGACCGAACGGCCGTGGACCGGTGAACTCCTCGACGAGGAGCGTGCTGGCGTCTACACCTGTGCGGCCTGCAACGCAGAGCTGTTCAAGAGCGGCACGAAGTTCGACTCCGGCTGCGGCTGGCCGTCGTTCTACGAGTCGGTGAACCCCGACGCCGTGCAGCTGATCGACGACAAGTCGCTCGGCATGGTGCGCACCGAGGTCCGTTGCGCGAACTGCGGTTCGCACCTGGGCCACGTGTTCCCCGACGGCTTCGGCACCCCCACCGGCGACCGGTACTGCATGAACTCGATCTCGCTGAACTTCTCGGAGAAGCCGGCCGAGTGAGACCCCGACGCCCTCACCGGTAAGATGAGCGGCGTCAGCCGGCATGGCGCAATTGGTAGCGCACCGTACTTGTAATACGGGGGTTGCGGGTTCAAGTCCCGCTGCCGGCCCCATATACTGGATTCGCAGGCCGCGACCTCTTCGCCGCCCGCACCGCCTTCAGCCCCGCCGCGAGCGGGGCTGTCGTGCGTCCAGGGCTTCTTCCACCCCGCACTCGTCAGGGCCAGACCCCCGCGCTGTACGCGCAGCTCTCGATGTCCGAGACGAGTGCGGAGAGGACCCGCGCCTGACGATGATCCCGTTCGTCTACGGTCTGGGACCGCACCCAGACGAACGCGACGAGATCAGCGACCTGCAGCATCCTGGAGTAGTGGCTCGGCGCGAAGTGCACCGTGTCGAGAAGCCGTTCAAGCCGGGTTTGCATGTACGTTCCCGGGGTCCCGTAGGCCTGGTACACCGCGAAGCGCTCACGATGACGGTCCCGATCCGACCGTTCGTCCGCGATGACCAGGGCGTGCATCTCCAGGTCGCCGGCCCTCCTGTCCACCCGTTGCAGCAGGTGCTGGAACGCAACCTGCTCCGGAGTGTGCCGATCGCGGAACCCACGCGTGTCCTGGTAACGGCGGAGTTGCTCCGGCCGAGCGCCGCGGAGCAACACGGTCGCGCCGGAGGCAACAACGGCTTCGACGACGTCGAGGAACACCTTCACGCGCACGCGCGGAGGCACCCCGCTCCATGCTCCCTTTCCGTGGAAGATCGGATGGGCGTGGAACTCCGTCTGCGGCTCGACGCCGTACTCCTGGAGCGCGGCGACGATCTCGTGCATGCGTTGCGTGAGCCAGCGGGTCTGCGAGGCATCCGCCATCACGGCGCCGAACCCGTAGAGGTCCGGTTTGAACGATTCGTCGACGAAACAGAGCAGCACGCTGGAATACTGCCGTACACGATGCGCGGCAGGGATCGCGACGCACTGCCGGGCACGAAGCGATGCCCCGGGTGATCACTCACCCGGGGCATCGGCGCGTGTGGAACACGGATCAGGGAGTGTTCCGGGCGCTGGACGCGGTAACCAGCCGGTCGTGCGAAGAGGATGACACCTCACCGAACCGTGCGTCCACACCCGGAGCCCACATCAGCGCGAATCCGCACGAACGTGCACGGATCCTCAGCGCCCGCCGGTGATCTTGCGCCCCCGCTGTGCGACGCCCGCGGTGCCGTACGGGTAGTCGTCGATGCGCGGCGCGCTGGCGTCGGTGAGCTGCGTGAGCTCCGCGTCGGTCAGCACGAGGTCGGCCGCACCGAGGTTGTCCTCGAGCTGGGACACGGTCCGGGCGCCGAGGATCACGCTCGTCACCGCCGGCCGGGCGAGCAGCCAGGCGAGGGCGACCTGCGACCGCGAGGCGCCGTGCGCGTCGGCGACGGCGGACACCGCGTCGAGGACGGCCCAGGTGCGCTCGTCACCGTTCCGCGCTTCCCAGGCCTCCATGCCGCGTGCCGGGTTCTCGCCGAGGCGGGTGGAGCCGGTGGGCGCTTCGTCGCGCTGGTACTTGCCGGACAGCCAGCCGCCGGCCAGGGGCGACCAGGGCAGCAGGCCGATCCCGGCGTCGAGGCTGGCGGGGACGATCTCGTGCTCGATGTCGCGGACGAGCAGGTTGTACTGCGGCTGCAGGGTGACCGGCGGGGCCCAACCGTGCGCCTTCGCCTCGTACACGGCCTTCGTGATCTGGTAGCCGAGGTAGTTCGAGAACCCATAGGACCCGATCTTGCCGACGGAGATCGCGTCGTCGAGGAACCGCAGCGTCTCCTCGATCGGCGTCAGGGCGTCCCAGGCGTGCATCTGGTACAGGTCGATGTGCTCGACGCCGAGGCGCTCGAGCGAGGCGTCGAGGGCGACCCGGAGGTGCCGGCGCGACAGGCCGACGTCGTTCGGACCGTCACCCTGCGGGAAGCGGCCCTTGGTGGCGAGGACGACCTGCTGCGCCTCGGTGGGGTGTGCCGCGAGCCAGCGACCGATGATCCGCTCGGACTCGTTCCCCGAGTAGACGTCGGCCGTGTCGATCAGGGTGCCGCCGGCCGCGACGAACGTGTCGATGATGGTGTGGGAGGTGGGTTCGTCGGCTTCGCTGCCGAACGTCATGGTGCCGAGGGTCAGCGTCGACACCGATGTCCCGCTGTTGCCGAGGAGTCTGTAGTCCATGGCCGGGACGGTACGCGCGGTGTCCCGGGACAACGAGGACCTACGAGTACCCCTCAGCGCGGGGCGGACAACGCGCCGCGGTCAGGAACGCAGGAACGCCAGCGCGGCTTCGCGGAACGCCCGCGACGTCGGCGCGTTGAAGTGGTTGCGCCCCGGGATCTCGAAGAACGACGCGTCCGGGGCCGCCTGCGCCAACCGCACGGCGCTGTCGCGGATGCCGTCCTCGCTGCCGGCCGCCATCAGGATCGGCTGCGCCGGGGCGTTGTCGGGCGTGGGCTCGATGCTGTTGCGCATCCCCTCGACCATCGCCACGAGCGCTGCGAGGTCGTTCCCCTCGACGTTCCCGGCCATGGTCAGGTAGCCGTTCGTCACGCGGTCTTCGATCGGCGTGCCGTCCGCCAGGTACGCCTTCGCCTGGTCGACCCGCACGCGGCGCATCGGGTCGGCGTCCGGGATGCCGCCGAACACCGCGCGGGTGATGCGGTCCGGCAACCGTTCGGCGGTGTGCCAGCCGACGCGTGCGCCGAGCGAGTACCCGAGGAACGCGACCTCGTCGAGCAGGTACGTGTCGATGACGGTGGTGACGTCCGCGACGAGCAGGTCCATCGAGTACGCGCCGGGGTCGCGCGGCTTCGCGCTCGCACCGTGCCCGCGCTGGTCGAACGCCAGCACGCGGTAGCCGGCGCGGACGAGGTCGCGGGTCCAGCCGGAGGCGTGCCAGTTCAGCACCGCGCCGGAGGCGAACCCGTGCACCGCGACGACCGCAGGGGCGTCGGGATCGCCGAAGTCGTAGGTCGCGATCCGGAGGCCGTCGGGCGACATCACGATGCGGGGACGGGGCGCTTCGGGGACGAGTGACATGTCCCCTCCAGGGTACCGGGGCACTGTGGTCGCCATGGACGGCTACGGCGGTGACCAGATCCGGGCGGCAGAGCGGCCGCACCTCGATGCGGGTGAGCCCCTCATGCAACGAGCGGCCGACGGGCTGGCCCGCATCGTCGGCGACCTGCTCGACGATCCGGCCGTCCGGCCGGGCGACGGACCGGGGTCCGTCCTACTGCGGGTGGGCAGCGGCGACAACGGTGGCGACGCCCTGTTCGCGGGTGCGCGGCTGGCGGCGACCGGGAGGCACGTGGCGGTCCTGCGCGTCGGCTCACGCGTGCACGAGGCGGGCCTGGCAGCGGCGCTGGACGCCGGGGCGCGCCTCCTCGATGATCCTGCCGGACCGGAGGCTGCGGTGACGGACGCGGCACTCGACGCCGACCTGGTGCTCGACGCGATCCTCGGGATCGGGGTGCAGGGGCCTGCGGCCCTCCGCTCCCCCGCCCGCGAGGTCGTCGACGCCATCCGTGAACTCGCCCGCGACCAGCGCGCACCGTTCGTCGTCGCCGTCGACGTGCCGAGCGGCATCGACGTCGACACCGGTGGGATCGCGGACGACCACGTGCTGCACGCCGACGTCACGGTCACGTTCGGCGGGGTGAAGGCCGGGCTGCTGACGGGGCCCGCCGCCACCCTCGCGGGACGGATCGAGCTGGTGGACGTCGGGATCGGTGCGGACCTGGCGACGATGGAGCCGCTGGTCCGCACCTGACCCCGATCCGTCAGCGCAGCAGTCCCTCAGTGGTGCTGGTACAGGACCGGCTCCGGCAGACCGTGCTCGGCGCGGATGCTCCGCGCGATGCCCTCGACGGCGATGAGCGCGTCCACCACGAGTTCCGGCGTGACCGGGAACGGCATGTTGTGGATGGTCTCGCCCTCGACGGTCGCGGCCTCGGCCACGGCGCGGAGTTCCGTCGTGTCGTCGACGGTCAGGCCGATCTCGGTGAGGGTGTTCGGCAGGCCGACCTTCGTGGTGAAGACGACGAAGTCCTCGATCTCCTCGGCCGGTGCACCCTCGAGCACGAGCTGCGCGATCGTGCCGATGTTGACCTTCTGCCCGTGCGCCAGACCGTGCGCCTGCGGAGCGGCGGTCAGTCCGTTGTGGATCGCGTGCGCTGCCGCCAGTCCGCCGGACTCGAACCCGAGGCCCGACAGCAGGGTGTTCGCCTCGACGACCTTCTCGAGCGCGGGCGTGACGACCCCGGCCTTCACGGCCTCGATGGCCTGCAGGGCGTTCTCGTGCAGCAGCTTCCAGGACAGCTCGGCGAGCGCGACGCCGGTTTCGGTCTGCAGCCCGCCGGCCATGGTGTCGGCGTTCGCACGCTTGGCGGCACGGGCCTCGACCCAGGTGGCCAGGGCGTCGCCGATGCCCGCGACCAGGAACTGGACGGGAGCGTTCGCGACGAGCTTCGTGTCGATGAGGACGAGGTCGGGGTTGTGCGGGAAGAACCGGTACTCGATGAACTCCCCTTCCTCGGAGTAGATCACCGCGAGCGCCGAGGTCGGGGCGTCGGTGCTCGCCGCCGTCGGGACACTCGCCCAGCGGATGCCGGCCAGGTGCCCGGAGGCCTTGGCCGCGTCGATCGCCGAACCGCCGCCGAGCCCGACGATGACGTCCGCGTCAGTCGACCGGATCTGCTCGACGAGGTCGTCGACCGCCTTCGGCGTCGCGAAGCGACCGAAGCCGACCCGCTCGACCCGCAGGTCGGCCGCCTGGAAGCTCGTCGTCACCGCGGCCTCGACGATGCCCCACACGACGTCGTCGGCGACGATCAGGGGGCGCTTGCCGATGGGGGCGACGAACTCGCCGACGCGGGTGATCGCGTCCTTGCCCTGCACGTAGCGGGCGGGGCTCATCACGGTGCTGATGGGAGTGGCCATGGTTGCGGTTCCTTCCGGTTGTACGACACGTGTCGGGGTCGCCGACGTCCCAGACGGTACGCGCGGGGCATGCGTGCGGCGTGCGAGTCCCGTGGGCCGTACATTCGGGGGCATGACGTTCAACGACGATTCGCAGCTCAAGGGCGGCAGGGTGAAGCGCCGGGGTCGGACGGCCGCGGTCGGCGGCGGCGCCGTCGGCGTCACGGCGATCGTCGTCTTCCTGATCGCGCAGTTCACGGGCGTCGACCTCAGCGGGTTCGTCGACGGCGGCAGCGGCACGACGCAGATCCAGCAGCAGGACCAGCCGGTCGACGCCGCGCCGGAGTGCCGCACCGGGCGAGACGCCAACCTCAAGGTCGAGTGCCGGATGGAGGGCGCCGCGGAGTCACTCGACGGCTACTGGACGGCCGAGGCCCGGAAGCTCGGGATCTCGTACACGGCGCCGGACTTCTTCCTGTTCGACGGCTCGACCGACACGTCGTGCGGTCAGGCGTCCGCCGCCACCGGGCCCTTCTACTGCCCGCCGGACCGCGCGATCTACCTCGACACCGCGTTCTACGACGACCTGCAGTCGAAGTACGGGTCGTCGGGCGGGCCGCTCGCGCAGATGTACGTCGTCGCGCACGAGTGGGGCCACCACATCCAGCAGCTGCAGGGTGCCTTCGCGAGCACGGACCGATCGGGCACCGGGGCCTCGTCCGGCAGTGTCCGCGTCGAGCTGCAGGCCGACTGCTACGCCGGCGCCTGGGTCGGCGACGCGGCGAACACCGAGGACGCGAACGGCGAGACCTTCTTCGAGCCGATCAGCCGGTCCGAGATCGCCGATGCCCTGTCCGCCGCGAGCGCCGTGGGCGACGACAGCATCCAGGAGCGCTCGAGCGGCCGGGTCGATCCGGACTCGTTCACGCACGGCTCGAGTGAGCAGCGCCAGAAGTGGTTCGTCCGCGGCTACCAGCAGGGCGCGACGAGCTGCGACACGTTCAGCGTCCCTGGTTCGTCGCTGTAGCGATCAGCCCTTCGTCGGCGTGGGCGTCGGTGTCGCGCTCCGCGTGCGGGACGGCGTCGCGCTCGGCGTGGGGGTCGGGGTGGGCGTCGCCTCGGTGGCACCGGCCGCGGTGACCACGAAGGTGCGGAAGTCGTCGTTCGTGATCGGCGACGTGAGCTCGTACTGCTGCCCGTTGACGAGCACCAGCGGCGTGCCGGGGAAGTCGCTCAGGGTCGACCCGGGGATGTCGCCGCCGGACACCGCGGTCGTCTGCTCGTCGACCCACTTGCTGTAGTCCTGGTCGGCGATGCAGCTCGTGACGGCCCGGCGGTCCTGCAGGCCGGAGACCCCGGTGACGACCTTGGTGAGCTGCGCGTCGGTGAGCCCGGGTGTGCCTTCTTCCGGCTGCTCGGCGTAGAGCGCCTTGTTGACCGCGTAGAACTGGTCCGGCGAGTGCTCGGCGACGCAGGCCGCGGCGTTCGCGGCGCGCAGTGAGTACTTGGTGCCCTGCGACCGGTTCGACAGGACCGCGAGCGGGTGGATGTCGACGGTGGCGGCGCCGGAGTCGACGAGGCTCTCGATGTAGTCGCCGTTGGCCTGTTCGAACTCGCCGCAGGTCGGGCAGAGGTAGTCGACGTACAGCGTGATGCGCACCGTGCCCGCACCAGCGGTCGCCGAGGCGCTCGGCGACGCACTGCTCGACGCGGTCACGGGCTTGAGCCCCTCGCCGAGGGTGATGCCGCCCTGCGACATGGTCGAGGGCCCGGGGCCTGCTGGCTTCACGGAGTCGACCAGGACGAGCGTGACGACGGCGGCCGCTGCGAGCAGGACGACACCGAGTCCGATCTGGAGTCCGAGCCGGGTTCCGCGCTGGCGGCGCTTCTGCTGTGTCCTGTGGCGCTGCGCTCGCTGTCGGGCGGCTTCGCGGCGCTCGTTCCGCGCGGCGCGGGCATCACCCTCGGGGCGGTTGGTCATCGGTGCGTCGTCCTCCTGATCGGCGTCCGCACGACCTACCCCCGCTCGGCGGACGGACCCGGCGATTGTAGTGGGCCGCTCTGGGAACCACCCAACCACGCTCTGGGAACCGACCGGCCAGGGGGAAAACACTGGCGCACCCGCGAGAACTCGTGTTGTATGAACCTCGATGGTCGACGACGACCATCCGGGGCCCTCGCGGGCTGACCGCTTCACTCGGATCGTCCGGCACGTACCTGCCGGTGAAGAAAGGACCGAACGCTCATGGCGTCCGTCACCTATGACAAGGCAACCCGTCTCTACCCCGGAGGCAACCGTCCCGCGGTCGACTCCCTCGACCTGGACGTCGCCGACGGCGAGTTCCTCGTCCTCGTCGGCCCCTCGGGTTGTGGCAAGTCCACCTCGCTCCGCATGCTGGCCGGCCTCGAAGAGGTCAACTCCGGTCAGATCCGCATCGGCGACCGCGACGTCACGGACGTCCCGCCGAAGGACCGCGACATCGCGATGGTGTTCCAGAACTACGCGCTGTACCCGCACATGACCGTCGCCGAGAACATGGGCTTCGCGCTCAAGATCGCCGGTGTCGGCAAGGACGAGCGCGCCACCCGCGTGCAGGAAGCCGCGAAGCTCCTCGACCTCGAGGACTACCTCGGCCGCAAGCCGAAGGCGCTCTCCGGTGGTCAGCGTCAGCGCGTCGCGATGGGCCGTGCGATCGTCCGTCAGCCGCAGGTGTTCCTCATGGACGAGCCGCTGTCGAACCTCGACGCCAAGCTCCGCGTCCAGACCCGTACGCAGATCGCGTCGCTCCAGCGTCGTCTCGGCGTCACCACGGTCTACGTCACGCACGACCAGACCGAGGCACTGACCATGGGTGACCGCATCGCGGTGCTCAAGGACGGCATCCTGCAGCAGGTCGGCACGCCGCGCGACCTGTACGAGAAGCCGAACAACGTCTTCGTCGCGGGCTTCATCGGCTCGCCGGCGATGAACCTGCTGCCGGCCGACGTCGTCGAGGGCGGCATCAAGTTCGGCACGCTCAACCACGCGATCGACCGCGACACGCTCTCCAACGCGCGTTCCGCCCAGATCACCGTGGGCATCCGCCCCGAGGACGTCGTCGTGGCGCAGTCGGGCGAGGGCCTCCCGGTGACGGTCGACGTGGTCGAGGAACTCGGCGCCGACGGCTACCTCTACGGTCACGCCGACGTCAAGGGCACGCGCGTCGACATCGTCGCCCGCGTGGACGGCCGTTCGCACCCGTCGATCGGTGACACCATCGTGGTGACGCCGAAGTCGGGCCACGTGCACGCCTTCGACACCGAGTCGGGCGAGCGCCTGGACGACAAGGCCGTCGTCAGCGCGTAACCGAAGCGCACTCCCCGAGAGCCCGCGCCGCCTCACAAGGGCGGGTCGCGGGCTCTCGGCTGTCCCCCACGACACCGAAGGATCCACCGTGCCCGACTCGATGTCCATCACCGCAGCGACCGTTGACCCCGGTCTGCTCGACCTGCCGTGGGACCTGCCGCTGGCGGACTGGCCCGACGACACGATCGTCGCGCTGCCGAAGGGCATCTCGCGGCACCTCGTGCGCTTCGTGCACCTGAGTGGGTACGTCGCTGCCGTGAAGGAGACGGGCGAGGAGATCGCGCGCTCCGAGTACGAGATGCTCCGCACGCTGCAGCGCATGGACGTGCCGTGCGTCGACCCCGTCGCCGTCATCACCGGTCGGGTCGACGCGGACGGCGAGCAGCTGCACCCCGTGCTCGTGACGCGGCACCTGCGCTTCTCGCTGCCGTACCGCGCGCTGTACTCGCAGACCCTGCGCCCGGAGACCGCGACCCGTCTCGTCGACGCCCTCGCGTTGCTGCTCGTCCGGCTGCACGTCATCGGCTTCTACTGGGGCGACGTGTCGCTCTCGAACACGCTGTTCCGTCGCGACGCGGGCTCGTTCGCCGCGTACCTGGTCGACGCCGAGACCGGCAAGCTCTACCCCGGCGGTCTGTCGAACGGGCAGCGCGAGAACGACCTCGAGGTCGCGCGCGTGAACATCGCCGGCGAGCTCCTCGACCTCGAGGCGGGTGGCCGTCTCGACGAGAACGCCGACCCCGTGGACGTCTCCAACCGGATCGTGGCGCAGTACCGGACGCTCTGGACCGAGCTCACGGGCACCGAGCAGTTCGACATCAAGGAACGCTGGCGCATCAACGACCGCGTCGAGCGGCTCAACGAGCTCGGCTTCGACATCGAGGAGCTCTCGATCCACACGACCGAGGGCGGTTCGCAGGTGCGGATCCAGCCGAAGGTCGTCGACGCCGGACACCACCAGCGACGCCTGCTGCGGCTGACCGGCCTGGACGCCGGCGAGAACCAGGCCCGACGCCTGCTCAACGACCTCGACTCGTACCGCGCACGCAACGGCCGCGACGAACTCGACGAGGAGATGGTGGCGCACGAGTGGGTCTCGCGGGTCTTCGAGCCCGTCGTCCGCTCGATCCCCCGTGACCTGCGCGGTCGCCTCGAACCCGCGGAGGTCTTCCACGAACTGCTCGAGCACCGCTGGTTCATGTCGCAGGAAGAGGAGCGGTCGGTCTCGCTGCCCGAGGCCACCACGGCGTACATCAACGACGTGCTGCGCCACCGCCGCGACGAGCGCCTGCTCATCAATCCGCCGACTTCGTCGATGACGCTGCCGATCCCCGTGGTCGACGACGCGGAACCCGCAGACGACGACGCCGACGTCCAGGACTGGCGCACCACCGTCTGACGCGGTCCCCGGTCGGTCACGACACCCCGCCGGGTGGGTGCCGACTGGTCACAGACCGTCGCCGGCGGCGTCGCGCAGCGACGACACGTGACCACCCGGAGGACACCGTCCGACATGTCGTGACCGTTCGGGGTCCGTGAACGCGACCGCCTGGAGGCCCGGCGCGCGTCTCGGAGACCGGCGCCGCACCTCCAGACCGTCACGCCTGCACCGCCGGTGATGCCGTTGGACGTCGAGCGGTCACGACACCCCGCCAGGTGCACGTCGGCCGGTCACGGACCGTCACCTAAGGCGTCGCGCAGCGACGACTCGTGACCACACGGCGGGCATCATCCGACGTGTCTTGACCCGTCCGGCCTGACCCGGCCGGCACCGCACGCAGGAACGGCCGCCTCCCACAAGGGGAGGCGACCGTTCCTGCGGACGAAGCGCCGGGGCTTACTCGGCGCGACGGCGCCGGGCGACCTCCCACAGGGTGACGCTCGCGGCGATGCCGGCGTTGAGGGACTCAGTCGCACTCGAGATCGGGATCGACACGATCGCGTCGCAGGTCTCGGTGACCAGGCGCGACAGGCCCTTGCCCTCGGAACCGACGACGATCACGATCGGGCGGTCGGCGAGCGCGAGGCCGTCGAGCTCCACGTCGCCGTCGCCGTCCAGACCGAGGACGAACAGGCCCATCGACTTGAGGGACTTCAGCGTCTGGGTGAGGTTCGGGGCCATCGCGACGGGCGTGCGGGCCGCGGCGCCGGCCGAGGTCTTCCACGCCGACGCGGTGACGCCGACCGAACGACGCTGCGGCACGATGACGCCGTGTCCGCCGAACGCGGCGGTCGAGCGGATGATCGCACCGAGGTTGCGGGGGTCGGTGATGCCGTCGAGCGCGACGAGCAGCGGGACCTGGTCGCGCGAGAAGGCCTGCTCGACGATGTCCTCGGACACGGCGTACTGGTACGCGGGCACCTTGAGCGCGACGCCCTGGTGCACGCTGTCGTGGCCGGTGATGCGGTCGAGCTCGGGGCGCATGAGCTCGATGATCGGCACGCTGCGGTGGTTCGCGAGCGTCAGGATCTCCTTGACGCGGTCGTCGACCTCGATGCGCGACGCGATGTAGAGCGTCGTCGACGGGGTCTTCGTGCGCAGCGCCTCGAGCACGGAGTTGCGGCCGGTCACGAGCTCGGAGTCATCGGTCTTCCGGGCCGGCGGACGACCGGTGCGGCCCTGCGGGGTGCTCGAGGAACCGTGACGGCCCTTGGCTGCCTCGAAGCGGTCCTTCGCCGCCTTGCGCTTGCCGGCGGGGTGGTACGGCCGGTCCTCGGCCTTCGGGGTCGGCTTGCGACCCTCGAGCGCCTGGGCACCCTGACCACCGGAACCGACCTGCTTGTTGCCCTTGCGACCGGTGCGGACGGCGCCGGGCCGACCCTTCTTGCTTCCCGAGACGTTCTTCATGCGTAGCTCCTGTTCGGCACTGCCGTGTTCAGGCGATGCTCCAGCGTGTTCCGGACGGCGTGTCCTCGATCGTGATGCCCGCGGCGGCGAGGTCGTCGCGCACGCGGTCGGCCGCAGCGAAGTCCCGTGCTGCCCTGGCGTCCGCGCGCTCCTGCACGAGGCGTTCGACGAGAGCGGCGAGCGGGCCTGCCGAGGTGTCCTGACCGCCCCCCGACCAGTGGGCGGCTCGCGGGTCGATGCCGAGGACCTCTACCATGGCGGCCACCTGATGGTACGCGACCCCGAGCGTTTCCGCATCGTCGGCGTCCAGGGCAGCGTTGCCGGTGCGCACGGTCTCGTGCAGGACGGCCAGCGCCTGGGGCACTGCGAGGTCGTCGTCCATCGCGGCAGCGAAGGCGTCCGGCACGGCGGGGGCGTCGGCGAGGTGCACGCCTTCGAGCCGCACCTCGGCCCGCTGCAGGAACCCGTCGATGCGGTCGTAGGCCGCCTCGGCCTCGGCCAACGAGCCGTCGTGGTGGTCGATCGAGGAGCGGTAGTGCGCGGCGCCCAGGAAGTACCGCACCACGGCCGGACGGGCAGCGGCCAGGAAGTCGGCGGCGAAGATCGAGTTGCCGAGCGACTTCGACATCTTCTGGCCCTCGACCGTGACGAGCCCGTTGTGCAACCAGTACGACGCGAACGGGTCGCCCGCCGCGGTGGACTGCGCGAGCTCGTTCTCGTGGTGCGGGAACCGCAGGTCGAGTCCGCCGCCGTGGATGTCGAACGCCGGACCGAGGTACCGCCGCGACATGGCGGAGCACTCGATGTGCCAGCCCGGACGACCGGGGCCCCACGGGGAGTCCCACGACGCGGTCGACGGCTCGCCGGGCTTCGCACCCTTCCAGAGCGCGAAGTCGCGGGCGTCCCGCTTGCCGCGGGGGTCGGCGTCGGCGGCCTCGACCATGTCCTCGCGACGCTGCCGGGTGAGTGCCCCGTAGGACTCCCAGCTGCCGGTGTCGAAGTAGACGTCGCCCGAGTCGTCGGCGGCGACGTAGGCGTGACCGCGGTCGATGAGCTTCGTGATGATGTCGTGCATCTGCGGCACGCTCGCTGTTGCCCGCGGCTCGTAGGTCGGGGGCAGGATGCCGAGGGCGTTGTACGCGGCGGTGAACTCGAGCTCGACGCGGTAGGCGCGGGCGAACCACGCTTCGTCGGTGCCGGCGGCCAGATCGAGCACCTTGTCGTCGATGTCGGTGACGTTCCGCACGAGGGTGACGCGCAGACCGCGGTACGTCAGCCAGCGGCGCCAGATGTCGTAGACCAGGGCCGAGCGCAGGTGCCCGATGTGCGGCGACGACTGCACCGTCGGACCGCAGACGTAGACGCTGACCTGTCCGTCGACCAGGGGGACGAGGTCGACGACGGCTGCGGCGCGGGAGTCGTAGAGGCGAACGGTCACGATCCCAAGCCTAGGACGTCAGGCCGGTCGGGTGACGGCCGTGGCGATCGCGGCGAGCCCCTCGCCCCGGCCGGTGAACCCGAGGCCGTCGGTCGTCGTGCCGGACACCGCGACGGGGGCACCGACGACGGCGGACAGGGCGTCCTGCATCTCGGCGCGACGGGCCCCGATGCGCGGCCGGTTCCCGATGACCTGGACGGTGACCGACACGGGGACGAGGCCGGCGTCGGCGAGCAGCCCGACGGCACCGCGGATGAAGACGTCCCCGGCGGCACCGGCGTAGGCGGGGTCCGCGGTGCCGAACGTCCCACCGATGTCACCGAGGCCACCCGCGGAGAGCAGGGCGTCGCACACCGCGTGCGCCACGGCGTCACCGTCGCTGTGCCCGGAGAGGCCGGGTTCGCCGGGGAAGTCGAGCAGGCCGACGCGGCACGGCGACTCGACGTCGAACGCGTGCACGTCGACCCCGAGCCCGAGCCGGGCCGCCGAGGCACCGGGGTCGCCCGGGACCGTGGCGCGCGACCGGACGATCGACTCTGCTCGTCCGAGGTCCCACGGCGTCGTGATCTTGAAGGCATCGGCGTCACCCGGCACGAAGCGCACCGTGCCACCGGCCGCCTGGAACACGCCGGCGTCATCGGTCTCGGACTGCGTCGACACCGCGTACGCCCGTCGGAGTGCGTCGAGCGGGAAGCCCTGCGGCGTCTGGACCCCGACGAGCGCGGACCGGTCGACGGTCTCGACGACCACGTCGCCGGACACCCGCTTGACCGTGTCGGTGACGGGGAGCGCGGGGACGACGCCGTTACCGGTGCCGGTCGCGACCGAACCCTCGACCGCGTCGAACACCCGGTCGAACTGCGCGGCCGGCGTGAGGCACCGCGCCGCGTCGTGCACCAGCACCGCGGTGACGGAGTCCGGCAGCACGCCCAGGCCGGCCTGGACCGAGCCGTGGCGATCCGTGCCTCCCGGAACCACCGCCGTGTACGCGACCGCAGCGCCCGCGACCGAGGCGACCACCTGACGGCAGTCCTCGAGCAGGGTCGACGGCGCGACCACGACGACCAGCGTCGGAGCCGACAACGTGAACAGCGGCTCGAGCGCCCGCGCGAGCACGAGCTGCCCCGCGACGGGCACGAACGCCTTCGCGGTGCCGATGCCGAGCCGGGTTCCGGACCCGGCTGCAACGACGACGACCGCCCGGTCCACCCCTTCGGGGAACCGTGCGGTCGTCGTGGTGTGCAGTGCGCTCAGGACGCGAGGACTTCGTCGAGGACGGTCGATGCCTTGTCCTCGTCGGTCTTCTCGGCCAGGGCCAACTCGGAGATCAGGATCTGCCGCGCCTTGGCCAGCATCCGCTTCTCGCCCGCGGACAAGCCGCGGTCCTGATCGCGTCGCCAGAGGTCGCGGACGACCTCGGAGACCTTGATGACGTCCCCGGAAGCGAGCTTCTCGAGGTTCGCCTTGTACCGGCGCGACCAGTTGGTGGGCTCTTCTGTGAACGGCGCCCGGAGGACCTCGAACACCTTGTCGAGCCCTTCCTTGCCGATCACGTCGCGGACTCCGACCAGGTCGACGTTGTCCGCCGGTACCTCGATCGTCAGGTCACCCTGCGTGACCCGCAGTTTCAGGTAGACCTTTTCCTCGCCCTTGATGACGCGCGTCTTGACTTCAGAGATGGTTGCCGCCCCGTGGTGGGGGTAGACGACGGTCTCGCCGACCTCGAATTGCATGTATCAGGCTCCGTTCCCAGACTTCCAGTTTACCACAAGGGGTGTTCGGGTAAGGGGACCCTCAGCACTGGGCCTTCCCGGTGATCGCTAAGATGGAGCGGGACCGTCTGGTCCTCATCGACTTACGGAGGAATCTCTTGCGAGCTCGGGTACTCGTGTCCGTCGCCGTTGCGGCAACCATCGCGCTGGGCGCCACCGGGTGCGAGTTCATGTCGCCCGCGCACACCGTCGACATCAAGCAGATCACCGACGGCGTCAACGTCTCGACCGGCAAGGTCGACGTGCGGAACGCCATCCTCATCTCGGACGACGGCGAGGGCGCGCGGTTCATCGGCACGCTGGTGAACAACTCCGACACCGACGGCATCACCGTTTCGGTCGAGATCGGTGGCGACACCGAGACCGTGCTGGTGCCGGCGAACTCGCACGTCGACCTGGCGAACGACTCGCAGCACGACACCCTCGACTTCGACAGCGCGGACGCGAAGCCCGGTTCGCTCGTCAAGGTGTACTTCTCGTACCCCGACGCCGAGGGCGTCTCGGCCAACGTGCCGGTGCTGACCACCGCGCAAGAGGAGTACGCCACCCTCGCGCCGACCTCGACCCCCGAGCCGTCCAGCCAGATCACGCTGCCGGTCGAGACCCCGTCGGCCACGCCGACGGACGGCGAGTAGCCACACCGCGCAAGCGCCACCGCGTCAGACGGGAGGCCCGGTGCGAGTCCCAGGGACTCGCACCGGGCCTCCTGTCCGTCCGTCTCAGGCCTCGATGCGGTACCCGAGACCGCGGACCGTCACCAGGATCTCCGGGGTGGACGGCACGCGCTCGATCTTCGAGCGGATGCGCTTGATGTGCACGTCGAGCGTCTTCGTGTCGCCGAAGTAGTCGGAGCCCCACACCCGGTCGATGAGCTGCCCACGGGTGAGCACCCGGCCGGCGTTCCGGAGCAGCAGCTCGAGCAGCTCGAACTCCTTGAGCGGCATCGCCGTCTCCGACCCGTCCACCGACACCGTGTGCCGCTCGACGTCCATCCGGATGCCCCCGACCTGCAGGATCCCACTGTCCGCCGGGTCGTCCTCGGTGCGTCGGCGCAGGACCGCACGGATGCGGGCCAGCAGCTCGCGCGTCGAGTACGGCTTCGTCACGTAGTCGTCCGCGCCGAGCTCGAGCCCGACGACGATGTCGACCTCGGAGTCCTTCGCCGTCAACATGATGATCGGCGCGTTCGACCGGGTGCGGATCTGGCGGCAGACCTCGGTGCCGGAGAGCCCCGGCAGCATGAGGTCGAGGAGCACCAGGTCCGGGTTCTCCGAGTCGAACTTCGACAGCGCGGTCACGCCGTCGGCCGCGACGGAGGTCTCGTACCCCTCACGCTGCAGCAGGAACTCCAGGGGCTCGCTCAGGGCCGGCTCGTCGTCGACGATGAGGATCTTGGTCACGATGGCTGCTCTTCCAGTTGCTCTTCGAGTGCGGTGGTCAGTTCGGTGTCCGCCTCGGGCAGGCGGATGGTGAAGGTCGAGCCCTTGCCGGGCTGCGACCAGACACGGACGTCGCCGCCGTGGTTGCCGACGACGTGCTTGACGATGGCGAGCCCCAGGCCGGTGCCGCCGGTGGCCCGTGACCGTGCCGGGTCGACACGGTAGAACCGCTCGAACACGCGGTCCAGGTCGGCCTCGGGGATGCCGACGCCCTGGTCGGTGATCGCGATCTCGACGAAGCCCTTCGCGGACCGGACGCCCACGCCGACGCGGGTGCCGTCGGGCGAGTACTTCACCGCGTTGGCGATGAGGTTCGAGACGGCGACCTGCAGCAGGCCCGGGTCGCCCATCACCCGGAGCTTCGACTTCTTCGCCCGGATGATCTCGATCGAGCGGGCGCGCGCGACGACCTCGTTCGCGTCGACCGCGGCCTGCACGATCTTGTCGACACCGGTCTCCTCGCTGTTCTCCAACGCGTCGACCGACTGCAGCCGGGACAGCTCGATGATGTCCTTCGTCAGGGCGCCGAGCCGTTCGGACTCGGTGATGAGCTGCGCGGCGAACTTCTTCACGTGCGCGGGGTCGTCGGCCGCGATCACGAGGGTCTCGGACAGCAGGCCGATGGCGCCGATCGGGGTCTTCAGCTCGTGCGAGATGTTGGCGACGAAGTCACGGCGGACCTCGTCGATGCGCCGGCTCTCGGTCAGGTCGTCGGCCGTGATGAGCACGTACCGGTTGCCGAGCTGCGCGGCCCGGAAGCTGAGGTAGCCGATGAGCTCCCCGTGCCGTCCGCGCGGGAGCTCGAGGTCCTCCGCCCCCATCTCGCCGCTCTTGCGCACCCGGTCGACCAGGTCGAGGAGTTCCTGGTGCACGAGCCGGCGCCGCACGACGAGTCCGACGGTCAGTGCCTGGGGCGATGCGGCCACGACCGTGTTCGACGGGTCGATGACCACCGCCGGGTTGTGCATCGTCGCGATCACCGCTGCGACACCGTCCGGCAGGGTGCGTTCCGCCACGTCTGCTGCACGAGCCGTGCGCTCGGCGGTGATGATCAGCACCACGACGCCCGCGCCGAAGACCCCGCCGAGGAGCATCGACAGTGGCACGAGCCACGCGTTGTCCATGCCGCCAGTGTAGGGATGGTCATGCGGGGTTCCGGTACCGTTCACCCGTCCCGGAAGGCCGGATCGCGAAGCGTTCAGCCCCACGTCACCGTTCGTTCACCTGGGCTGACGACACTCGTCCGGTACGCAGAGAGAGGTACTCCCCCATGCGCGAAGTCTTCCAGCAGGAACTCCAGGACGTCCAGGAGCGACTGACCGAGATCGCAGGACTCGTCGAGTCCGCCATCACCCGGGCCACCCAGGCCTTCAGCGACTCCGACGTCGCCCTCGCCGAGGAGGTGATCGCCGATGACCAGAAGATCGACGAGGCCGCCAACAGCCTCGACGAGATCGCCATCGACATCCTGGCCCGCCAGGCACCGGTCGCCCGCGACCTGCGCGTCGTCGTCACCGCCCTGCGCGTGAGCTCCTCGCTCGAGCGCATGGGCGACATGGCCGAGCACATCGCGCAGCTCGCCCGCCAGCGCTTCCCCGAGAAGGTCGTGCCGAAGGGCCTCCGCGGCACCTTCAAGGAGATGGGCAAGCACGACGTCGCGATGTCGCAGAAGCTCACGCGGCTGCTCGCGACCGAGGACATCGCCCTGGCCGCGGAGATCCGCGACGAGGACGACGCCGTCGACGAGCTGCACGCGAGCGTGTTCGACTTCGTGCTCGGCGAGGCGTGGAAGGGCGGACCGATCGACACCGTCGACGCCACCCTGGCCTCCCGCTACCACGAGCGCTTCGCGGACCACGCGGTGTCGATCGCCAAGAAGGTCGAGTACCTGGCGACCGGCGACTGGACCGGCGCCTCGAGTTCGACCGCCGCGGTCTGAGCGCCGTGGTCTGACCGCGGCTGCGCGGTCTGCGAGGATCGACGCATGGCTCAGGTCGCGATCATCGTCAACGGCATGCCCGGTTCCGGCAAGAGCACGATCGGAGCTGCGCTGGCCGAGGTGCTCGGTTGCCCGTTCCTGTCGAAGGACCGGATCAAGGAGCCCCTCGCCGACATCGTCGGGCCGATGATCGCGTCGCGGCCGCTCGGTGGCATCGCGATGGAGACCATGTGGTCGATGACGCGGGCCGTCGAGAACGGGGTCGTCCTCGACGCCGTCTGGCTCCCGTCACGCGACCGCGACCTCCTGGAGGCCGGGCTCGCGTCCGCCGGGTCGCCTCGCGCCGTCGAGGTGTGGTGCGACACGGACCGCGCCGCCGCCGCAGATCGGCTGCACGACCGGTACGACCCGGGCACCGTCCCGGTGCGGCACGAGGTGCACGGGGACCTGGCCGGCGTGCTGGCCTTCTGGGACGAGCACGGCGACGATGCGCAGCCGGTCGGGCTGCCGGGCGTCCCGGTGGTCCGCGTCGACACGACGAAGCCCTACGACGTCGGTGCCCTCGTGCAGGAGATCGCGTCGCACTTCGTCTGATCAGCCGAGGCTCGAGGAGCCGACCGCCCTGCCGAAGCGACACGTCGTCGGAGCGGTGATCCGTTCCTCCCGGCAGAGCGACAGGGGTCGGCGGAACATTCGCGGCACACTGTCGCTTTCGCGGCCCCCACAAGCAGAACGACGAACGCCCCGCCCGGAGACCGGACGGAGCGTTCGTGTGCGCGGTGCTACTTCTTGGCGCCCTGGGCGGCCACGGCGGCAGCGCCGGCGGCAGCGGCCTCGGGGTCGAGGTAGTACGCCGGCTTCGTCGGACGGAAGTCGTCGTCGAGCTCGTACACCAGCGGGATGCCCGTCGGGATGTTCAGCCCGGCGATGTCGTCGTCGGAGATGTCGTCGAGGTGCTTGACGAGCGCGCGGAGCGAGTTGCCGTGGGCGGTGACCAGCACGGTCTTGCCCTCGCCCAGGTCCTTCGTGATGTCCGACTCCCAGTAGGGCAGCAGGCGGTCGATCACGAGCTTGAGCGACTCGGTGCGGGGCAGCTGGTCGCCGAGGTCGGCGTAGCGGCGGTCACCGGCCTGCGACCACTCGGCGCCGTCGGCGATGGGGGGCGGCGGGACGTCGAACGACCGGCGCCACTCCATGAACTGCTGCTCGCCGTACTCGGCCAGCGTCTGGGCCTTGTCCTTGCCCTGCAGGTCGCCGTAGTGGCGTTCGTTGAGGCGCCAGTCGCGCTTGACCGGCAGCCAGGCGAGGTCGGCCTGGAGCAGCGCGATGTCGGCCGTCTGGATCGCGCGGGTGAGGAGCGAGGTGTACAGGACGTCGGGGACGATGCCCGATTCGGCGATGAGGTCGCCGGCGCGCTTCGCCTCCTTCTCGCCCAGCTCGCTGAGCCGGACGTCGACCCAACCGGTGAACAGGTTCTTCTGGTTCCAGTCACTGTTTCCGTGACGGAGCAGGACGAGCGTGGAGGTCATGCTCCCGAGTCTACCGAGCGTCGGCAGGCCCGTACCCTTGACGTCATGCCCATCGGGAACGTGACGCGCGGGACGACCGGGTACAACCGGCTCCGCCGTGTCGACCGGTGGATCGCGTCGCTGCCGGCGCTCCGCAAGGCCGACGACCCGCTGGTCGCCGACGTCGGGTACGGGGCCTCGCCGACGACGACGCTCGAGCTGCGCGACCGTCTCGCCCTGGTGCGTCCGGACGTCGAGGTCACCGGCATCGAGATCGAACCGGCACGCGTTGCGTTCGCGAACGCGGGCACTCGCGACGGTGTGACGTTCCGGCTCGGCGGCTTCGAGACGCCCACGCCCGGGCAGCGTCGACCCGCCGTGATCCGGGCGTTCAACGTGCTGCGGCAGTACGACGAGTCCGCCGTGGTGGGGTCGTGGCGGATCATGCAGGACCGACTGCAGCCCGGCGGCGCGCTGGTCGAGGGGACGTGCAACGAGGTCGGGCGGGTGGCCTCGTGGGTGACGCTCGACGAGCACGCGCCCGTGACGTTCACGGTGTCGCTGCGGCTCGCCGGACTCGACGTGCCGTCGATCGTCGCCGAACGGCTGCCGAAGGCGCTCATCCACCGGAACGTGCCGGGTGAGCGGGTGCACGCGTTCCTGCGCGACCTCGACCTGTCGTGGGCGGTCGCGGCGCCGCTCGGCACGTACGGACCTCGGCAGCGGTGGATCGCCACGGTGCGGGGCATGCGCGACCGCGGTTGGCCGGTGCTGCACGGGCCGACCAGGTGGCGGCTCGGCGAGCTCAGTGTGCCGTGGGCCACGGTCGAGCCCGCCTGACGCGGCGGCGGGGCGGCGGCGGGACTGCGCCACGGCGGCGGCGGCGAATTGGCGACGATCCACGAGTCGATCACCGCGTGCACTGTCGGAAGATGCACACGCACACGATGCGTGCGCATCACCCGACGGAACACCAGTCGATCAACTCGTGGTCTGTCGGAAACCTGCGCGCACACCAGGCGACCGACGACCGCCGGACGGAGCCTAGGAGCGCTTGACGGCTCCGAGCCGGGGCAGCCGAGGGACGTTCGCCGTGGCGCCGGCCTCCGGCGGGACGATGGTCTCCTGCGCCGCCGTCACCACGACGTCGTCGGCGATGAGCGTCAGCGTCGCGGTGGGGTCGAGGGAACGCTTGACCACGGCCAGCCCGATCGGGCCGAGCTCGTGGTGGACCGCCGAGGCCGACAGTCGCCCGACTTCCTTGTCGCCGAGCATCACGGGAGTCCCCGGAGCCGGCAGGACGGCGTCGGAGCCGTCGAGGTGCAGCTGCACGACCCGACGCGGCGGGTGGCCCAGGTTGTGCACCTTCGCGACGGTCTCCTGCCCGCGGTAGCAGCCCTTCGTCAGGTGCACGGCGGAGCGGAGCCAGTCGAGCTCGTGCGGGATGGTGCGCTCGTCGGCATCGGACAGCGTCGGACGCCAGGCGGCGATCCGGAGTGCCTCGTACGCGAGCAGCCCCGCGACGGGTTCGTCCGACGCAGCGATCGCGGCCGAGGTGCCGGGCGTGACCACGGCGATGCGGAGGGTCCAGTCGGAGCCGGGATGGGCCTCCTGGTCGGCGTAGCTCCATCCACCGGGCGTGACGGCCGCCCACGGGTCGACCCACTCGACGACGGGCGGGTCCGGCAGGACGGTCGACGCGAACGGGGCGGCCTCGCCGAACCAGCCGAGGGTCGCGAAGTCGGCCGAACGGTCGGCGACCTCGACCCGGAGCATGAAGCGCATCGAGTCGAGCCAGGTGGCGAGCGGCGCGGCGTCCTGCGGCTCGGTGAGGAGCCACACGACCGCACCGTCGTCGACCACGCGGGCGGCGTGCTCGACCCGGCCGGACTGGTCGAGCACGAGGGTCTCGGTGCTGACGCCGGTCGGCAGGCCGGTCAGCTGCTGCGAGGTGATCGAGTTGAGCCACGACAGGCGGTCCGGCCCGGAGACGGTGACGACACCGAGACCGAGCTCGACGACCGCGCGGCCACGGGCCAGCAGCCGCTGCTCACCCAGGGGGTTGCCGAAGTGGGCTGCAGGTGCGCCGGGCGCATCAGATGCCGCGACGAAGCCGTCGCGCACCGCGAACGCCGACATCAGTCGACCTTCGCGAGCTGCCCCGAGGCGTGCGAGGTGAGTTCGCGACCGAGGGCGGCGATGTCCCACGCCCAGAACAACTTGCCCTCGACCAGGCCGTACAGGCGGGTCGCGGCGGAGTAGTCCTTCGCGTTCGGCGAGCGCATCACGGCGTCGGTGGCCAGGTCGATCCGGCCTTTGAGGACGCGGCCGACGTAGAGCTCGTTGACGCCCGTCGGGTGCACGATCGCGGCTTCGACGTCGAAGCCGTCGGTGGTGTTGCGCAGCGCCTCGACGCTCTCGACGGTGGTGAACGGCGTCGGTCCCTCGCCCAGGAGCATCGCGGGGCCGCGGTCGCCGGGTTCGGTCGGACGATCGATCCGCCAGTAGCCCATCTCGGCGGCGAGCGGGGTGTTGTCGTCGTCGAGCAGCCAGGTCGTGGACGAGTAGTTGAGGTACGGCAGGCCGTCGTGGCTGAAGCTCACGCGCTGGCCGAACTCGTAGGTGCGGGGTGCCTCTTCGTCACCGACGGGGTACTCCACGACGCCGGTGCCCTCCCAGACGCCGACGAGCCACGACAACGGGACCAGTTCGGGCGCCAGGCCCTCGGGGAGCTCGATCAACGCTGACCCTTGAACAGCTTCACGACGACGACGACCGAGATGAACGCGATCGCGAGCGACGCCAGGCCGAGGAGGCCCACGTAGAACAGCTCGAGCGCAAGCAGCGAATCCATGCCCCGGAGTCTACGCGGCTCGGCTCAACGCGCCAGGAGCACCACCGCGGTGACGAGCACCACGACGAAGGCACCGGACGACGCGATGCTGATCCGTTCGACCAGTCCGTCCTTCGTCGCGGTGATGAGCTGGAGCACGAAGCTCACCATCACGCAGGCGACGAACACGAGCAGCAGCCAGGCGAAGGCGTCGCGCTCGGCGAGCGTCAGGACGAGCACCGCCCCGACGACGGCCAGGATCCAGACCGGCAGGACGGACGTCAGCTTGAGGCGCCGCTGGTCGGTGGGCTGCACTGGCTGGGTCACGCGTTCCATCATGACAGGCGTCACGCCCGGCGCGCAGGCGCAGCGGCTCCGCGCCCGGCGCGCGCTTGCGGGTTGCCGCGCAAACCGTCCGGCCGGATGAGGACTTCCCGAGCATCACTAGGATGTGTCCACGACGTCATCCACCTGCGGAGGTCCTGTGGCACAGCTCCTGGTACTCACCTCGACCGCGCCCGGCGACGTCCTGCCGAGCCTCGGTCTCCTGAGCCACAGGATCCGTCACGTGCCGGCCGAGGCCGCACAGCTGGTCAACGCGCCGCAGAGCGACCTGATGTTCGTGGACGCCCGCACCGACCTGGTCAGCGCGAAGGCCCTGTGCAAGATCCTCGCCTCGTCCGGCTCGACGACGCCCATCGTGCTCGTCGTGACCGAGGGTGGCCTGACCGCCGTCAACAGCGAGTGGAACGTCGACGACGTGGTGCTCGAGAGCGCGGGCCCGGCCGAGATCGACGCCCGCATCCGGCTGTCCGCGGGCCGTGCGGCCAAGGGGCAGTCCAGCTCGAAGATCCAGGCGTCGGGTGTCGTCATCGACGAAGCCAGCTACTCGGCGAAGGTCCGCGGCCGGCCGCTCGACCTGACGTTCAAGGAGTTCGAGCTCCTGCGCTTCTTCGCCACGCACCCGTCCCGCGTCTTCACGCGCGAGCAGCTGCTCAGCGAGGTCTGGGGCTACGACTACTTCGGCGGCACCCGCACGGTCGACGTGCACGTCCGACGTCTCCGCGCCAAGCTCGGCGACCTCGAGTCGCTCATCGGCACGGTCCGCAACGTCGGCTACCGCTTCAACGTCTACGACGACGAGGCCGAGCGCCTGATGGGCCAGTAGTGCCGGACCTCGCGCGGTTCGTCGTGCCCGGTGAAGCACCGCCGTTCTCGGACCAGACCCTGGTCGACGTCCGCGCCGGGCGCGCGACCGTCCTCGCCGTCGACGACGGGGTCGCCGTGGTCCGTGACGGCGAGCTGGAACTCGTGGTCGACCGGGAGGCCCGTGGTCGCGGCACCGGCACTGCCCTCGTGACGCAGGCGCTCGCGCTGGGCGGCGGGGCCGCTCCCGTGCTCGCCTGGGCACACGGGGACCACCCCGCAGCGCGGGCCCTGGCCGATCGGTTCGGCTGGCGCGCGGTTCGGACACTGCTGCAGCTCCGGGCGCCGATCGACGGTACCGACGCCCCGTCCGTCGACGTGCCGGCCGGGTACAGCCTGTCCGCCTTCCGACCCGGCACCGAGGACGAGGCCGACTGGCTCGCCCTGAACGCCGCGGCCTTCGCACACCACCCCGAGCAGGGCCGGATGACGCTCGACGACCTGCACGCCCGCGAGTCGGACGCCTGGTTCTCCGGCGAGGACCTGCTGCTGCTCCGCGACGCCTCCGGGCAGCTGGCAGGCTCGTGCTGGCTCAAGGTCGAGGACGGCATCGGCGAGTTCTACGCCGTCGCTGTCCGACCCGACCTGCAGGGGCAACGGCTCGGCGGGGTGCTCATGCGTGCCGGGACCGCTCGACTCAGCGGCCGTGGGCTGACCGCCGCCGCACTGTACGTCGAGGGCGACAACGAACCCGCGCTGGCGCTGTACCGGCGATCCGGGTTCGAGCAGTACGCGATCGACGTGCAGTACGCCGCGCCGGGGCAGGCGGAGGCGCCGACCGGCCGGTAACATTGCGTGGTCGGCGAGGGGTCGGCCAGCGGGGGAATCGGGAAGTCGGGGACGCAGTGGCGCAGTACGGTCAGGGTGAGCCACTCGGTGCGTCGTACCGGTTGGTCGAGCTGCTCGGGACCGGTGCCACCGGCGAGGTCTGGCGGACAGAACACACCGCGACCGGCGAGCACGTCGCTGCGAAGCTGCTCCGCGCTGAGCTCGCCGCCGACCCGCAGATCGTCGAACGCTTCGTCCGCGAGCGCTCGGTGCTCCTCGCGCTGCAGCACCCCTCGATCGTGCGGGTGCGGGACCTGGTCGTCGAGGGCGACCGGCTCGCGATCGTCATGGACCTGGTGCCCGGTGGGTCCGCGCGCGATCTGCTCGCATCGAACGGTCCGCTGACCCCGCGGGACGCTCTGACGATCACCGCCGAGACCCTCGATGCCCTCGCCGCGGCACACGAACGCGACGTGACCCACCGCGACGTCAAGCCCGACAACGTGCTGCTCCAGACCCCCTGGGCCGCCGGTGCGACGGGCGACGTCCGGGTCACCGACTTCGGCATCGCGTCGGTCGTCGCCGAGCGCGAGCGCACCACCACCGGGCTCCTCGGCACGCCGCAGTACATGGCGCCCGAGTCGATCAGCCACGGCCGCGCGGGTCCCGCTGCGGACGTCTACGGCGCCGGGGTCATGCTCTACGAGCTGTTGTCCGGCCGCACACCCTTCGCCGGACCGGGCACGGACTTCGCCGTGGCGTACCGGCACGTCACGTCGAACCCGCCGCCGCTCGACGTGCCCGATGCGCTGTGGTCTGCGGTGTCCGCCCTGCTGACGAAGGACCCGAACAGCCGTCCGGCAGCAGCGGACGCGGCGGCGACCCTGCGGCGACTCGCCCGGTCCCTCGCCTCGGCCCCTGCGCTGGCCGCGACGAGCGACCCGGACGCGTTCGACGAGGTCGAGCGGCCCGCCACCGTGGTCCGCGGGGTCCGTCCCGAGCGCGATGCTGATCGGGATGACACCGGGGTACTAGAGGACGAAGCCCTGGCAGGGCCGGCTCCGGAACTGGGCCCGGCCGGATCGCAGACCGTCATCCGGCCGATGGCCCGACAGCCGCTGCCGGCCGCCCCCGCTGCCGAGCCCCCACCGGCGCGTCGGTTCGCCCGTCCCGAGTGGCTGACGAACCGTGCGCTCCTGTTCGGCGGCATCGGCGTCGTGCTCGTGGCCGCACTGGTCGTCGGTGGCGTCGTGTGGCTGCCCGGTGCGCTGCGGAAGACGCCAGGCGTCGGCACCGCGACCGCACAGGCCGCCAACGCCTACCAGCAGGACCGCCCACTGCCCACGGGCCTCGCCACCACCCGCCGCGCGACCATCGACCCCGCGAAGGGCACCGTCGACCTGCGCGTCACGTACGCGGCGCAGGCATCGGCCCTGACCGGTCCGTTCCTCGAGGTCGTGCCGGGCTCCCGCTCGGGGGCGTCCTGCCCCGCGGTCACCTGGTCCGGCGAGGGCATCTCGGCGAAGCGCAACCAACCCTCGCTGACGGGTGTCGATGCCGCGTGTGCCTGGGCCCTGTCCGGGGTCGAGGTCCCCGCCGGCGGCGACGTCACGGTCGAGGCCTCCGTGCCGCTCGCCTCCGTCACGGACGGCGCGGCGCTGCAGACGTGGCTCGACGGCGTCGGCGAGGCGACCACTGCTGCCGTGACCGACGACTCGGTGCGCGGGACCGCCTACCCGGTCCAGCGGCTGCAGGGCGTCGAGGTCCGGACGCCCGACCGCACGGTCAGTCAGACGGCCCTGCCGGTGACGCTCGTGCCGGTGTGGCCGAACGGCGCCGACGAGCTCAACCCGCTGTACCGCAGTCCCGCCACGGGACGCCCGTCGCAGATGCTCGTCGATGTGGCCGGCGGGGAGTCCGGCGTGCGGTTCGCCGACGGCTGCTCGGGGGCGTTGGCGGTGTCGTCCGACGGGCTGGTCGTCACGGCGCTGTCGGTCGCGCCGTCGTGCACGGTGCGGGCGACGGTGGGGAACTTCACGAACCTCGAGAGCTCGCCCTTCGGGATCACGACGCGCGACTGAGCGCGCTCTGGTCGTGACTGCGGGTCGATCCTGCCGTCCGTGGCGGACGCGGCCACGGGCCTCCCGGCCGACGGTCTCGGCGTCTCGGTCAGCTGCCAGCAGACGCGGTCTGCACGAGACGGACGGTCCCGCCTGAAGCGGCGTAGCCGCGGCCGACGGTCAGCGCGACCGGTGCACGACGCGGGAGCGTGACACCGAGCAGCTCGCCGTCGTAGTCGACGTCCGGCTGCAGCAGGACGCCACACCGGGACTTCCGGACCGCTCGGGTCCAGTGGCTGTACAGCGACCGGAGGTCAGCTGACCGGCCGGCCGCCACGACGCACAGCCCGGGGCGCTCGGTCGTGAGCAGCGTCGCGATGGCCTGGTCGCCGTCCTCGAACCGCTCCGCGTCGTCGATGAGCAGCAGGACCGGGCCGCGCTCGAGGCGGAGTCCAGCCAACAGGGCCGGGACCTCGTCCGGGCCGACGGCGATGCGGTCGAACGAACCCGAGGCGAGCGGCGACCGGCGGTCGCAGATCGCCCAGACCGCCGGACGGACACCCTCGGCTGTCCGTGCGAGCTCGGCGACGGCGAGGAGCACGCTCGACTTGCCGGACCGCGCCGGGCCGGCGACGAGCACGTGTTCGCCGTCGTAGACCTCGACGGACGCCGGCTGCAGGTCGTCCTCGGCGATGCCGATCGGGATCCGCCAGGGCTCACCCGCGAACACCGCTCCGGCACCGAGCTCGTCCACGAGCACAGCGTCGGGCAGCCGGCCGACCGCACTGGCCTTCTTCGTACCGTCCGACCGGATCTCCGCGATCCGTGCGACCGCCTGCGCGAGCGGGACGTCCGGCGTCGCGACGTGCGACTGCAGCCGCCTGGTCGAGTCGATGAAGCGGCCGGGCACCGGCGGCGGGACGTCCTTGGGGCGGACCCCGATGGACGCGTAGTCGTAGGGGTCCGCGAGGCGGAACATCCACTTCTGCGTGGTGACCTCGTCCATCGCCGACGGCACCGCCTTCGCGCGCGTCGTCGAGACCGCGAACGAGATGCCGAGCGCGGGACCCTCGGCGTACACCCGGTAGAGCGCGTCGAGCAGCTGCTGGCCCTCGAAATCCTGGTACTCGTCGCGCAGGGCGGCGAGGCCGTCGATGAGCACCACGGCACGGCGCCCACCGGGTGCCGCACGGCGACGCTCGAGCTCGACGCGGAGGTGCCGCAGGAACCGCGTCTGCAGCTCCCCCGCGCCGGCACCGGAGCCGACGTAGGCCGTCGTGTGCGGTAGCTGTGCGAGCGGAGCGAGGTCCCCCGGACCCATGTCGAGCACGAGGAGGTCGAGCTCGTCGGGGCTCGACGCGGCGGCGAGCTGGAGCGCGATCGTGGCGAGGGCGGTGCTCGTCCCGCTGCCGGGGATGCCCATGAGCATGAGGTTGCCCTCGTCGAGGTCCCATCCGGTGGTGATCTGACGCTGGTGGTCCGGGTCGTCGGCCAGGGCGACGGGGACGGTGCCGGGTCGTCGGTCGGCGCCCGGGCCTGGCTCGGTGAGCTCCGCCAGTTCGACGCGGTCGCCGAGCGCCTCGGGCCAGATCGGACGCGGCGGGGCGTACCCGGCTGCCGTGTTGGCCTGCCCGATCGCCTCGATCAGCTGGTCGAGGTCGGTGACGTCCGACGCGGTCGGCGCCGGTGCCGGCAGCGGCGCGGGGACACCGAACACGTCGGTCGGACGGACCGAGACCAGCTGCTCGGCACGCTCGTCACGGGCTCGGCCGGTGACGAGGGCGGTCTGCACCGGGGTGATGTCGTCCTGCCCGAGCTTGACGTAGGCGCGACCGGTCTGTTGTCGACCGATCCCGGCTGCGGCGGGGACCCCGATGACGTTCGTCGAGTCCTCGCGGCTCTGCACCCGCAGGGCGACCCGCATGTTGGTGTTCGCGAGGATGTCCTCGCTCACCACACCGGCCGGCCGCTGGGTGGCGAGGATCATGTGGACGCCGAGTGTGCGGCCGACGGCGGCGATGCTGACGAGCGACGTCAGGACGTCCGGGAAGTCCTTCGCGAGCATCGCGAACTCGTCGACGACCAGCAGCAGTCGCGGCATCGGCTCGACCGGCTTCGTCGCCAGGTAGGCGTCGAGGTTGTCGATGTCGGCTCCGGCCGCGGCGAACACCCGCTGGCGTCGCTCGAGCTCGGCCTCGAGCGCACGGATCGCTCGGTCGGCGAGCTGCTCGTCGAGGTTGCTGATCGTGCCGATGGTGTGCGGCAGTCGCTCGCAGGCGGCGAACGCGGCCCCGCCCTTGAAGTCGACGAGCAGGAAGTTCAGACGCGTCGGGTCGTTCCGCGCTGCGAGCCCGGCGACGAGCGACCGCAGGAACTCGCTCTTGCCCGAACCCGTCGTTCCGCCGACCAGACCGTGCGGGCCGTCGCGCACCAGGTCGATCTCGAGCACACCGCTCTCCGACGAGCCGATCGGGGTCGAGAAGCCCGTGCGCGTGTCCCACGCCGTGAGGATCCCGTCGCTCGACAACAGCTCCGGCAGGCGGACGAGCGCGGGCAAGGACGCCCCCGGCACGAGCAGTTCGGGATCGTCGAAGTGCGCCACGCTGCGGGCGCTGCGCTCGGCGGTCTCGACGCTGAGGCCGGCGAGCACGACGTCCTCGACACGGGTCCGGTCTTCCGGCCGGTAGACCGTGGCGGCGGCATCGGCACCGACCGTGATGATCGACGTACAGGCGGCGGGGAGCTGCTGCTCGTTCGTCGCGATGACGATGCCGCACACCCGGCGCGGTCGCTCCCCCGGGCGCAGGGACTGCCCGGGTACCGAGCGGCCCTGGCCGAGCAGGTTGCGGGCCGGGGCATCCCGTCCCTCGGTGAGCACCTCGGAGTCGACCACGACGAGCAGGTTCGGCGTCGGCAGCTCGTCGAGCGACTCCCGCAGGCCACGGAGCATCGCCGCGCTCTGGTCGCGCTGCGCCGACATCCAGCGGGCGCCGGTACTGCTCCCCGCCACACGCGCGTGCGGCAGCCAGGAGGCCCACCCCCAGTCCTCCGCGCGGCCCGCGTCGCAGAAGACACCCACCGTCAGGTCCGCTGGACCGCAGTGCACGGTGGCCTGCGTGAGCAGGCTGCGCGCCAAGGCGAGGGCGCCCTGACGGTCGCCGACGATCCCGACGACGCCAGCGTCGGACAGGTCGGCAACCACCGGCGCGGCCGTCAGACGACTGTCGGCGATCGCGGCCTTCGCCTCGTCCTCGAGCTTCGCGGACGCTGCACGCTGGTCGACCTCGGGCCGCCAAGGAGCGTCCCCGGTGCCGGCGTGCAGGCTCAGGAAGTCCTCGTCATCCGAGCGACGCTGCCACAGCAGGGTGGTCGGCAGCTCGGCTCGCCGCACCACGGTCGCCGGATCGGGCACGAGCTCCTGGCGGCGGGCGGCCTCGACGGCCGCGGCTTCGGAGATCTCACCGCGGAAGGACTCCACGGCCTCGGCGAAGCGGGTGTCCTCCTCCTTCAGGTTCTTCGCGCGGCGGTGCTTCTGCTCGAACCACATGCCGATCGCGGTGACCGGGGAGAGCAGAGCGAACAGCGCGAACCGCGCGTCGCCGAGCAGGAGCACCATCGCGCCGGCGAGCACCAGGGGTGCCGCGACGGTGATCCAGCTGAACTTCGAGGCCGGCGGCACGTCCTTGCGTCCGGGCGGCACGACCGTCTCGGCGTCGGAGGTCCGGCCGGCGCGTGGTGGGCGGTTGAACGGTGCCGTCGCCGCCGGGGTCAGGTTCGCCACCGAGCCGGCCGCGGGCACGGGGACCTCGTCGAGCGCCGGCCGGACGAGCAGCACGGCCCCGCCCACGATGACGCTCGTCGTCCCGGTGAGCAGGACGCCCTCGGCGTCGATGCGCTCCCCGGCGACGACGGTGCCGTTCGTCGATCCCGCATCACGCACCCGCACACCGTCGTCCTCGCGCTCGACGGTGCAGTGCTCCCACGACGCGCTCTCGGTGGGGAGCACGACGTCGGCCTGCGGCGCCCGGCCGACCACGAGCTTCCGCCCGCGCGGGACCGGCACCACGGGGCCGGCCTCGAGCCCGCCGGCGAGCGTGACGGTCCAGCCGTCGGTGCCGAGCGGACGCTCCTCGGGGGTTCGTCCGATGCGGGATCCCTCGAGCAGCACGAGGTCCCGGAGCGGGGTGTCGACGCTGGTGCGGTGCCCGTCGACCGCCAGGGTGGTGCCGGGTTCGAGCGTGAGGCCGATGGCCGCGGACACGAGGTCCCCGAGCGAGGATGCGCCGGACCACCCGTCGACCTCGACCGCATCACGTCGGTCGTCGAGCTCGATCAACAGGCGCATGCTCGCGTTCCTCTTCCGGGTCGGTGCGTGGGTGGGTCAGTCCGTGCTGGAGTCGTCGAACCAGACGAGCGACGCGGTCCGGGCAGCGTCGGTTCCGCTCCCGGTGCCGTCGCCGGACGCGGTGCTGGCCGGACGGAGACCGAGCTGCTGTGCCGACGCCGCGAGCACCGTCGCGGGCGTCCCGAGTGCCTGCTGCTGCGTGAAGTCGAGCGCGGGGCCGGCGATGCCCGCATCGGCGTCGAGGTCGAGCGCGGCGAGGGCGTCGGTGACGTCCGCCGGCTCGACGCTCCGCGCCGAACCGACGGCGCGGACCAGGGCGATGACGGCGTCGTGGCTGCGCGAGTCCGCTGCGCCCGCGACCGCCGAGAACGGCTGGTCACCGGTCAGGTTCTCGGCGTCCTGGTCACCGGCGAGCACCCGGACACCACCGAGGAAGGCGGACATCGCGCGGCCCCCGGCGTCGGAGGCGAGTGCTCGAGCGTCGTCGGTGGCGACGCCCACGGTCCGGAAGGAACCGCTCAGGCTGCCGCCGGCCTCGACGAGTGCGGCGCCGAACGCCGGGCTCGTCGCATCCGGCGTGAGGACGACCGGCACCGTGACGTCCTCGGCCTGGAGCGCGGCGACGAAGGCACCCTGGCGTTCCGCGGAGCCGCTGACGACGACGGCGTCGGAGTCCGGCGTCACCGTCTTCGCGTCGGCGTCGGCATCGGCATCGGCATCGGCATCGGCGTCTTCCTCGTTGCTCGTCGCGCCGGTGCGTTCGGCGACGGTCGTGGCCAGCGCTGCAGTGTCCGCGGTGTCGTCCCCGTCCAGGACGTGCGCGACCCGCAGGCCCGCCGGAGCACCGCCGCCCAGGTCGACCAGCAGTGGCGCGTCGGCGTCGCCGAGTGCCGTGGTCATCGCCGTGCTGATCGAGCCTGCCGCCGGCGCCGTCGACCAGGAGTCCTTCTCCGCCGGTGCGTAGGGCAGGACGACCGGGATGCCCTTCGCCGCAGCAGCCGTGAGGGCGCCGGACACGTGGCTGCCCGACGAGGCGACGACGATGCCCGCGACCCCGCTCTTCGCGAGGGCCTCGACCGCGGCCGTGCCCCCGGCAGCGGTTCCGCCGTCGTTCTTCGTGACGAGCGCGACGTCGGTGCCGCCGAGTGCGAGCCGACGCTCCGCCACCAGCGCACCCTGCGCCGCTTCGTTCCACTCGGATCCCTCGCCGTCTCCGAGCGTGACGATGATGCCGATCTTCGTCTTCGTCGGGACGTGTGCCACGGTGATCTTCACCGGCACGGTCGCCGACACCGCTTCGGCCGGGGTGCTGCTGCCGAACGCCCGGAACGTCAGGACGGCGGCGACCACCGCGGCGACCAGGAGCACCGCGATGCCGACGAAGAGCAGCGGACGGCGGCTGCGCGGACGCGTTCCGTCGGCGCTCTCGGTCGCCGTGGCTTCGGTCGTCTGGTCGCTCATCGGTCCGCCCCGATCCGGAAGGTGTACAGCGTGGTCGACGTCGCGCTGGCGGGGACCTTCAGCTGGAACGCCGGCAGCGTCGTCGCCGCATCGAGCGATGCACGGAACTGCTCCTGCTGGAGCAGGATGCCGGCGACGTCCTCGGCGCGGACGTTCGCGTATCCCGCGGCGTTCTGCGACGCCAGGGCGAGCTGGTAGTCGGCGGAGTCGGACTTCGCCGCGCTCGTGGCCATGGCGCCGAGGATGCCGGAGCCGTTGACCTTGCGGTCGCCGAGGTCGAGCATCACCCGGTTGAGGTCGCCGGTCAGCAGCGTCGAAGCGCCCTGCACGTCACGCGTCGAGGCGCTCGTGCTGGCCGCGATCCGCTCGAGGCTGGACGCCGTCTGCCGGTCGACCGCCGAGGAGAGCTCCGAGCCTTCCTGCTCGAGCGTGCTCTTCTGCTCGTCGATCGTGCCCTTCGAGTCCTTCGTGACCTCGTCAGCGGTGGACTGCAGGCCCGAGATCGACTTGTCGAAGGCGTCGCGGACGGCTTGGTTGCTCTCGGAGGCCGTGGTCGAGACCTTCCGCACCTGTGCGTCGATGGCCTTCTTGAAGGTCTCCGACGACTGGTCGGAGGCGTCCTCGAAGGTCTTCTGGACCTCCGCAGCGAGGTCGATCTGCGTCTGGCGGACGGTCCCGAGCTGTGTGGCGATGACCGTCTGCGACCGGTCGGCGTCCGAGACCGCTGCGCGAAGGCGTTCGATCGTGGAACCCACGTCGTCGCTCCCACCACGGACAGCATCACGGACAGCGCGGATGCTGTCGTCGAGCGCGGTCAGATCGGTCCGCAGGCCGGCGACCGCGCTGCCGATGGTTCCCTCGGTCGTCGCGTCGGCACTGGTCGAGTCGACGACTTCCTGCCAGCGCGTCGTCTGGTCGTCCAGTCGTTCGTCCATCGGGTCGGTGAACCCGAGGCCGGGCTGGAGCACGGTTCCCTCGGGCGCACCGGCGCAGGGCTCGGCCGTCAGGTAGCCGCGGAGGCGATCAGCATCGGCCTGGTCGAGCTGTCCGAGCGTCGCGAGGGCGCAGAGCTGGTCCGCGACCGCCGAGTTCTGGCGCTGCATCGACAGCGGGAACCCTGCACCGTCGAGCAGGTCACGTGCCGCCTCGGCACGGTCGTGCGTCGTCTGCACGGCCGTCGCCAGTGCGTCGATTCGCGTGCCGATCTGGTCCGCGCTCGTCGACAACGCGCGCAGTGCGTCACCGGTGCCGCCGTCCCCACCGTTCTCGTACTCGTCCAGTGCGTCGGAGATGCGGGTGAGCTGCGTGTCGAGGTCGGCAGCGCTCGCGATCGCGGCGTCCACCGTCTCCGGCTGCAGCCGCGCGGCGAGTGCCTGCCCGGTGCTCACCAGGCCGATCAGCGAACCGTTGATCGCGGTGGACGACTCGTAGAGCGTGCAGGTCAGCGAGTCTCGCGCGTCCGTCGCGGCGCAGGTCGTCGCGTCCGGAGCCTTCGGGCCGACGGCAGTGGCGAGCTGCGCACTCACCTGCTGCTTGCACGCCTCACTCGCATCGGCGTAGCCCTTGAGCTGCGACGAGACACTGAGCAGGTTGCCGTAGACGCTGCCGCCCGCGGTCGAGGTCTTGGGCGTCGCCGCGCATCCGTTCCCGTCGAGGACCGGAGCGGGCGCCGTCGCCGAGGTGTCGCCGAGCAGGCTGTCGAGACTCGTGGTGGTCTGCTGGAGCTGCTGCAGCACGGTGGACTGTGTCGCCTTGACGGTCGTGCCGAGATCGCCGTTCAGGGAACCGAGCTCGCCGGACAGGGACCGCATGGTGCCTGCCAGGGACGAGCTGCTCTCCTTGAGCCGCTCGGCGGTGCTGACGCCGAGGGTCTTCGACGTGGTCTCGAGGTTCGACCGGACCTCGGTGATGGTGCCACCGGCGCGCGCCAGCACCTCGTTCACCTGCGAGATCAGGTCGATCGTGCGGCGCTGGAGCGCGAGTTCGGAGTCACTGTCGGACCCGAAGGCCGCGTTGACGACGCCCGTGGAGGACAGGTCCGTGGACAGCCCGGGCTGCGCGGCGACGTCGAACGTGGGCGCCGTGAAGTCCTTGACGTCGGCGACGAGGTGCAGCGTGCTGCTCGCGCCGGATGTCGGCGGTGCCAGCAGGCGGCCCCACTGGACGACCGCGTCCCCGTCCTCGTTCGTGCTGACGACTCCGTCCGTGGACGAACCGGAGTCAGCGGCATCGGTGACGATCCGGTCGGCCGCGGTGCCGGTGAGGACGGTCGAAGCGGCGACGCTGAAGGGCGCGCCCACCAGCGCCGGCGTCGAGCGAGAGGTCCCGGCGACGTCGTAGGTCAGGTTCTTCGACGTGACCGTGAGGTTCTCGATCGTCAGGTCGATCGCGATCCGGCCCGACTACCCGTCGAGGTCGGCGAGGTCGGTACCGGTCTTCTCGGACGTCGAGTACTGCGTCGTGATGCGGAGCGGGAGGTCGCCAGCCGCCTTGGCGGGGTCGTGGTCGGTCGTCGCCGACGAGGAGTCCTTGCCCGCGACCGAGATCGCAGTGTCGGAGATCGACGTGATCGAGCCGTCCGCGGCCAGACGCGTGTCGACCGTCTGCAGGATCCGTGACGGGTCAGCCACCGGCTTGTCGTCGGACGTGCACCCGGCGAGCACCAGCGCGGCGATGCCGGTGACGGCGACCGCCCCCACGAGCCGGCGAGTAGTGCTTCGTGCTCCGGTGTTCCCGGCACGCTGGTTGATCACGGTCTTCCCCCCAAGAGAATCGTCGAGCACATCGATGCTAGTTGCTCGATGACGTCGGGTCCGCGTCGATCGGCCACCCTGGCCGCCCCCGTTCGGGCCACACACCCCGACTGGCATACAACGTATCGCATCCGGAGCGTCGCACGATCGCTGTCCACAACCGCGCTGGTACTCTCCACGCATGATCCAGGGGGACCAGGGCTTCGGGCCCACCGAACGACGACGTCCGTACGCACGACCGGGGGCAGATCGGTGACACTCAACCTCTCGCCGGTCCTCATCGCGCTGATCGCGATGATCGCGATCCCGGCCGCCGTCAGCGCGCTCGTCCGCCGGAGTGATCGCAAGCGACCACCGTCCACCGTCGTGGGCGACGAGGCGTACGGCGTGCTCTTCACCGTCCGCGCACGCCGGTGGAACTACCTCTTGCTCCGGATCATCGGGATCGTGTTCATCGTCGTGGGAGGGTTCTTCTTCCTCGCCACGCTCACGCTGCTCGACGACCCTGACGCGATCGGGATGCTCATCACCGCTGTCGCCATGGTGCTGTTCGGGATCCTGTTCGTCTACCTCGGCGTCGGGCAGAAGCGCCGTCGCGTCGAGGCGTACGACTCCCAGCTGGTGGTCACCCCGATGTTCCGCGCAGCACGGACCATCGACCCGACGGCGATCAAGCACATCCGTCCCACCACCAACCGGTTCGGCGGCTTGGACATCAAGGTGAACGGGCAGCGCGGCGTCATCAGCGTCATCTCCATCGATGCGGCCTACCCGGAGCTGTGCGGATGGCTCGAGCAGCGTGCGCCGGCGCAGTGGAACGACTTCGTGCGGGTCTTCGGGGGATGACACGAAAGGAGCACACGACGATGAACACCCGCCGTTCGACCAGCGCCCTCGGCTTCCCCTTCGGAGCGATTCTGGTGGCGATCACCGGCTGCAGCGGGGCCAACATCGATTCCGCCCCTGTACAGACGGCGGAACCAGACATGTCGCAGGCACAACGGAAGGCGACCAAGCCAGGGCTCACGTCCAATGCCGAGGCTGCCGCCAGCTCCATGCTCGAGTAGATCGCAGCAGGCGAGCTGGATGCGGACAGCGAGGACTACTTGCAAGCGAACCCGCTCGGCGAGCACCACCGTCTCGGCACGTGGGAGATCACGAAGAGGTCGACCAACATCAGCGGAACGGTCTGCGTGGAGTACCGCCCGAGTAAGGACGCGGACCCAGTCGCGATGTCCACCTACAACGTGACGTGCATCCCGGCCCAGACACGGATACCAGCGAGCAAGAAGTCGAGCCCGGTGGGAACTGGGCTCAACACCGGCTGCTGAGCGCCGCGCTCCGATCAGCGTCCAGCTTCGGCTCGGTCGAGCGCATGGTCGTCAATGGCAGATGCGAGGTCAAGCGGGCTCGAAGCTCTTCACGTAGACGGCTTGGCGGATTGCGTTCAGGAATCCCCGCATGTTGTAGGACCCCTCTCCCACGTCGAATCTGTAACGCCCGCCCTCGTCGACACTTCGGGCGATGTCGTCCTCGTTGTCGCGCGTGACACCCCACTGCAGCACGAGCGTTCCACAGTCAGACGTCTCCAACACGACTTGAGATGTCGACGACCCCACGCCCTTCAACGAACGAGACGAACCGATGCTGCTGTGCGCCGAGCTGACTGTGCAGATCGGCTCGACCCGATGTCCGGCGTCGTACGCCTTCAAGGTTATGGGTCCGACGAAGAAGCCGAGCAGCGGAACCAAGACAACGAACGCCAGGACGATGGAAGCAACGATCCGCCTCCTGCGCACGCGCCTTCTCTGCGCAGCGCGCTCGAGCGCCGATCTCGTCAACTGCAACTCCAATGTTCGTTGTTCCGCATCAGCGGCTGCGGAGACCAACCCTGGGCCCGCCGGCACCTGACACGGCTTCGTTGATGGCATCCCTCAATCCGCTGTTCCTGCCTGGCGTGGAGTGCACGGGTTCACCGCCGTCGGCATGGTGCTCTTCGAGCTCCTGTTCGTCTACCTCGGCATCGGGCAGAAACGTCGCCGAGCCGAGGCGTACGACTCCCAGCCTGGACATCAAGGTGAACGGGCAAGGCGGCGTCATCAGCGTCATCTCCATCGATGCGGCATACCCGGAACTGTGCGCATGGCTCGAGCAGCGTGCGCCGACGCAGTGGAACGAGTTCGTGCGGGTCTTCGGGCGCTGACCGCGCTCCGCTTGTTGAATCGCAGACATGACGCACCGATCGGTCCTACTCACCATTGCGTGTCGTACTCGGGGAAAGGGCTCGGTCCCACCAAGGAGCATTGCCCCGTCCGCGCGCGCAAGAACAGCACAACGACCATCCATCCGCCAGCCGACTACACGCTATCCGGGAACCTCGGTGTAACGGTAGATCGTAGGGACCACTTTCACAACCTTGAGCATTTTCCGGAGCTTGAACGAGCCAGCGCCGAGTTCGAACCGGTATTCTGCCCCCGCATTCACTGCGGACGCTACATCGTTCACGTTCGAGCGATCCCCGCCAACCCAAAGCAGATTCCCACAGTCGGTGTGGAAGTTCACTTGGGGCTGCGAACCGCCCCTCGACGAATGAACTTCCGCAGCAACGGACCGCACGCGACAGACAACGTTCACGCGGTGCTCATCGTCATACTGCCCTAATACCCACGGGCCGGCACCGAATGCCAAGACAGGGACCACCACGACACCCGTGAGAACGGCGATCGCGCTGGCGCGGTCACGAAGAACACGACGACGGGTACTTCTTATGGGCCGCGCGGCCCGTCGGCCATTTCCCTTGCTGCGTTCTACACGTCGATGGTGCCGCACGATCGCTCCTGGCTCATCCATTCGTGTCCATTCAAACATGATTTAAGTCTTGCCGTCAGCCGACACTAATCTGGCTTCCGATTCAGCTCACTGTCTCGACAGTCGCTACGCCCGATCCACCCCAACGCCACCACGCAGTTGTTTTGGCCTTTCTCGACGAGTCCAATCCCACGACCTCGTATTCGGTGATTCCGATGCAGTCGGCCGTTGGACTGCTTCGGAGCTTCAGGGGAACCGAAAGTCTAAGCAGGATTCCCCTCGCGCAACGAGAGGCGATGTGGATGCTCCAACAATCAGGACAAGGAACGCGAACTCATCGCTCGTAATCGAATGCCGTTGGGTATCGATTTATCAAGTTGAGCGCACTCCGGAACCACCATGACCCTTTGCCTACAGAAAACCGCGTCTCCCCACCAGTCGCTAAGTCTCGTGCGACCCGTTCTTGTACTGTCTTCTTGACACCCTGCAAGATGAGTACGCCACAATCTCGCGTCTCGACTTTCACGTACGAGAACGGGGCACCCAAGCCGGTCCGGCTCACCGTGGACCCTGCATAGACTTCTGCATCAGAAACATCGCAGGCCACGGCCCTCCGGTGCGTTTCGTCGTACGCGCTCATCCAATAGGGCCACACAAGCAGGATCATGAGCGATGCCACGACGCCGAATGCCCAAACGGCGAGGATGACCCAGGGCTTTCGCCCCCCTTCTTTGGTTGGATTCGGGATGGTGGATGACCCAGTCAATGCGACGAGCTATGCAGCGCGGAACCCGTAAGCGGTAGGTAAGCGGTTTATCAAGCCAAGAATCGATCGGATGGCGTAGGACCCCGACCCTACTTCGATCTGGACCTTCGGACTTTTCTCCAAACTGGTGGCAACGCGCTTTGAATTCGCCTGGGTGACACCTTCGCGCAGCAGCAGCGACCCGCAACCCTTCGTGCGTATTTCAACCTCGGCACGTGAACCGCCAATTCCCGTTCGACTTACGTTACTACCGGTCTCCGCATGGGCGGACTGCACTTCGCAGGATATCCAGGTATGGTGTGCCGCATCATAGGCATTCAGCGACGCCGGAGCCACAAACACGGCAAGGACTATCAGAATCAATACACCGAGCGCCGAGAAATAGCGAATCCAACGCGACCTCGAGTAGGCTTCCCTGTTCACATGACCTGGACCGTTGCTGACGGATCGCGCGGTTGAACCGTCGCTCATTACACACACCCTCTCAATGTCCGGGCCAACGTGGCCCCTTCGCCCCGGAGATGAGTCCGCCCAGAGCATCCGGGAGCAGATCCGCCCCCCGGTCACCGTTGGGTCGCACGATCTCGTTGGCCACGGACTGTCCCGCTCCGACAACATGATTGACAGCGAGGTCTGCGCCCTCGTTGACCAGTCCGGCAGCTCGAGACACGACGCCATCATTATTCACCAGAGGCAGCCGAAGGTCACCGGCGAGCTTGCCAGCAAAGACGCTGCCGCCCGCGCCAGTAGCGAAGCCGCTGCCGAACGCTTGCGCGTATCCACCGATGTTCTGGTCCTCGCCGTTGATCCGGTAGTCGAGCACGTTCGAAGTCGCTTGCTGCAACCCTCCTGAAGCCGCTCGTTGACCCGTAGTGCCTACTGCAGCACGAACTGCGTTCCGAACGCCCGTGTTACCGATGCCCTGAATCGCCGGGAGGGCTGCCCTGGTCGCCTGAGTTCCGTACTTGGCGATGGCCCCGGCGGCACCGCCTCCGACCAAACCCGCCGCTCCGCCGATCGCCATCTGGCGCCCCACGTCTCCCCAGTTCACTTTTCCGCTGTCGGGACCTTGCTGAATGATCGAGATCCCGCCGGCCATGAGCGCACCCGACCCGGCTGCGGCCAACGCCATCACTGCGATGTTCACTCCGGGAACGAACATGAGGGCCACAGCCCCGACGATCATCGCGGTCGCCGCGATCGCTTCTTTGTGGTCGGCGATCCACTTGCCGGCGCCAGCGATCGCACCCTGGTTCGCATCCCGGTACGCCTGCAGGTCCTTGTCCGTCGCCGGCCGCAACCCGAGCGGGTCGACGGCCTGCAACGGGTCGTTGCCAGCGTACGAGTAGGGGTTCCCCGACCACGCCGCACCCAGGATCGGCGCGAGCGGATCGACCGACAGGAAGCCCCGCGCCGCCGGGTCGTACACACGGGCGCCGAGCCACTCCAGCCCCGCGACGGACACCCCGCCGGAACCGGTCAGTGCCACCCCCGCGGGCAGTCCGACGTCGGTGACGGCAGCGAGCGCGGCCCACGGATCCGCAGCATCGGTGGGGCGCGCGCTGCGCCACGCGGGCTGCGTCACGACATCGCCGATCGCGGTGACACCCCCCGGCAGGTCGAGCAGCAACGTGTCGGCGATGCTGATGAGCGACGGAACGACCGCGGCGGAGTCCCACCACGCCGCGACCCCGCCCACCTCGGCGAGCTCACCCAGGGCATCGACCCAGACGTCGAGCCGGCCGGTCTCAGCGTACGAGGCGTCACGGTCGACCACCGACGCGAGGAAACCGAGGTCGGACCACGCGTACTCGGTGGTCGACCCGTCGGCGGCGGTCCGCCGGACTCGTCGGCCGAGACCGTCGTGGACGTACTCGGTCCGGCCATCCTCGGTGATCGTCGCGATGATCTGTCCGGTGGCGTCGTACTCGTGGCGCGTCTCGACACCGCCGACGGTCTCGGCGACGAGTCGCCCACGGTCGTCGTAGGTCCACGTCGAGTCCCCGGCGCGGACGAGCTGGCCGGCAGGGTCGTACTCGTACGACACCACTCCGGACGGTCCGTCGATCGCGGTGATCCGCGCGTCGGCATCGCGCTCGATGCGCGTGGTGGTGGCAGCGTGGAGCGTCGTCGAGGTGTGCGCGACGAGTGCGCCGCCCTCGTACGACCACGACTGCACCAGTTCGCCCGTGGCCGCCTGGACGATCCGACCCGAGGCGTCGTAGGAGAACGTGCCGGCAGGGGCGCCGTCCCGTTCCACCCCGACGACGCGGCCGACGGCATCGCGGCGGTAGGTGGTGCGGGTGCCGTTCGGGTCGACCCGAGCCGTGCGGTTGCCGTCGGCGTCGTACTCCCACGCGACGGACCGGTCGCCTCGGGCACGGCGGACGAGCAGGCCACGGCGGTCGCGCTGGAGCTCGTGCTCGATCGTCCGACCGGCACCACGGGTGTGGTCCGACACGACGACCGTGCGGTGGACGGCGTCGCGGGAGATCTCCGACTGCACCGCACCGTCGACGAGCACGGCCCGCTGTCGGCCGGCCGCGTCGTACGTCCACTCGGTCGTTCGTCCCTCGGCATCCGTTTGCCGGACTTGACGGCCGGCGGCGTCGTAGGCCGCGGTGGTCGTCCGGCCGAGCGGGTCGGTGACCGCGACCACACGGTCGGCGGCGTCGTACTCGCGTCGAGTGGTCCCGCCGGCAGGGTCGGTGATCGTCACCAGGCGCCCGCGCTCGTCGTACTCGAACGAGGTGACCCCGTCGAGACCGTTGACGACCTGGATCAGCTGGCCCGCGGGGTCGTAGCGGAACCGACGACGGCCGAAGCGTGCGTCGTGGCTGGAGACGAGCCTCCCGGCCTGGTCGTAGCGGAACCGCGCGGTGCCGGAACCCGGAGTCGTCTGCGTGACCACGCGCCCGACGGCGTCGTACGTGATCTCCTCGACCTCGTCGGTGGGCAGGGTCCGGGCCACGACACGGGAGTCCGCGTCGTAGGTGAGCGTCGTCCGCGCCCCCGCGGCGTCGGTGGCTGCGGCGGGACGCCCGCAGGCGTCGTACTCGTACGTGGAGCGCGCGCCCGAGGGGGCGACCAACGCGACGACGCGACCGGCGAGGTCGCGCTCGAGTCGGGTCAGTCCGCCTTCGCCGTCGACGAGTTCGACGGGGCGACCGGCGGCGTCGTAGGTGATGAGTTCGGAACCGGTCTCGTCAGACGTGGACTCGACGGGTCGGCCGTACTCGTCGAACCGGACGGTCGCCGCGTCGAAGGCGTCACGCAGGGTCGCGACGCCGGTCGCGACGTCGTCCGAGAACTCCTGGCGGACCCCCGTCGGGTCGATGGTCGCCGTCAGCTCGCCGACGACGTCGTACTCACGACGCCAGGTCGCGCCGGCGGGGTCGGTGACGGCCTGGAGGCGCGACAACGCGTCGTGCGCGAACGTCCAGACCGCGCCGCCCGGCAATGCGAGCTCCGCCAGGTTCCCCTGGTCGTCGAACGTCCGCAAGACACGCCGACCCAGCGGGTCGATGGTCGTCGCGAGTTCACCGTTCGGGGCGTAGTCGAACGTGGTGCGTGCTCCGAGTGGGTCCACGACCGCTGCGATGCGTGAGCCGGCGCCGTACTCGAAGCGCCAGACGGCCCCGTCGGCGTCACGCCGTTCGACGAGGAGCCCCGCTGCGTCGTAGCGGTACTCGCTCCGGGCGCCGGACGGGCTGACGGCGGCGACCGGGCGACCGGCGGCGTCGCGCTCGATCCGAGCGGTGGCGCCGACGGCGTTCGTGGTCGCGACGAGCTCGCCGAACGCGTCGTGGTCGAAGGTCAGGACCACGCCGGTCGGGTCGACGACGTGGGTGAGCGCGCCGTCTCGCCAGGTCAGCTCCGTCCGGCCGCCGACCGGGTCGGTGATCACCGACGGGTCGCGGTCGTCGCCCACGTACTCGTAGGTGACGACGGCGCCGGCCTCGGTGACGACGGTCGTGACGCGGTCCTGCTCGTCGTACCCGTAGGTCAGGTCACCGCCGGACGGCGTGACGGTGCGGGTCTTCCTGCCGCGGTCGTCGTACGCGTGCACGGTGACGGACCCGTCGCGCTCGGTCGCCGACACCAGGTTGCCGTGGCGGTCGTAGCTCATCGACTGGCGGCGGTCGTCGGAGTCGATGACCCCGACGAGACGCCCCTTGGCGTCGGCGATGTAGGAGTTCGACCTGGATCCGTCGTGGTCGGACACCACCGTGACACGACCGGGCAGGTAGGCGAAGCGCACGGTGCGGCCGTGCGGGCTGACCTGCTCGACGACGCGGCGCTGGTCGTCGTAGGTGTTGTCGACCTCGACGACACCGGCCGCGCTCGTGACCGTGGTGATCAGGTCGTCGTCGTTCCAGCCGTAGATCCGGTTGCCGACGGCATCGGTCGCCGAGACGAGTCGGCCGCGATCGTCGTACCCGTACTCGACCCGGCGGCCGTCGGAGGCGCGGAGCACCGCCACCCGGCCGTCGACGTGGTCGACGTCGATCGAGCGACCGCGCTCGTGCACCAGGCGCACGACGACGTCGGCGGCGTCCCGCTCGACGCGGACCGCGGTGCCGGCCCCACCACGCTGTCCGAGCCACAGCCCGGACGGTGAGAAGTCGATGCGCCCGCCCTGGTTGTCGCGGACGACGAGCCGGTCGCCCTCGGCCGCGAGCCAGCGGTTCTCGCCGACGCCGCGGGCCCACCCCTCGCCGTCGCGCGGGAAGCGCACCTGGCGACCGTCGGCGCCGACGAACGACGCGCCTTCGTCGTCGATGAGCAGCCGGGTCTCGAGGATCGACGCCCATCCCGGACCGAAGAGTCCGACGTGTTGGTCGAGGGAGTTGTACATGCGGGTGACCTGCAGCGCTGCAGATGCACCGGTGAACCCGAGGTCGAGCTCGGGTTCGAGGAAGTTGCCCGTCGTGGTGTTGACCGGGTCCATCGAGAAGCCGGTGGTCGGCTGGGCCCCGTAGGCGGATGGTGGATCGAACTGCAGGTCGGTGCGGGACTGCGAGACCCCCGCGGCAGCCAGGGCTGCGGCGAGCGCGGCATCCGAGACCGTGGAGACGGCGCTTTCACCGCCGGCAGCAGCGAACGCGTCGGCGATGGTGTTCGCCCACGTGACGTCCTGGCCGTTGGCGGTGATCCACTGCTCGAAGGCGTTCACCAGGCTCGTCGCGTCGATGTGCCCCCAGGAGCACTTCGACGCGAAGTCGGTGAGCTTGCCGCGCAGACCGGCCGGCTTGCCGTCGAGGGATTGGTTCAGCGTCGACGACCCGGTGGCGAACGAGCGGAGGTCGGCGGGCTTCGCGGACGACGTCCCGCCCCCACCCCCGCCGCCCGAGCCAGGGTTCGGTGTCTGGCGCGGAGTGCTCGGTCCGGTCGCCTGGTCGAAGGTCGGCGCGTCCTCGTGGTGGACGGTGGGCGGCACGGGGGCCCCGGCGACCTTGTCGTGCACCCACTCGAAGAAGTTCCGGTCGCCGTACTCCGCTTCCCAGTCGCGGGCTTCCTTGCGACGAGCGTTCTCCCGCTCGGCGGCGGCCTTCATCTTGTCGACCCACCCCGCGACGGTGCGGAGGTTCGCGGCGATCGTCGAACCGTCGGACGCTGCCGTCGACGCGTTCTGCGCGAAGAGCTCGGAGAAGTGCCCGCGGAACTCTTGCGACGCGGTGGTGACGTAGGACTGCCGTGAGCCGGCCTGTCCCTCGATCGACTCGGCCGCGCCGTTCAGTGCCGTGCTGAGTGCGTCGGCCGTGGCGTTGTCGAACTCGACCGGATCGTTGCCGTGCAGGTCAGCCATGGTTCATCCCCCGAAGTCGTACTGGTCGTGCTGGTCACGCGGCCCCACCGACCGCGAACGCCCGGACCGCCGCGAGCGCGACGGTCCGGGCGGAACGAGTGGCTGCTTACGCGCCGCCACCCGCGGTGAAGATGTCCTGCGAGATCTTGTCGAGCTGCGTGCGGAGCTGCTCGAGCTCGGTCTTCGCCTTGTCGAGGGCGGCCTTGGTCTCCGGCCAGGTCGACCCACGGAACGTCGCCGCGAGCGGGCCGTCCCAGACGTTCGAGTCGGACAGGATCCGGCCCTGGGCGTCGAGCTGCGAGATCTGGTCGGTGAACCCACCGTTGATGATCGACTGGACCTGACGGATGGCGGTCTTGGCCTGCTCGGTCGAAAGGACACGCGACATGATGAACCTCTTTCATTCGTAGCTGCACCCCCGCGCAGTGGAATCCCCCCGGAGGCTCTGACGGGACCCACCATACCCACAAACCGGCGCAGATGTCACCGTTCGTATATCGTGACCGTTCCTTCACAAACGGTCCGTTCACCGCGGGTTTCCACAGCGTCCACCAGAGCCCCTCCGGCCGTGGTGCCCTGGTGGCAGGATGTGGACATGGACACCGAACCGCAGCTCGACGGCGAATCCGTCGCACCCGACCTCGACGACTTCGACGAGGTCGTCGAGATCGAGCACGAGTCGCTGCCGTCGGACCGCTACTTCGACCGTGAGCTCAGCTGGTTGCGCTTCAACCAGCGGGTGCTCGAACTGGGCGAGGACCGCACGCAGCCCCTGCTCGAGCGTGCGAACTTCCTGGCGATCTTCGCGTCGAACCTCGACGAGTTCTTCATGGTCCGGGTCGCCGGCCTGAAGCGCCGCATCGACACCGGCATCGCCGTCCCGACCAACGTCGGCCGCGCACCGAGCGACGTCCTGCGCGACATCGCGAAGAAGGCCCACGAGCTGCAGGACCGCCACGCCCAGGCGTTCATCGGCTCGCTCAAGCCCGACCTCGACGCCGCCGGCATCCACATCGAGCACTGGTCCGACCTGGACGAGGCCGACCGGCTTCGGATGCGCGAGTACTTCAACGAGCAGATCTTCCCGGTCCTCATGCCCCTGGCGGTCGACCCGGCGCACCCGTTCCCCTACATCTCCGGGCTCTCGCTCAACCTGGCGGTCCGGGTCCGCAACCCGAAGTCGCAGCGGCAGGAGTTCGCGCGCCTGAAGGTGCCGCAGAACTTCTCCCGCTTCATCAAGCTGCCGGACGACAACTCCGGGCGGATGCGGTTCATCCCCCTCGAAGACCTCATCGCGAACCACCTCGACGACCTGTTCCCGGGGATGGAGGTGCTCGAGCACCACGTGTTCCGGGTCACCCGCAACGAGGACGTCGAGATCGAGGAGGACGAGGCCGAGAACCTCATCCAGGCCCTCGAGCGCGAACTGCTGCGTCGCCGGTTCGGTCCGCCCATCCGCCTCGAGATCACCGAGGACATGGACCCGGTGACCCTCGACCTGCTCGTGCGCGAGCTCGACATCACCGAGCAGGAGGTCTTCCGGCTGCCGTCGCCGCTCGACCTCGGCGGCCTGTTCGAGATCTCGAAGATCAACCGTCCGGACCTGCACTACCCGAAGCACGTGCCGACGACCCCGGTGCAGTTCCAGCCGGGCGAACCGAACACGAAGCCCGACCTGTTCCGCGCCATCAAGGCGAACGACGTCCTCGTGCACCACCCGTACGAGTCCTTCGCGACGAGCGTGCAGGCGTTCCTCGAGCAGGCCGCGGCCGACCCGCACGTGCTCGCCATCAAGCAGACGCTGTACCGCACCTCCGGTGACAGCCCCATCGTCGAGGCCCTGATCGACGCCGCCGCCGCGGGCAAGCAGGTCCTGGCGCTCGTCGAGATCAAGGCGCGCTTCGACGAGCAGAACAACATCACGTGGGCCCGCAAGCTCGAGAAGGCCGGCGTGCACGTCGTCTACGGCCTGGTCGGGCTGAAGACGCACTCGAAGCTCGTGCTCGTCATCCGGCAGGAGGGCGGCACGCTCAAGCACTACAGCCACATCGGCACGGGCAACTACAACCCGAAGACCTCGCGCATCTACGAGGACATGGGCCTGTTCACCGCGGACGACACCGTGGGCAAGGACCTGACGCGCCTGTTCAACGAGCTGTCCGGCTACGCGATCGAGAAGAAGTTCAAGCGGCTGCTCGTCGCACCGCTGCACCTGCGCAAGGGGCTGCTCAAGCGCATTCAGACCGAGGCGGACAACGCCCGCGCCGGCAAGCCGTCCGGCATCCGGATCAAGGTCAACTCGATGGTCGACGAGCAGATCATCGACGCCCTCTACCTGGCAAGCCAGGCCGGTGTGCCGGTCGACATCTGGGTGCGCGGCATCTGCTCGCTCAAGCCGGGGATGGAAGGGGTGAGCGACACCATCCGGGTGCGGAGCATCGTCGGCCGGTACCTCGAGCACTCCCGCGCGTTCGCGTTCCACAACGAGGGCGACCCGGCCGTGTTCATCGGCAGCGCCGACATGATGCACCGCAACCTCGACCGCCGGGTCGAAGCCCTCGTGCGGTTGACCGCGCCGGACCACATCAACGAGGTGCTCGAGATGTTCGACCTGGCGATGGCCGACACCGCGAGCTCGTGGCACCTCGAGTCCGACGGCGAGTGGACGCGGCACTCGACCGACGATGACGGTCGTCCGCTCGAAGACGTGCAGAATGTGACCATGCGGAAGATCTCGGCTCGGAAGCGCTCCACTCGGTGAGCGGCGGTCCCTCGGGCCCCGTCCTCGCCGCCGGCGCAGTCGTCTGGCGCGAACAGGACGGCACGCCCCTCGTGCTGCTCATCCACCGCGACCACCACAAGGACGTCTCCCTGCCCAAGGGCAAGGTCGATCCGGGTGAGGCCGTCCCGACGACCGCCGTGCGCGAGATCGACGAGGAGACCGGGTACCGCGTGCACCTCGGCGCTCCGCTCGGCACCGCCGAGTACGTGCTGCCGAACGGCCGCGACAAGGTCGTGCACTACTGGGCCGCCCGCGTCTCGTCGAAGGAGTACGCCCGGGCGGGTGACTTCACCCCGAACCACGAGGTCGCCGCCCTCGAGTGGGTCACGATCGACGACGCCCGCAACCGCCTGACGTACGAGCGCGACGTGGCGATCCTCGACCGGTTCGACGAGCGCGCCGCCGCGGGCCACCACCGCACGTTCGCCCTGATCGCGCTGCGGCACGCGAAGACCGTGCCCGGCTCCGACTGGAACGGCCCGGACGCCACCCGTCCGCTCCTGCCCGTCGGCCGCTCGCAGGCCAAGGCCGCGGCGTCGCCGGTCGCCGCGTTCGGTCCGAAGAAGATCGTGAGCAGCACGGCAGCACGGTGCCTCGCCACCGTCGAACCGCTGTCCGCCACCACGAAGCTCGGCGTCTCGAGCACCCCCGACATCAGCCAGGACGCCCACGACCGCGGCGCCGCCGACGTCAAGGGCATCGTCCGCCGCCGGCTCGACAAGGGCAAGACCGCGGTGCTCTGCTCGCACGGGCCGGTGCTGCCGGACATCATCGCCCGGATCGCCACCGCGACCGCCGACGACTCCGGCCGGTTCGACCTCCGCCGCGCCGCGATGCTCTCGGTCGGCGACTTCTCGGTGATGCACATCGCCGGCGAGACCCTCGTCGCCGTCGAGACGCACCGCAACACGATCCCGGCGTAGCGACCGGACGCCCTGCACCCGGCCACGGGCCGGGCGTCCGCCGCGCCCGGAACGCGATCCGCGCCTCCCGGTCGGTACAACCCCTCGTTCACCTTCCGTTCACCAACGCGCGTGATCCCCGTCACCTCGCGTCCCTACAGTCGCTCCCGGGTCGGCACCGGCCCAGGGACCGCAGTGGTCCCACTGCACCCCATCCCCGAAGGGACCCCTGTGAACATCAAGCGAATCGGTTCGATCGCAGCAATCGCGATCGCCGGCGCAGTCGTGCTCTCCTCCTGCGCGGCGAACGAGGACGCGGGCAGCACCGAGTCCTCCTCGAGCAACACCGGCTCCTCGAGCCTCACCGGAACCCTGACCGGCTCCGGTTCGTCCGCCCAGCAGACCGCGCAGGCCACCTGGGCCGCCGGTTTCCAGGACGTCGCCAAGGGCGTCACGGTGAACTACTCGCCCGACGGCTCGGGCGCCGGCCGCAAGAACTTCATCTCGGGCGCCGCGGACTTCGCCGGCTCCGACGCAGCACTGAACGACGAGGAACTCTCGGGCTCCTTCGACCTGTGCAAGGCCGACACCAAGGCCATCGACATCCCGGTCTACATCTCCCCGATCGCGATCGCCTACAAGGTCGACGGCGTCAGCGACCTGACCCTCGACGCGAAGACCATCGCGGGCATCTTCTCGGGCAAGATCACCAAGTGGAACGACTCGCAGATCGCCGACCTGAACGACGGCGTCGACCTGCCGGACGCGAACATCACGGTCGTGCACCGCTCCGACGACTCGGGCACCACGCAGAACTTCTCGGAGTACGTCTCCGCGAACGCCGGCGACGTCTGGACCGAAGAGCCGAGCCAGACCTTCCCGTACTCGGTCGGTGACAGCGCGAAGGGCACCTCCGGTGTCGCCTCCGCCATGGGCAGCGCCTCCAACGCGATCACCTACATCGACGACTCCGGCGCGGGTGACCTCGACAAGGCGAAGCTGATGGTCGGCGACAAGGCCACCGAGATCTCGGCCGACGGCGCCGCGCAGGTCGTCGCCGACTCGAAGGTCGCCACCGGCCGCGAGGACAACGACCTCGCGATCGACATCGACCGCAAGGACACCGCTGACGGTGCCTGGCCGCTCGTCCTCGTCTCCTACGCCATCGCGTGCCAGGAGTACAAGGACTCGGACAAGGCCGACCTGGTCAAGGGCTTCCTGAACTACGTCGTCACCGGCGACGCCCAGGACGCCGCGGCGAAGGAGGCCAAGTCGGCCGCCCTGTCGTCCGACCTGGCTGAGAAGGCCGCTGCCGCGGTCGACTCCATCAAGTAAGACCCCCAAGCGCCCGGACGCCGGTCCCACCCACCTGACCGGCGTCCGGGCCCTTGCTCGTCGCGACGCGAGCAGCCCGGCTGAACCGCCAGCGCCCGTCCGACCAGCGCCCCGCTCCACGCTCCACGCTCCACCACCCGAACCCGTCGCCTCCCCCGGCGTTCCTCCGACAGGAGTCCCATGACGACCGCACCGGCCCAGCCAGGGGCCACCGTCACCCCGACCAAGCCGAAGGCCGTCGTCCGCGTCGGTGACCGGGTGTTCTCCGCAGCTTCGGTGATCGCCGGCGGCCTCATCCTCTTCGTGCTCGTGCTCGTCGCCGCGTTCCTCGTCTGGCAGAGCATCCCGGCGTTCGCCGCCAAGGTCGGCGACCTGCCGAACAACGCCACGAACTTCTGGGACTACGTGGGCCCCCTGGTGTTCGGCACCGTCTGGTCCGCGCTCATCGCGCTCGTGATCGCGGTCCCGCTCGCCCTCGGCATCGCCCTGTTCATCTCGCACTACGCACCGCGACGCCTCGCGCCGGTGCTCGGCTACGTCATCGACCTGCTCGCCGCGGTCCCGTCGGTCGTCTACGGCCTCTGGGGCATCGTGGTGCTGGCGCCGTTCGTGAAGCCGTTCTACGGCTTCCTGAACGAGCACCTCGGCTGGTTCCCGCTCTTCTCCGGCCAGGTGTCCGGCACCGGCCGCACCATCCTGACCGCGTCGATCGTCCTCGCCGTGATGGCGATCCCGATCATGACGGCCGTCATGCGCGAGATCTTCCTGCAGGCGCCCACGCTCAACGAGGAAGCCGCCCTGGCCCTCGGTGCGACGCGCTGGGAGATGATCCGCCTGTCCGTGCTGCCGTTCGCGAAGTCCGGCATCGTCTCCGCGATCATGCTCGGGCTCGGACGTGCCCTGGGCGAGACGATGGCGATCGCCCTGGTGCTGTCGGTCTCGACGAACGTCACCTTCCAGATGCTGACCTCGCAGAACCCCTCGACGATCGCCGCGAACATCGCGCTGCAGTTCGCCGAGGCATCGGGGACCGCCCTGAACGCCCTGATCGCGACGGGCCTGATCCTGTTCGTCATCACCCTGGTCATCAACATGCTCGCGCGGTACATCGTCCGCACGCGGGTCAGCTGAGAGGTCGCACCCGATGTCCCTCGCGCTCCGTCAGACCGGCACCGCCGGCAACGTCTACGCCAACGGCAAGCTGCACCGCTCGGTGCCGTGGCTGCTGCTGGTCGGCAGCTGGGTCGCCCTGGTGGCCGTGTTCGCCCTGCTCAACGCCGGCGGTGCGGTCAAGGACTTCAACGTCGTCGCCGCCCTGTTCCTCGGCACCGTCCTGTTCGACGTCCTGATCGTGGTCGTCTCGCGCATCGTCGAGGGCGGTCGTCAGGCCGTCAACCGACTGGTCACGTCGCTCGTCATCACCGCCTTCGTCATCGCGGTCCTGCCGCTGGTGTCGCTGCTCTGGACCGTGATTGCCGACGGCCTGGCCCGCTTCGACGCGAACTTCTTCTCGTACTCGATGCGCGGCGTGATCTCCGAGGGCGGCGGCGCGATCCACGCGTTGGTCGGCACGCTCGAGATCACCCTGTTCGCGGCGCTCATCTCGGTGCCGATCGGGCTGCTCACCTCGATCTACCTGGTCGAGTACGGCCGCGGTGCACTGGCGAAGGGCATCACGTTTTTCGTCGACGTCATGACGGGCATCCCCTCGATCGTCGCCGGTCTGTTCGCGTACTCGCTGTTCGCGCTGTTCCTCGGCCCTGGTGCCCGCTTCGGCTTGGTCGGCTCCGTCGCCCTGTCGGTGCTGATGATCCCGATCGTCGTGCGCTCCACCGAAGAGGTGCTGAAGATCGTGCCGATGGAGCTCCGCGAAGCGTCCTACGCCCTCGGGGTGCCGAAGTACCTCACGATCCTCAAGGTCGTCCTCCCCACGTCGCTCGCCGGCATCACCACCGGCGTCATGCTCTCCATCGCCCGCGTCATCGGCGAGACGGCTCCGCTGCTCGTCACCGCCGGGTTCACCGCGAGCATGAACTACGACCTGTTCAAGGACCCGATGATGACCCTGCCGGTGTACGCGTACACGCAGTACTCGCAGCAGGGCGCCAACCCGCAGCCGTTCGTCGACCGCGCCTGGACCGCCGCGCTGGTGCTCATCCTCATCGTGATGGCGCTCAACCTGCTCGCCCGGTTCGTCACCCGACTCTTCGCCCCCAAGCTCTCGCGCTAGCGAACCCACTTCCCCACCCACCAGAAGGATCAACGTGTCCAAGCGCATCGAGGTCGACGGCCTCAACGTCTACTACTCGAAGTTCAAGGCGGTCGAGGGTGTCGACATCACCATCGAGCCCCGCACCGTCACCGCCTTCATCGGCCCGTCCGGCTGCGGCAAGTCCACCTTCCTCCGCACCCTGAACCGCATGCACGAGGTCATCCCCGGCGCATGGGTCGAGGGCTCGGTCAAGATCGACGGCGACGACCTGTACGGCCCCGGGGTCGACCCGGTGCTCGTGCGTCGCCAGGTCGGCATGGTCTTCCAGCGTCCGAACCCGTTCCCGACGATGTCCATCAAGGACAACGTGCTCGCGGGCGTGAAGCTCAACAACAAGCGCGTCTCGAAGTCCGAGGCCGACGACATCGTCGAGCGCTCCCTGCAGGGCGCGAACCTGTGGAACGAGGTCAAGGACCGCCTCGACAAGCCCGGCATGGGCCTGTCCGGTGGGCAGCAGCAGCGTCTCTGCATCGCCCGTGCCATCGCGGTGCAGCCCGACGTGCTGCTGATGGACGAGCCCTGCTCGGCGCTCGACCCGATCTCCACCCTTGCCATCGAGGACCTGATCGGCGAGCTCAAGAAGGAGTTCACGATCGTCATCGTCACGCACAACATGCAGCAGGCCTCGCGCGTCAGCGACAAGACGGCGTTCTTCAACATCGCCGGCACCGGTGCGCCGGGCAAGCTCATCGAGTTCGACGACACCGCCACGATGTTCTCGAACCCGTCCGTCCAGGCCACCGAGGACTACGTCTCGGGTCGCTTCGGTTGATCGCTGTCCGTCCGTCGGCCTGACGGACGACCGGGAGGCCCGGTGCACGTCCGCCACGGACGCGCACCGGGCCTTCGTGGTTGCGCTGGGCGCGGGGGGCCGTGCCGACGCAGAACGACACCCTCGATGTCGTGCGACGTCGAGGGTGTCGTTCGGGGTCGGCCTTCCGGGAGGGTCAGGCCGAGGTGGTCGGGACCGCCATGATCGGCGTCGTGGTCGGCTGCTCCGAACCACCGGCCGGCTCGACCGTCATGCCGATCGTCGCGCCGTCGGACATCGAGCCCTTCAGCACGGCCGAGTGCACGCCGTCCGCGACACCGTCGACCAGGCCGGCCGACTTGATCGTGCCGCCCTCGTTCTGGGAGCCGATGTACCAGAGCTCGTACGTCTTGCCCTTCGGCGCCTGGGCGACACCGTCGAGGATCACCGCGGACTTGCCGAGGTCGCTCGACCACACGACCGTGGCCGTGCCGCCGCCCTCGACCTTGGTGGTGCTGCGCTGGAAGTCCGACGCGGCGTAGATGCGGTCGAGGCCGCTCGATGCCTGCGTGGTGCCGGTGCCCGGTCCGGAGCCGTTCGGGTCGAAGACCGATCCGAACCCGAGTCCCCCGAAGAAGACCGCGGCGACGGCAGCGGCGGCCGTCAGCATCACTGCCGGACGCTGGAACCAGCGGCGGCGAGCCTCGGAGGTCGCCCGGCCACCGGTGGTGGAGCCGTCGGCGATCGAGGCGACGTGCCTGGCGGGCTCGGGACGGGCCTCCTGGACGGAGGTCGTGTCGACGGCAGGAGCCGTGTCGGCCAGTGGTGCAGCCTGCGGGGTCGTCGCGATCTGGGCCAGCAGCGACGCGCGGAGCGACGTCGGCGGCTCGATCGGAGCGGCGGCGAAGGCCAGCTGCAGCGCAGTCTCGCGCAGCGAGTCGGCCTCGGCCTGGAGTTCGGGCGACGTCGTGAGGACGTCCTCGAGGAGCATGCGCTCATCGTCGGACAGCGCGTCGAGTGCGTAGGAACCCGTCAGCAGGGCGGGGTCGTCGTGTCGTTCGGTCATGAGGTCACCCCCATTTCGTCTCGGAGTCGGATCATCCCGTCACGGAGACGGGTCTTGACGGTGCCGATGGGGACACCGAGTTGCTCGGCCATCTCGCTGTGCGAGAAGCCTCCGTAGTACGCGAGCTGCACGGCCTGGCGCTGGAACTCGGTCAGCTTGGCAAGGGCCCGGCCGACACGTTCGTGTTCGATGCGGATCTCGACCGACTCGGAGACCTGGTCGAAACCGGACTCGAGGTCGCGGATACCGATCTTCGTGTCCCGGTCGTGCGAGGCCTGCGACGCCCGGACCCGGTCCACCGCTCGGCGGTGCGCCATGGTCAGGACCCAGCTGGACGCGGTCCCGCGCTTCCGGTCGAACCGGGTGGCTTGTTGCCAGACTTCGAGGAACACCTCTTGCGTGACCTCTTCGGACTGGGCGCGGTCCCGGAGGAGCCGCGTCACGAGTCCGAGGACCCGGCCGGAGAGGGCGTCGTAGAGGTCCGCGAAGGCGGCTTGGTCACCGGAGGCAACCCGCGCCAGAAGGTCGTCCGGCGATGCCTGGGCTGGCTCTGACGAGCTCCAGCGTTCGGTGTCGCTATCCACGAGGGCAAGCATTGCAGGTTTCCCTCCTCTCGGGTGCTTCGGCGACCGGTTGTGGCCGTTCTGTCAGGGGTGCTGCGTGATGTGGTGGTGCTGGTGGTGCTGTGCTGCGGTGATGCGGTGGTGCTGGTGGTGCTGTGCTGCGGTGGTGCTGTGCTGCGGTCGCGCCCCGGGGAGGACGAAGCCGCCGCGTCGTGCGGTCGAGACGAGAGGCCAGCGTGACCCACAGGGAATTGACCGGCGGATACCGGTCCGGGTCACGCCGGGCCTCTCGCGTTCGTGACGGTCATCAAGTCCGTCACGCTGATGATTCGGCGCGGTGCCCGTGGTGGATTGGATCGGATGCCGAGAAGTTGTCGGGACGCCGCGTCCGGGCCGTCTGCCGGGCACGCCCGGGTCCGGATCTGTCCACCGAGAGTGAACAGGGCAGCGGACTCAGCCGACGCGTCGTAGAGTTGGTGTCGCCGGGCCGCAGCAAGCCCCGGGCTCCAAAATTCGCCGCTTCGAGCGGCCTCGCGCCGAGAGGCGCTTCTGCGGCCCGGTTTTTCTCTGCCGTCTTGCGTCGTCCGGTCTCGCTTCGTCTCGTCTCGCTTCGTGAGCAGAAATGGTCGCTTGCATCGTTGCGACCCGACATCTTCTGCTCACCATGCGCAGTCGGCCGGGAGGCCCGGTGCGGGTCCGGCGCGTTCCCTCGCTAGTCCAGGCTCTCGCGACGCCAGAGCGCCGCCGCCTCGGTCAGGTCGGCCGCCAGCTCCGTGAGACGGAGCGCCCGCCGCGTCAGCTCGCTCGCGCGGCCGGTCGCGGTGAGGTCGGACTCGTCCGCCACCGCAGTCGCACCGGCCGCCGTCAGCCGGCAGAACGCCGCCCCACGGTCGAGCGCCACGGCGAAGTCGCCCGTGTACAGCCCGTGCAGGATGCGGTCCGCCAGGGTGAGGATCTCGGCAGGGCCCGTCGGCTGCTCCGCCCCCGCGACGGCCTGGTCGATCGTGCCGATGCGCTCGGTGCCGCGCTGGAAGAAGTAAGCGATCTCCTCCGGGTTCTGCCGGATCACGGTGCGGACGAGGTACACCCGCCACAGGGCACCCGGCAGGGTGTGCGCACCCACCCGTGCCCAGAGTTCGGCGATCGCGTCGATGCCGTGCACGTCGGTGTAGGTCACGAGTCGCTCCACCACCGCGGGGTCCGGGTCCTGACGCACCCGGTGCAGCAGCGCGTTCGCGGTCTCGTGCGCGACACGGTTCACGACGGCGGGGTCCTCGCCGCCCTGGATCGCGGCGAACTCGGCATCGGTGAAGTGGACAGGACGGTGGTGATCGCGAGGCACCGCGTCAGTGTAGGCACGGCCGGTGACACGCCCGCCCTCCGTTCGCCCAGAACGCAACGGCAGCGCCGCGGGTACGGTGTCTCGTCGGGAGGCGCTCCTCCCGAACGTGAAGGAGAGGACTCCCCCATGAACCCGTTGCTCATCATCCTGGCCGTCATCGCGGTCATCCTGCTGTTCGTCGGTGGCTTCACCGCGAGCCTCAAGTTCCTGCTGTGGGTCGGCATCGTGCTGCTCATCGTGGCCGTCGTCCTGTGGCTGCTGCGGACGCTCACCGGGCGTCGCGGCTGACCCTCGACGCCAGGTTCTTCCCAGAGGCCCTCACCCGCTAGCCTTGCGGGTGAGGGCCTCTAGCTCAGTTGGTAGAGCACCGGACTTTTAATCCGAGGGTCGTGGGTTCGAGCCCCACGGGGCCCACACACCCTTCCCTTCGGCGGCCGTCCGGACTGCGTTGTCTAAGATGTGGCGGATGGCACGACGACTCCTCCCCGGCATCGCGCTCGGAGCTATGGCTCTCGGCGTGAGCGGGCTGCTCGTCATCCTCCCGACCGTGTCGAGTGCCTGCCAGCCCGTCACGACGTCGTCGAGCGTCTCGTCCGCCGAGGTCTCCGACGCGATCGCCCCCGGCTCGCACGTGTTGATCGTCGGCGACTCGTACACCTCCGGCCGCGGCTCGACCAGCGGCATCGACGGGTGGGCGCAGGACCTCGCGGCCGACCGGGACTGGAAGGCCACGATCGACGGCTACCCGGGGACGGGCTACGTCGACACCGGCCGCACCGGATCCTCGCACTACACGTTCGGCCCCCGCCTCGAACGGCACGCCGCGACCGTCGATCCCGAACTCGTCATCGTGCAGGGCAGCCAGAACGACTGGCTCGTCGACGCGTCGGTCCTGCAGGCCCGCGTCGAGAAGACCCTCCGCGACGCCGAACAGACCTGGCCGGACGCCGTCATCGTCGCGCTCGGACCGTCGGCGCCGCTGCCGTGGGCGAAGTCGACCGTCGGGGTCGCCGCCTCGGTCTCCGCGGGGGCGGCAGCAGCGGGCGTGCCGTACATCGACGCGCTCGCCGGGCAGTGGTTCACCGCGGCGAACAGCCCGGGCTACGCGGCGATCGACGGCGGACACCTCAACGACGCCGGCTACCAGTACCTGGCGGACCGGGTCTCGGACTCCCTCGACGCGCTCGCTGTCTCCGACGACGAACGCTGCGCCTGACCTCGGGTTCGGGTTCGGGGTACAAGTCGTCCCCAGCTGGCTCATGGCAGATCCCCTGCCCACAACAGCCTGCGCACAGCCGACTGTTGGGCTGCCGCCGATAGTGTCGTTCCCGGATCCGATCACCGGATCCTGCAGCACCGCACCACCACGAACGAACGGGGTACACCGTGACCGAGCCCATCGAAGCCACGCAGACCAGCAGCACCGGGGACGCGCGCCGCATCGTCGAGCTCGCCGCAGCGACCAACACGACGATGAGCAACGAGCTCCTGCTCGACACGCTCCGTCGCAACGCGCAGGTCACGACCCGGCACATCCGCAAGGACTTCATCGAGGTCGCGACGGCCACCGCGGTGCTCGGCTACGTGTGCCGACAGCGCAAGGACTTCATCGCCCTGCGCGGGGACGACCCGGCCTGGGCGCACGAGGTCGGGCGCTACGCCAGCGAATCACTCGCGGTCGAGGCACTCCGCATGCGCCGCGGCTGACCAGCAGCTCCCCGCCACGAACACAGAAGGCCCCGCCGGACATCCGACGGGGCCTTCTCAGTGCACGACGACGATCAGGACCAGACGCGGCGGATGCCCCAGGTGCCCGTCCAGGTCTCGTCGGGCTCGAGCCACCGCAGGCCCTCGCCGGAGTTCAGGGCGTTGGCCGGAGCGGTCATCGGCTCGACCGCCACGGCCAGACCCTTCCCGTCGCCGCGGGGGTACTCCCGTGAGGTGAACACCTGCACGTACGGGAACGACGCGTCCTGCCAGAGCTGCACGCCGTCACCCTCGGGGCCGTGCAGCGTCGTGTGACGGACCCCGTCGGCATCCGGGGTGATGTCGGAGTACGCGGTGTCGAGACCCGCGTCACCGGCACGCAGTCCCCGGCGCAGGTCGAACGGCGTGCCCTCCACCGACACGGACCCGTTCGGCACCTTCTGCTCGTCGACGGTGAAGGCGGTGGCGGCGTCGAGCGTGACGACGAGGTCGTCGGCCGGGGTGTCGCCGGCGCGCAGGTACGGGTGCGCCCCCACGGCGAAGGGTGCGCGGGCTCCGGAACGGTTCGTGATCTCGTGCGTCACCCGGATGCCGTCGTCGACGAGCTCGTGGTGCACGCGGGTCTCGAGGGTGAACGGCCAGCCGTGCTGCGGGTGGATCGTGGCTTCCTGCACGATGCCCGTCTCGGTCTGCGACACCACGCGGTACGGCGCGAAGCGGAGCAGGCCGTGCGACGCGTTGCCGTACTTCGGCTCCGAGATGTCCAACTGCTGCCGCTTGCCGTCGAGTTCCCAGACCCCGCCGGCGACGCGGTTCGGCCACGGTACGAGCACGATGCCGTTTGCGCCGGGCGGCTGCTCGGTGACGGGGAACGGCTCGGTCAGGTCGAAGCCGGCGACGCGGAGTTCTCGGATGCCGGCGGCGACCTCGGTCACGACGGCCTCGACGACGCCGTCCGGTCCGGCGTGGTGCAGGCGGTACTGGCCACCGGTGGGTGCTGCGGTCATGGGGTGTGGTTCCTTCCGGCTGTGTCCTCGCCGTCCGCGACGACGACCTCGACGCCGGCCGCCCGGATCGTGGCGACCGCGTCGGCTTCGGCCTCGGCGGTGACGACGACGTCGATGTCCTCGAGCGCGCGGACGACCCCGATGTGGGCCCGGCCGAACTTCGACCCGTCCGCGACGACGACGGTACGCCGAGCCGTGGCCGCGAGCACCCGCTTCGCCTCGGTCTCGGGCAGGTTGACGTTGGTCAGACCGTGCGCGACGTCCACACCGGTGCCACCGAGGAACACGATGTCGGCCGCGATCACCGGCAACAGGGTGTTGTTGAACGGTGCGACGAGCGAGTGCTGGAGGGGTCGGAGGGTGCCGCCGGTGACGATCACGGTGAACCGCGGCACCGCGCGCTCGAGGGCCAGGGCGGTGGTCAGCGAGTTCGTGACGACGGTGAGGTCGGACAGCTCCGTGCGGGCGACGAGCGCCTCGGCGACCGCTGCCGGGGTGGTGCCGACGTCGAGCACGACGCACTCGCCGGAGCGCACGAGCGCCGCGGCCGCACGGCCGATGGCGGCCTTGGCCACCTGGTGCTCGACGGCGGTCTCCTCGAAGGGGCGCTCGGTGGACCCGGCCCCGAGGCGGACCGCTCCGCCGTGCACCCGGCGGATCCGGGCCTCCTGGTCGAGGACCGCGAGGTCCTGCCGGACCGTCACCTCACTCGTGCCGAGCGACGCGGCCAGCGCGGCGGTCCGGACCATGCCGGGCGCGCCCTCGACGATGGAGACGATGCGGTCCTGCCGCAGCGGCGCGGGCAGCGATCCGGCCAGGAAGGAGAGGTCGTCGTCGGTCACGGCTCTAGTTTCGCTTGCTTCCGAAGTCTTTCGCAACGCTTCGGATCGGCGCTAGGCTGTTCCGGTGATCACCAAGCGCGTGACGAAGCTCGCGGACGGCCGCGACCTGTTCTACTTCGACGATGCGGACAGCACCCTGCCCGCTGAGCGTGCCATCGACGAGCGTGCGCTCGACCCTCGGCCCGAGACCGCGCGGATGCGCCAGGACGTCCTGACCGGCGAGTGGGTCTCCATCGCCGCGAGCCGGCAGAACCGTGCGTTCCTGCCGCCGGCCGACCAGGACCCGCTCGCGCCGCAGACACCGCAGAACCCGTCCGAGATCCCGAGCACCTACGACGTCGCCGTGTTCGAGAACCGGTCACCGTCGTTCGGTCCGCTGCTCGAGGCCGATGACGCTCCGTCCTCGCTCCAGTCCTTGTCCGACGTCGGCCTGAACCGGCAGCTCCGCAGCGTCGGCCGGTGCGAGGTCGTGTGCTTCTCGCCCGCGACCGAGGGGTCCTTCGCGTCGATCTCCGAGTCGCGTGCCCGCACCGTGGTCGAGGCCTGGGCGGACCGCACCGCCGCGCTCTCCGCCATGCCCGGCATCCAGCAGGTGTTCCCGTTCGAGAACCGCGGCGAAGCGATCGGCGTCACGCTGCACCACCCGCACGGGCAGATCTACTCGTACCCGTACGTCACGCCCCGCACGCAGCGGCTGCTCGACTCCATCGAGCGCTTCGGACCGGACCTGTTCGAACAGCACCTGGCGAACGAGCGGGCCTCGGACCGGGTCGTCCTGCAGGGCGAGCACTTCACGGCCTTCGTGCCGTTCGCCGCACGCTGGCCCATCGAGATCCACATGCTGCCGCACCGCCACGTCCCCGACTTCGCCGGCCTGACCGAGGCCGAGAAGGACGAACTGGCCCACATGCACCTGCGCCTGACGCGGGGCATCGACGAGCTCTACGGCGACCCGACCCCGTACATCGCCGCGTGGCACCAGGCACCGGTGCACGTCGGGCGGGACACCGTGCGGCTCATGCTGCAGATCACGTCGCCGCGTCGGGCGGCGGACAAGTTGAAGTTCCTGGCCGGCAGCGAAGCCGCCATGGGCGCCTGGATCGGGGACCTCGTGCCCGAGAAGGCAGCCGAGTTCATCCGACAGGGAATCGAGCGAGCATGACGTTCCAGCAGGTCTACGGGTACGAGCCGGCGGTGCGGTACTCCGCCCCCGGCCGGGTCAACCTGATCGGTGAGCACACCGACTACAACGACGGGTACGTCCTGCCGTTCGCGATCGACCGGCGCACCACCGCGTCGATCGCCCCGCGGCCGGACCGTCTGCTGCGCGTCTCGTCCGCGTTCGACGCCGACACGGTGCTCGAACTGTCGCTCGACGACCTCGACCCGTCGAACATGACCGGCTGGTCGGCGTACGTCTTCGGCATCGCCTGGGCACTCCGCGAGCAGGCCGGCGCAGACCTGTCGGACAAGACCGGGTTCGACGTCTTCATCGAGTCCGACGTCCCCGTCGGGGCCGGCCTGTCGTCCAGCGCCGCGATCGAGTGCGGCGTCGCGCTCGCCTTCAACGACCTGTGGGAGCTCGGGCTCGACCGCAAGGCCCTCGCCCGCGTGGGGCAGTACTCCGAGAACCACGCCGTCGGCGCACCGACGGGCATCATGGACCAGTCCGCGTCACTGCTCGGCGAGCAGGACGCCGTCGTGTTCCTGGACTGCCGCACGCTCGACACCGCCGTGGTCGACCTGGCGCTCGAGGCCAACGGGCTCGAGGTCCTGGTCATCGACACCCGGGTCGAGCACGCCCACGCCACCGGTGGGTACGCAGCTCGTCGGGCCTCGTGCGAGAAGGGTGCGCAGGTGCTCGGTGTCGAGGCCCTGCGTGACCTGAGCGTCGATGACCTGCCCCGTGCGCAGGAGCTGCTCGACGACGAGACCTTGCGCCGCGTGCGCCACGTCGTGACCGAGGACCAACGAGTCCTCGACACCGTCCGGACGCTGCGCGAACAGGGCCCGCGGGCGATCGGTTCGCTGCTCGTCGCGTCGCACGAGTCGATGCGCGACGACTTCGAGATCTCCGTGCCGGAGCTCGACCTGGCCGTCGCGACCGCGGTCGAGCACGGTGCGGTCGGTGCGCGGATGACCGGCGGTGGGTTCGGTGGTGCGGCGATCGCGTTGGTCGACCGGGGATCGCGTGGTGCGATCACCGAGGCCGTCACCGCCGCCTTCGCAGCCGCCGGGTACCGCGAGCCGAACGTCTTCACGGTGCACGCCGCGCAGGGCGCCCGCCGCGACTGAGCCTGACCGGCGGAGTTTCGCGCTCACCGACACGTCACGCGGCGCACGGCCCGTGAGGTGTCGCTGACCGCGAAACTTCGGCGCAATCCAGCGCGAGGCCGTGCGTCAGCGGGTCATGTGACCCGTGGTGACGGTGACGCCGCCCCACGGGAACCCGTGCGGGTGCAGCACCTCGTGCTGGAGCTGGTCCATCACGACGTGGCCCTGCCACACCGTGTAGACCAGCACGCCGACGACGATGCACACCGGGACCGCCAGGTACGCCGAGTACCGCACGATGTCGCCGAGGGTGCGGTGCCCGGAGCGCGCGAGCGTCGGCGGCAGGACGATCCCGACGACGACCACGAGCAGCAGCAGTGCGAGTGCGGCCGGTGCGACGTGCGCTTCGACCTGCACCGTGATGGGCGCGGTCTCGAGGACCTTGCCGCCGTTGTCGATCCAGTTGTCGTCGGCGTCGACCCCGCCGTAGCCCGTCGACGTGCTCCAGAGCACCAGGTTCGGGGACAGCACCAGTGCGACGATCCCGACGAGTACGAGTCCCCACGCACGCGGACGCAGCTTCCTGCCGGTGGCCGCCATCACGGGCGCGGTCTGGACGTTCTCCCCCATGCGGCGACCGTAGCACTGGGGGCGGCTCCGCACCCGTCCCCCGAACGCGCGGGGCGGGGGCGAGCCGTGCCTCCTGGCCGCATCTGGTGAGCAGAAATGGTCGAGTCCCACGACGGGACCCGACCATTTCTGCTCACGATGCCAACGCGCGCCAGCGGCACCGACCGCCGCACCTACTTCAAGTGGCGCTCCGCAGCCTCGACCACGTTCTTCATGAGCATCGCGCGGGTCATCGGGCCGACGCCGCCGGGCACCGGCGACATGAACCCAGCGACGGACGCGACGGCGGGGTCGACGTCGCCGTGCAGCTTGGCCTTCCCCGTCTCGTCGTTCACCACGCGGGTGATGCCGACGTCGATCACGGCCGCACCGGGCTGGATCCAGTCCGGCTTGACGAGCCCGGCGACCCCGGCCGCCGCGATGACGATGTCGGCGCGACGGCACTCCGCGGCGACGTCCGCCGTCAGGGAGTGGGTCAGGGTGGCGGTGGCCTCGAGGCGGGTGAGCAGCAGACCGAGCGGCCGGCCGACCGTCAGGCCCTGCCCGATGATCGTGACGTGCGCGCCCCGGATCGGGATGTCGTACGCCTCGAGCATCGCGACGATGCCCCGCGGGGTGCAGGGCAGGGGCGCGTCGATGGTGCCGGCACCACTGGGCACGGCGAGCACGAGCTCACCGAGGTTCGTCGGGTGCAGGCCGTCGGCGTCCTTCGACGGGTCCATCAGCTCGAGCATCGGCGTCGGGTCGATGCCCTCCGGCAGCGGCAGCTGCACGATGAACGCGGTGACCCGGGGGTCGTCGTTCATCTGCAGGATCGCGGCTCGGATGTCTGCGGCGGATGCCGTCGCCGGCAGGTCGATGCGGTGCGAGTCGAGCCCGATCTGCGCCGAGTCGCGGTGCTTGCCCGCGACGTAGGACAGGGAACCGGGGTTCTCCCCGACCAGGATCGTGCCGAGCCCCGGACGGATGCCGTGCTCGTGCAGCCGGTCGATGCGGACCCGCAGTTCGTCGAGGGTCCGGGCAGCGAGGGCGGTGCCGTCGATGCGGACGGCAGTGCCCTCCCCCGCCCATCGCTCGACGGGCAGGGGGCTCAGGGCGTCGCTCACGCGTAGAGGGGGAACGCGTCGGTCAGGGTCTTCACCCGGGCCGAGAGCGCTGCGATGTCCGGGTTCGGCATGAGGGTCAGCGCGATGATGTCCGCGACCTCGGTGAACTCGGCGTCGCCGAAGCCACGCGTGGCGAGCGCCGACGTGCCGATGCGGACACCCGAGGTGACCATCGGCGGACGCGGGTCGAACGGCACGGAGTTGCGGTTCACGGTGATGCCGACCTCGTGCAGCAGGTCTTCGGCCTGCTTGCCGTCGACCTCGGAGGTGCGCAGGTCGACGAGCACCAGGTGCACGTCGGTGCCACCGGTGAGGACGTCGACGCCGGCCGCGCGGGCGTCCGGCTGCGTGAGCCGATCCGCGAGCAAGCGGGCACCGCGGATGGTGCGCTCCTGGCGGGCCTTGAACTCGGGGGTGCCGGCGAGCAGGAACGCGGTGGCCTTGGCGGCGATGACGTGCATGAGCGGGCCGCCCTGCTGGCCCGGGAAGACCGCGGAGTTCAGCTTCTTGAACAGGGTCTCGTCGTTGGACAGGATGATGCCCGAGCGGGGGCCGCCGAGGGTCTTGTGCACGGTCGACGAGACGACGTGGGCGTGCGGGACCGGGGACGGGTGCAGACCGGCGGCGACGAGGCCGGCGAAGTGCGCCATGTCGACCCAGAGCTTCGCGCCGACCTCGTCCGCGATCTCACGGAACTTCGCGAAGTCGAGCTGGCGCGGGTAGGCGGACCAGCCAGCGATGAGGACCTTCGGCTGGTGCTCGATGGCCTTGGCGCGGATGTCGTCGTAGTCGACCTCGAACGTCTCGGGGTCGACGCCGTAGGCGACGGCGTTGTAGATGCGGCCGGAGAAGTTGAGCTTCATGCCGTGGGTCAGGTGCCCGCCGTGCGCGAGCTCGAGGCCGAGGATCGTGTCGCCAGCCGAGGCGATGGCGTGCAGGACGGCCGCGTTCGCGGTCGCACCGGAGTGCGGCTGGACGTTGGCGTAGGCAGCACCGAAGAGCGCCTTGGCACGGTCGATGGCGAGCTGCTCGGCGACGTCGACGTACTCGCAGCCGCCGTAGTAGCGCTTGCCGGGGTAGCCCTCGGCGTACTTGTTGGTGAGGACGGAGCCCTGGGACTCGAGCACGGCGCGCGGCACGAAGTTCTCGGACGCGATCATCTCGAGGGTGTCGCGCTGACGGCCGAGCTCCTGCTGCAGGACGGCGGCGATCTCGGGGTCGACCTCGGTGAGCGGGGCGTTGAAGGCTGCGCGGTCGGTGTCGACGGAGCCGTCGACGGCGGGCAGATCGGTGATGGACACGGTTCTCCTACGTGGGTTGGCGACGACCGGTGGGTCGCGCACGGACGATCGGTCGGTGCAGCCCAGGCGTACGGCCGCGCACCGTGTCAGGTGTCGCTCCCCGATGGTGACCCATCCAACGCCAGTCGCGACGTGACGATCGTACCGAGCCGTCCGCCCTGTGTCACCCTGGATGCATGACGCTGACCTCGCCCGACGTGGACGAACGGACCACCCCGGACGAACGCACCAGTGCGCGCGCGGACACCCCGTGGGTCACCGTCGTGTGGGACGACCCGGTGAACCTGATGTCGTACGTCACGTACGTCTTCCAGCGGCACTTCGGCTTCGGCCGCGCGCAGGCGGAACGGCTCATGCACCAGGTGGACACCGAGGGTCGGGCCATCGTGGCGACGGGTCCGCGCGAGGCGATGGAGGCCCACGTCCAGTCGATGCACGGCTACGGCCTGCAGGCGACCGTCGACAAGGCGCCCGAAGCGTGATCCCCTTCGTCCGCCGGGCCGACGGCGTCCACCTCGGCATGTCCTCCGGCGAGCGCGGGTTGCTCACGTCCCTGACCGAGCAGCTGCGCCAGGTGCTCGACGGCGACCTGACGGCGGACCCGGTGGCCGAGCGGATGTTCCCGGACGCCTACCCGGACGACGACGACGCCAGCGCGGAGTTCCGGAAGTACACGCAGTCCGACCTGCTGGCGCAGAAGACCACGAACGCGACGACCGTGCACGAGTGGCTGACGGGGACCCGCGACGGCGCCCTCGACCCGGAGGACGAGCAGGCCTGGCTCCGCACCCTGACCGACCTGCGGCTGACGATCGCCGACCGCCTCGGGATCGTCGACGCCGACGACGAGGAGCGTTCGGTCGAGGCCGACGCGGGCGTCGGCCTGCGCGACGTCTACGACTGGCTCGGCTACGTGCAGGAGCACCTGATCACGACGATGACCGACCCGCGGTGACGGTCACCTTCCGCGCGACCACCGAGGACGACCGGGAGGCCCTGCTCGCGTTCTCGACGTCGGAACCGGTCGCGTGGATCGGTCCGGACCGGTACCGCGCCGAGTCCGGCACGGACAACTACCGCCCGGGGTGGTCGTGGCTGGCCGAGCGCGACGGCCGTCCGGTGGCACGGGCGCTCTGGTGGGGTGGCGCGGACGCCGAGGCGCCGTCGACCCTCGACGACCTGCTGGTCGCTCCGGACGTGCCCGAGGACGAGCGGGTGGCGATCGCCGCCGGGCTGATCACGGGGGCGACCGCTGCGTTCGGGGTGGTGCCGGAGTGGATCGTCGACGTCGCGGTGGACTGGCACGACGACCCCGACGCCGTCGCCGCGGTGTCGTGGCGCACGGCGGCCGCCCGGGCGGCAGGGCTCGGACGATCGACGGAGCGGGTGAGTGTGGCGTGGACGCCGGACCACGGAGTGCCGATGCCGTCCTCGCTGCGCTTCCGGTCCGGTGACGACGACGAGTTCGTGGACCTGTTCGCCCGCGTCGCGGTGGGGAGCCTCGACGCCCACACCGTGGCCTCGGTGGACGAACTCGGCCCGCGGGGCGCCGCCGCCGACGACCTCGAGTTCTACCGCTCGCTGCCGGGGTCGCGCGACGGCTGGCGGATCGCGCTCGACCCGGGCGGCCTGGTGGTCGGGTTCGTCCTGGCGACGCGGACGGCGTACGACGCGGCGATCAGTTTCATCGGGGTGCTGCCGCAGCACCGTGGGCGCGGTGTGGTCGACGGGCTGCTCGCCGAGGGGCTGCGCGTGCACGCCGAGGCCGGGGAGCCGAAGGTGGTCGGCACGACGGACGCGGCGAACACCCCGATGCGCCGGGCGTTCGAACGGGCCGGCTTCGTGGTGACGAAGCGCCGCGTCGTGTTCGAGCGCTGAGCCGATCCGGAGCGGCAGACCCGGAACTCGTAAGGCGACCTTGCAAGTTGTCCTGTCGAAGTAGTACCGTGCCGGTATGGAATCACCCGATCCGACCGCGCTCGCCGGCGACCTGCTGACGCTCTACGGTCGGATCCGTCGCACGCTGCTGACCGGCAAGGCCGACGAGGTCACGGCGTCCCAGACCGCCGCGCTCGGCCGCCTGCTGCGGTACGGCGAGAGCACGGTCGCCGAGCTCGCCCGCGCCGAGGGCGTCCGGCCGCAGTCGATGGGCGCGACCGTCCAGGCGCTCGAGGACCTCGGCCTCGTCGAACGGCGTCCAGACCCCGCCGACGGCCGCCGTGCGCTCGTCCGCGCGACCGACCAGGGCGCCCGTGCCCGCGAGGACGCCTGGACCGCCCGCACCCGCGTCCTGACCGACCGGCTCGCCGCGCTGCCCGACGCCGACCGCGACACCGTCGCCCGAGCGATCGCGATCCTCGCCCCGCTCACCGAACGCTGACCCCGGAAGAAGCACTCCCACGTCCACCTCGACCACTCCCACCCCCGTCGTCGCCCCGGGCAGCACCGGCAGTGGCTTCGGCCCGAAGCTCCTCATCCCGGTGCTCGTCGGGCCGCTGCTCAACCCGATCAACACCACGATGGTGTCCGTCGCGCTCACGCCGATCTCCCGCGACCTCGGGATCGGTGCGGCGCAGGCGATCTGGCTCGTCGCCGCCCTGTACCTGGCGAGTGCCATCGCGCAGCCGACGATGGGCAAGCTCGCCGACCGCTTCGGCCCGAAGAAGGTGTTCCTGACCGGGCTCGTGATCGTCGGTGTCGCCGGGGTCGTGCCCGAGTTCCTGACCGGCTTCGGCGGCGCGGTGTTCGCCCGTGTCCTCATCGGCATCGGCACCTCGTCGGCGTACCCGGCGGCCCTCACCACCCTCCGACAGCACTCGGCACGGATCGGGAAGCCGACCCCGCCGCTCGTGCTCGGAGCGCTGTCCATCACCTCGCTCGTGTCCGCGGCGGCCGGGCCTCCGCTCGGCGGCGCGCTCATCGCCGCGTTCGGCTGGCACGCGATCTTCCTGGTGAACGTGCCCCTGGCGGCGTTCGGCATCGTCGTGGCATCGATGTGGCTGCCGTCCGACCGTCTCCGTCCGCGTGACGACGAGGCCCTGCCCGTCCTGCAGGCGCTCGACCCGTTCGGCATGCTGCTCATGACGGGCACCGTCTCGGCGCTGCTCGTGTTCCTGCTCGACCTGTCCGCCGGCCTGTGGTGGCTGCTCGCGGTGGCGATCGTGCTGCTCGTCGCCCTCGTGCTGTGGGAGCTGCGCGCGGTCCGACCGTTCGTGGACGTCCGGATGCTCGCGCGGAACGGCGCGCTGTCCCGCACCTACGTGCGACTGTTCCTGACGTACCTGCTCGCGTACACGATGACCTACGGGTTCTCGCAGTGGGTGCAGGACGTCGCCGGGTACTCGAGCGACGTCGCCGGGTACATCCAGCTGCCGGCCGCGATCGTGGCCGGGATCGCGTCGTTCGTCGTCGCCCGGAAGACCGCCGTGCGCGGACCCCTGATCGTCGCGGCCGTGGTGCCGATCGTCGGCGGGGCACTCCTGCTCTTCCTGCACACCGGGTCGCCGGTCGTGCTGCTCGCCCTGGCGCCGGCACTGTTCGGCGTCCCGCAGGCCCTGGCGTCGGTGTCGAACCAGGCGGCGCTGTACCGGCTCGTGCCCGCGTCGTACATCGGCACCGCGGCCGGGCTGTCCCGCACGGCGGTGTACATCGGGGCGATCGGGGCCTCGTCGCTCATCGGTGGTGTGTTCGGCCAGGCCCCGACCACCCCGGACCTGCACGTGCTGGCGTGGGTGATCCTCGGCGTCGCGGTGCTCCTGACGGTCCTGACCCTGACCGACCGGCGCCTCCGCACGGCCGCCGCCGCCGCGCCCGCTTCGTGAGCAGAAATGGTCGGGTCGGGTGACGGCACTCGACCATTTCTGCTCACGAAGCACCGCGCTCGCCGCGCCCGGTACCCTGATCCGGTGACCGACCCGACCCCCACGCACTGGACCCTGACGCTCGTCTGCGACGACCAGCCCGGGATCGTGCACGCCGTCTCCGGAGCGGTCGTCGCCGCCAACGGCAACATCACCGAGTCGCAGCAGTTCTCGAGCGTCGACACGAACACGTTCTTCATGCGCCTGCAGGTCATGGCGCCGGTGGACCGTGCGACCTTCGAGGCGGCCCTCGCCCCCGTCGCCGCCCGGTACGACGCCCGCGTCCAGCTCGACGTCGTCGGTCGCCCGCTGCGCACCCTCGTCCTCGTGTCGAAGGCCGGGCACTGCCTCAACGACCTGCTCTACCGCCAGCGCGGTGGGCAGCTGCCGATCGAGGTCCCCCTCGTGCTGTCCAACCACCCGGACCTGTCCGAACTCGCGTCGTTCTACTCGGTGCCGTTCGAGCACCGTCCCGTCACCGACGCGGACAGCAAGTCGGCCATGGAGCGCCGTGTCCTCGAAGCGGTCGAGGAGCACGACATCGAACTCGTCGTCCTGGCCCGCTACATGCAGATCCTGTCGCCGGAGCTCTGCGCGGCGCTCGAAGGCCGCGCGGTCAACATCCACCACTCGTTCCTGCCCGGCTTCAAGGGCGCGAACCCCTACCGCCAGGCGCACGCCCGCGGCGTGAAACTCATCGGTGCGACGGCCCACTTCGTCACGAGCGACCTTGACGAGGGCCCGATCATCGAGCAGAACGTCGTGCGCGTGGACCACACGAAGGACCCCGCCGAGCTGGTCTCCATCGGCCAGGACGAAGAGTCCCGCACCCTCACCCAGGCAGTGCGCTGGATCGCCGAGGACCGCGTCCTGCTCGACGGCGCCCGCACCATCATCTTCAAGTAGGCAGCACCATGACGAACGCCCCGCAGTCCCCCGTCGACTGGGAAGCAGTCCCCGGCCCGGCACCCGCCGGCAAGCAGCGACGGCCGTTCGACGTCTGGCGCGTGCTCCGCGTCCTGGTCTGCACGTTCGGCCTGCTCTCCCTGGCGTTCTGGGGCTACTGGTCGTGGCAACTCCCCCTGCCCGGCTACCTGTTCATGGTCGGCGCCCCGCTGTTCGCGGCCGTCGTCTGGTACTTCTTCCGCTCGCCGGCGTCGCCGATCGAGACCGACATCGTCGGCAAGACGATCGTCGAGGTCGCCCTGGTCATCGCCGCAGGCGCGACCTGGATCTCCATCGGCCACCCGGTCGTGGGCTTCGTCTTCATCGTGATCGCCGCCCTGAGCGGCGTGATCGCGTTCCGCAGGGAGACCGCATGACCGCCACGGGCCTCCAGGCCGGCCGGGAGGCCCAGCGCACCCTGGTGCGCGCATCCCGCGTCGTCGACGCGGCCGGGTCCACGGCGGACGGCTGGGTCCTGCTCGCCGGTGACGTGGTGCACGCGGTCGGCTCCGGCCCCGAAGCCCCCGCGGCGGACCAGGTCGTCGACCTGGGCGACGCGGTCCTGACGCCCGGGTTCACCGACCTGCACGGGCACGGCGGTGCGACCGAGTCGTACGAGGACGACTCCTTCGCCGAGTCGCTGGCCGTCCACCGGGCCCACGGCACGACCCGGTCGGTCCTGTCCCTCGTCGCGAACCCGGTCCCCGCGCTCGCGGACTCGCTCGCGCGGATCCGTTCCGTGATGGCGACCGACCCGCTCGTGCTCGGCGTGCACCTGGAGGGGCCGTTCCTGTCCCCGCACAACAAGGGCGCCCACAACGAGTCGTTCCTCATCGACCCGTCCCCCGCAGCGGTCGACGCACTGCTCGAGGCCGGCGCGGGCGTCATCCGCCAGGTCACCATCGCGCCGGAACTGCCGGGCGCGCTCGACGCCGTCCGCCGGTTCGTCGCCGCCGGGGTCACCGTCGCCGTCGGCCACACCGTCGGCACCTACGACCAGGCCCGTGCCGCGTTCGATGCCGGTGCGACGCTGCTGACCCACGCGTTCAACGCGATGCCGGGGCTGCACCACCGCGCCCCGGGGCCGATCGGTGCTGCGGTGGCCGACGACCGGGTGACGCTCGAGCTCATCCTCGACGCCGTGCACGTGCACCCGGTCGTCGCGGACACCCTGTTCCGCGCTGCCCCGGGCCGGGTATCGCTCATCACCGACGCCATGGGTGCTGCGGGCGCTGCCGACGGCTCGTACCGGCTGGGATCGCTCGACGTCACCGTGACGGACGGCGTCGCGCACGTCGCCGGGACCGACACCATCGCGGGGTCGACGTTGACGCAGGACGTGGCGTTGCGGAACGCGGTCTCGCTCGCCGGACGGACGCTGCCCGAGGCCGTCGCGGCCCTGACGAGCGTGCCGGCCGCGGCCCTGGGGCTCGGCGACCGACTGGGACAGCTCGCGCCGGGGTACGCGGCCGACCTCGTGGCGCTGTCCCCGGCGCTCGAGGTGCAGCGGGTGTGGGGCGGCGGGCGCGAGCTGCGCTGATCAGCGCCGGACGAGTGCCCCCGCGACGAGCCGGAGCAGCAGGGCGACCGCACCGAGCCCGGCGACGGCGACCCCGATGACGACCACGATGACGAGCCGGGTGAGGAAGTGCACCTCGGACTCGTCCTCGCGCACGCCGAGGGACGACGCACCCACGAACACGAACACCGCCGCGATGAGCAGCAGCACGCCGATCCAGGTCGTGGCGCGCAGGGCGGCCGGTGCTGGTGGCCGGTTGCGATCGTCCGGGGTCGTCGGTCGGGCCTTGGCGCCCTCGGTCTCCCAGTCGGCGAGTTCGGTCATGGTGGTCCCCCTCTGTCGGTCGATCGTAATGTATCAACACTGCATCCCACCGTGCCTGTTCGAGACGCCATGCGGAGACCCAGCCGTTGACCGCACCACCAGAGGGCGAGACCCCGACGTGTCCGGCCCGACTCAGCGGTCGATCGGGCGCCCCCGAGCGCCGCTCGCCCACGTCGTGTCCGCCGTGTCCCCGACCCGGAGCGACAGGGTGCCACCGCGGGTGACGAAGGACGCCGGGACCCACGACCTCTCGAGGGTGCGCCCGTCCAACCGAGCACCGTGCACGTACGGCGCGGTGCCGGAGGACCGAACGACGATCCGCTCCCCGCTCGACCGCCGGATGTCGACCGTGCTGAACGTCGGGCTGCCGATGAGCATCTCCGCCCGCCCCGGCGTCTGCGGGAACAACCCGATCGACGCGAAGACGTACCAGGCACTCATCGTGCCCAGGTCGTCGTTGCCCGGCAGCCCGCTCGGCCCGGTCGTGTAGGCGTCGTCGACGACCCGACGCACGGTCTCCTGCGTCTTCCACGGCTTCCCGAGCGCGTTGTACATCCACGGCGTGTGGATGTCGGGCTCGTTGGTCGGGTCGAACTTCGTGGCGTCGCCGCCGGTCACCGCGAACGCACCAGTGCTGTCGTGGAAGAACGCATCGAGTCGTGCGACCGCCGCGTCGTCGCCACCCAAGGCCGTCGACAGCCCCTGTACGTCCTGCGGCACGAGCCAGGTGTACTGCGCACTCGTCCCCTGCGCGAACCCGGTGCCGGTCGAGGGTGACCAGTCGGGCGTCCACGATCCGTCGGCCTGACGAGCGGCCTGGTACCCGACGGCGGCGTTGAAGGTGTTCTTCCAGTAGGTCCCGCGCTCTGCGAACACCCGGGCGTCCGAGCGCAGCCCGAGGGAACCCGCCCAGTACCCGAGCGCACTGTCGGAGATCGAGTCCTCGAGCGTCTCGGCAGCGCCACCCCAGCACGAGCAGTCGTCGTTCGCGGCGTACTGACGCTGCAGGTACTCGTCGAGCGCCGGGCGTTGGGCCAGGCACTGGCCCGGGCACCCGATGTCGCTCTCGGCGTCGGCGTTCTCGACGGTCGCCTGGTGCTTCAGCGAGGCGTAGGCGGCCCGCACGTCGAAGTTCCGGACCCCCATCGCGTACCAGGTGGCGAGGGTCGCGGCCGAGGGGTCACCCGTCATCACGTGCGTCGGCGCCCCGAGGTGGAGCCAGCGGTCCCACACCCCACCGTTCTGCTGGGCGAACCGCAGCATCGACTGCGCCATGTCCCCGGCGACGTCCGGCCGCAGCAGTGCGAGCAGTTGGATCTGCGCCCGGTACTGGTCCCACCCGGAGTACGTGCCGTAGACGGCGCGGTGCCCTCGGTCCATGCGGTGCACCCGCTGGTCCGGCCCGAGGTAGCGGCCGTCGCGGTCGTTCAGCGTGTTCGGCTGCATGAGCGCGTGGTACACGGACGTGTACAGCTGGGTGGTGCGGTCCGCGGTGCCGCCTCCGACGCGCAGACGCGACAGTTCGCGGTTCCAGGAGGCCCGTGTGCCGGCCGCCACGCTGGCGACGGTCGAGCGCTGGGTCACCTCGCCGTCGCGGTTCGCGATCGCTCCTGCGGCGCTCACGTACGAGATGCCGATCTTCGCGTGCACCGTCGCACCGCGACGCGCGTCGAACCCGACCCATGCGCCGGAGCCGCGTCCGGCACGGTCGGCGCCGGTCAGGTAGCCCTCCCCACCGGAGGAGGACGTGCCTCCCGGTCGGACCGTGCCGTCCTGCCAGGTGCCGGTGCTCGTGAACGCCTTGTCGAAGGTGGCCGTGAAGAACAGCCGGTAGTAGCTGCGCCGGTCGGGGTTGGTGGCCCCGCCGCCGTTCGCCCGGCGGCTGCAGAAGCCGCCGGTGAGGACGCTGCCGCTCACTGTGCGGGTGCGGGCGTCGACGCGGGTGGTCGCGGCCTCGCTGCCGTTGATCGAGTTCGATGTGCGGAAGAGCAGGTTCGCGGCCTTCCCGGCGGGGAACGCGAACTCGCCGATCCCGGCCCGGGTGGTGACGGCGAGGTCGGTGCGGACGCCGTTGTCGAGTGCGACGCCGTAGCGCCCGGGGCTCGCGGACTCGTCGTCGTGCGAGTAGCCGGCGGCGTAGACCGCGTCGGTGGAGTCGGCCGACGGCGACGTCGTGATCGGGGTCGTGACCGGCATGATCGGCACGTCACCGGCGGCCCCCGGCGCGCAGCCGGCACCGTTCAGGTGCGTCAGGCTGAAGCCGCGCAGCCGGTTCACGTCGTACGAGTAGCCGTTCGCGACCGGCGTCGAGGTCTGGTCGCCCGCGGTGCCGGTGGAACTCCACTGGAGCATGCCGAACGGTGCGGTCGCGCCGGGCCAGGTGTTGCCGTCGCCGCTCGTGCCGATGAACGGGTCGACGTACCGAGCCGGGTCGGAGACGGTCCGCCCCGCCTGCGCTGCCTGCCCTGACGGCGAGGCGACGGCCGGCGCGGCGACGACCCCCGTCCCGAGCAGCGCGGCGATCGTGGCCACCGCGGCGAGCGGGAGCGGGCGGACGAGCGGGCGACGGTGCACGCGAGAACGGTTCACGTCGGCGACGCTAGCCCCCTCGGACGGGGGACGCGCGATCCGTCACCGAGCCCTCTCCTGCTGTTCACCACGGTCGGCGTGTTCGGGGCCCACAGGCGGGTTCACCGCCGCTGGTAGCGTCCGGGCATGGTGTCGACGACCGACGAACCGGCCCGAGGACGCGTCCGCGACCTGCTCGGGCTGCCGTCCCCTGACGAGCTCCGTCCGGTGGCGGTCCGCCTGGAGCCGCTCGGACGCGACGGGTCGGTGCGGTGGGCACGCGTCGAGCTGGACACGGCCGACGGCGACACCATCCCGTGCTTCCTCCTGACCCCGGACCACGGCACGGGAACGGACGTCATCGCCGTCCACCAGCACGCGGGCGACTTCACCTCCGGGAAGAGCGAGGCCGCCGGGCGGGCGGGGGATCCGACTCTCGCCTACGGCGTGGTGCTCGCTCGCAGTGGGGCCCGCGTGGTCATCCCCGATCTGATCGGTTTCGAGGAACGCCGACGCGACTGGACTGACGACCCGGCGGCCGACGAACGCCTCGACGCGCTCTTCCGTGTGGCGGACGGCAGCAGCCTGCAGGCGAAGCACTCGCGTGACATCGCCACGGTGACGTCCTGGATGATCGAGACGAGTACTGCCGACACCGAACTCGGCATCGTCGGACACTCCCTCGGCGGACAGGTGGCGCTGTTCGCACTCGCCGTGGACGCCCGACTCACGCGGGGCGTGGTCAGCTGCGGACTCGGTACGCTGGCCTCGTTCGAGGACGCTCGGATCCGCCACAACCCGGCCTGGTTCGTCCCGGGACTCACCGCCGCTGGCGACGTCCCCCTGGTCGCGTCGGCCGTTGATCAACCGGTCCTCGTCGCGGCGGGACGGGACGACGGACTGTTCCCCCTCGCCGGCGTCCGGCGCGTCCTCGACGCGTTCCCTCCGGGTGTCGCGACGACCGAGGTGTTCGACGGCGGCCACACGATGCCGGCGCGCATCACGGAAGCGGCACTCCGGCACCTGCTGCCCACGTGAACGGATGATCAGGACCCGTCGCGCACCGCGACCTGGTCCACGAAGGCCCGGACGCGAGCGCGGAACGCCGGGTCCGCCGCCGGGCCCTGCACCGGCACGACGTGCAGCCGCCGGTCACCACGACGGAGCGCCGGTCCGACGAACACCCCCTCGGTGACGTCCGCGGCGGTGGCTGCCCAGAGGGTCGAACGAGCGCCGTCCGCAGCGGTCCGGGCCAAGCTGCGTGCGACCATGCCGCCGAGGCGCTGCGTCAGGGTCTCCGCCTGGTCGTTCATCCCCGTCGCCGCGATGCCGGGGTGCGCGATGACCGTCCGGATGTCCGAACCGGCAGCACGGAGTCGTTCACCGAGGTCGACGCTCAGCGCTGCGGCCGCGGTCTTGGAGTCGGTGTACACACCGAACTGCGAGTAGTCGTCCGGACCGTCGACCCCGCCCGGACCAGGCACGCGGCGGGTGCGCTGCGACAGGTTCGAGCCGACGAGCACGACGCGGGGCGACGGCCCGCCGAGCAGCGGGAGCATCGCCTCGGCGAGCACGGCCGGCCCGACGACGTTCGTCGCCCAGGTGCGCTCGATTCCTTCGTCGGTGCGCCCGAAGGTGCCGATCGTCGCACCGGCGTTGTTGACGAGGGCGTCCACGGCGATGCCGTCCTCGGCGAGCTGCCGGGCGAACGCCGAGACGGACGCGACGGACGCGGTGTCGACGAGCCGCGCCTCCAGGTCGAGTCCCACGGGGAGGACGCGAGCCGCCTTGTCGAGGTCGCGCACCCCGGCGACGACGCGGGCGCCGGCCGAGGCGAGGGTCGTGGCGACGACGAGGCCGAGCCCACCGGTCGCGCCGGTGACCACCACGGTCCTGCCGTGCTGGTCGGGCATCGCTGCCGGTTCCCACTCGAAGCTGTCCATCGTCGTCTCCTGCTCGTTCGGCGCACCCAATCGGATGATTCATCCGGAACGCTAGCACAACCGGATAGAGTGTCCACATGACGATCGCGATGGCTCGACCCGAGGCGCTGCGCTCCGATGCCCAGCGCAACCGGACGGCGCTGCTCGACGTCGCCCGCACCTTCGTCGACCGGGGAGAACCGGCCCTGCTCAACGCCGTCGCGCACGAGGCCGGAGTGGGGGTCGGGACCGCCTACCGGCACTTCCCGAGCCAGCAGCACCTGCTCGAAGCGCTCGCGATCGACGCGCTCGAGGACATGCTCGACCAGGTCCGCGACGCCGTCGTCCTGCCGGACGCGGCCGATGCGCTCCGCGGGGTCGTCACCGCTGCGTTCCGGAGCATGGTGGACGACGCAGCGCTCGGCGACCTGCTGACGAACGGCGGGTTCTCCTGCGCGGACACCGCTGCCCTCGCCGGCGACCTGGTGGTGTCCGTCGACGCGCTGCTCGCGCGGGGACGCACCGAGGGGATCGTCCGGACCGACATCGACGCCGACGACCTCCGCCGACTGCTGTGCGGGCTGCGCGAGGCCGCCGTCGCCGGCGGTACCCGGGTCAGCGATCCGGAGCGCTACGTCGAGATCCTGCTCGCCGGGCTCCGTCCGACGAGCTGACCGACGCCCTGATCGCGGCGAGGCCGACCAGCGCCCCGAACCCGCAGACGGCGACCGCCGCCACCGCGACCGCGATGTAGGCCGCTTCGGTCGAGGACCCCCGGTAGGGCATGTCGTCGAGCCACCCCAGTCCGGCGATCACGATGACCAGGCCGATCGCGACACTGCCGACGGCCACCAGCACCGCGTCACGGACGGCCCGGAGCACGGTGCGCGAGCGGTGTTCCACGGGTTCATCCTGCCGTGCGGCGGCGGGCACTGTCAGGATGGGCGCATGAGCGTCATGGTCTCCGTGTTCGATGCGCACCGCAGCCGTACGAGCGAGAAGTACACCGCGTACCCGCCGGACGTCCTGCCGATGTTCGTCGCCGAGATGGACTCGATGCTCGCGGAGCCGGTGCGCGACGCCCTCGTCGCCGCGGTCACCAACGGTGACACCGGGTACGTCGGCCACGGTCGTGCGCTGCCCGAGGCGTTCGCGGACTTCGCCGAGAGCCGGTGGGCCTGGCGCGTCGACCCCGACCTCGTCCGCACCACCACCGACGTGTCGGTCGCTGCGGTGGAGATGCTCCGCCGGATCATCGAGCCGGGCGACCAGGTCGTCATCATGCCGCCCGTGTACCCGCCGTTCTGGGAGTACGTGTCCGAGGCCGGCGGCACCGTGACCGAGGTCCCGTTGCTCGCACCCGACGGCCCCGCGGACCCGTTCGACACCACGGCCGGTTGGCGGATGGACCTGGACGGCCTCGCGCAGGCGTTCGCCGACGGCGCGCGTACAGTGCTGCTCTGCAACCCGCACAACCCCCTCGGCCTGGTGCACGACCGCTCGTCGCTCGTCGCACTCGCGAAGCTCGCCGCCGAGTGGGACGCCGTGGTCGTCTCGGACGAGATCCACGCGCCGCTCGTGCACGCCGACGCGGTCTTCACGCCGTTCCTGGACTCCTGCCCCGAGGCCGCCGCGCTCGGGGTCTCGTTGACGAGCGCGAGCAAGGCCTGGAACCTCGCTGGCACGAAGTGCGCGCTCATCGTCGGCGCCTCGGAGCGGGCCCGTGCCTGGTTCGACGCCCTGCCGACCGAGGTCGTCGAGCGCACGGGCATCCTCGGGTACACCGCGAGCGTCGCGGCGTTCAGCGAAGGGGGGCCGTGGCTCGCGTCCCTGCTCACCGAACTGGCCGCGAACCGCCGCACCCTGGCCGAGCGGATCGGTGACGTCCTGCCCGGGGCGGAGTACCGGCAGCCGCAGGCGTCCTACCTGGCGTGGCTGGACCTGCGCGCCCTGCCGTGGGGCGACGACCCCGCGGCGCTGCTGGTCGACGAGGCGAAGGTGGCGCTCGCCTCCGGCCCGGCGTTCGGACGCCAGGGTCAGGGCTTCGCGCGGCTGAACTTCGGGTGCTCGGCCGAGACCCTGGACGACGGCCTCAGCCGCCTGCACACCGCGTTCCGGCAACGCGCAGACGGCTGATCGTCGGTCCTACTCGAACACCTGCCACGCGGGCTTGTTCGCGTACGTGTAGCGGTAGTAGTCAGCGAGCTGCAGGCCGGCCGCGGCTTCCTCGTCGACGACGACCGTCGCGTGCTCGTGCAGCTGCAGCGCCGAACCGGGGACGAACGAGCTGAGCGGCCCCTCGACCGCGGCGGCGATCGCGTCGGCCTTGGCGGAGCCCTGCGCGACGAGGACGAGCTGCTGGGCGTCGAGGATGGTGCCGAGCCCCTGCGTCATGCAGTGCGTCGGGACCTGCTCGGGCGAGTCGAAGAACCGCGCGTTGGCGTCACGGGTCGACGGCGCCAGGGTCTTGATCCGGGTGCGCGAGGCGAACGACGACGTCGGCTCGTTGAACCCGATGTGGCCGTTCGCGCCGATCCCCAGGATCTGCACGTCGATCCCGCCGGCGGCACGGATCGCAGCGTCGTACTCCTTCGCCGCGAACTCGAGGTCGTCGGCACGACCGTCGGGCACCCGCACCCGCGAGGGGTCGAACCCGAGCGGCGCCACGACGTCGCGCGCGATGACGCTGGCGTACGACTCCGGGTGCTCGAGCGGGATGCCGACGTACTCGTCGAGGGCGAACCCGCGAGCCTCGGCGAACGAGATCTCGCCTGCACCGACCCGACGCTGCAGGTCGGTGTAGATGCCCTGCGGGCTGGATCCGGTGGCGAGACCGATGACGGCGGACGGCTTCTTGGCGACGACGGACGCGATCTTGGCCGCGGCGACGCGACCGACCTCAGCCGGCGTGGGCAGGATGATGATCTCCACACGCCCATGCTACTGGTCATGACCAGTCTCCGACAGGGCGGGATCGGTAGCGTGGGGACATGCCCACCCCCGACTTCGTCCTGTCCCTCCGCTCGAGGATCGGCACCGATCCGCTGTGGCTGACGGGCGTCACCGCCGTGGTCACGCGGGGTTCCGGTGCCGACCAGGAGCTGCTCGTGGTCCGTCGTGCGGACAACGGCGCCTTCACCCCGGTGACCGGCATCGTCGACCCGGGCGAGGAACCCGCCGTCGCCGCCGAGCGCGAGGTCCTGGAAGAGGCCGACGTCGTCGCCGTCGCCGAACGGCTGGCGTGGGTGCAGGTGCTGCCGGAGATGACGTACCCGAACGGCGACCGGGCGCAGTACCTCGACCTGGTGTTCGCGTGCCGGTACGTCTCGGGCACGCCGAACCCCGCCGACGGCGAGAACACCGAGGCGTTCTGGGCCCGGCTCGACGACCTGCCCGACATGCCCGCGAACATGCGTGCCCGTGTCGCGGCGGCGTTGGCCGACGAGCGCGAGGCGCGCTTCCAGCGCTGACCCCACCGGCCTGGAGGCGCGGGGCGGCCCCGCCACGCGCCTCCCGTCCGCCCGTGGTCGCGCCCACCCCGCGAAAGCGACAGTGTGCCGCCGACGTTCCGCGGGGAACTGTCGCTTTCGCGGAGGGGACGCGCCTGGCCCGGCGAGGACTGTCGCTTTCGTCGAACGAGCAGTCGCGGTCAGGTGAGCGGGGCGACCGCGACGGGGGCGCCGAGCAGGCGGACGGCGACGGACTCGCCGGCGGCGCGACGGTCGCCGACCTCGTGCTGCACGATCACGACGGTGTCGTCGTCGAGCCGGACCGTGGTGCGGCGGATCGAGCCGAGGAAGCTCGACGACACGACGGTGCCGGTGATGCCCTCCGGGGCGAAGGCGACGTCCTCCGGTCGGACGTAGGCGAGCACCGGCCCGTCGGCGACCGAGGCGTCGAGCGCGGGCACGCGGAACCCGTACACGAAGACGTCGCCGCCGCGCAGGTCGCCCTGCAGCCGGTTCGACTGGCCGACGAAGTCCGCCGTGAACGCCGACGATGGAGAACGGTAGAGCTCTTCCGGCGTGCCGATCTGCTCGATGTCGCCGGCGTTCATCACGGCGATGCGGTCGGAGACGGCGAGCGCCTCTTCCTGGTCGTGGGTGACGAACACCGTGGTGATGCCGAGGTCGCTCTGGATGCGGCGGATCTCCTCACGGAGCGAGACGCGCACCTTGGCGTCGAGGGCGGAGAGCGGCTCGTCGAGCAGGAGGACGCGGGGCCGCGTGACCAGGGCTCGGGCGAGGGCGACGCGCTGCTGCTGGCCACCCGACAGCTGGTGCGGGTAGCGCTCGGCGAACTCGCCCAGGTGCACCATGTCGAGTGCCTCGACGACGCGGCTCCTGCGCTCGGCGGCGGGGACACGGCGCATCTCGAGGCCGAACGCGACGTTCTGCCGCACCGTCATGTGCGGGAACAACGAGTACTGCTGGAACACCATCCCGATGTCGCGCTTGTTCACCGGGGTGGTGGCGACGTCCTGGCCGTCGATGCGGATGGCGCCGGCGTCGATGGCCTCGAGGCCGGCGAGCGCTCGGAGCGCCGTCGTCTTGCCGCAGCCCGACGGGCCGAGCAGGGACACGAACTCGCCCGGTTCGACGCGGAGCGACAGTCCGGCCAGGGCCCGGTGCGTGCCGTAGTGCTTCTCGACGGCCTCGAGCTCGACGACGGCGCCGGTGGAGGCGAGGGACGCCGGGGCTGCCGGTGCGGTGACGGTCATGCGGACTCCTTGACGCGGGTGGTGCGGACGGTGCGGGTACGGCCGGCACGACGGCCCGTCCCGATGCGGCCGATGACGACGAGCAGGACGAAGCCGAACAGGAGGGCCGCGACCGAGAAGATCGCGGCGACGTACGGGTCGGTCTGCTGCACGAGCACGAGGGCGGTCTGGAAGGTGGTGCGGGACAGGAACGCGGCGAGCGTGTACTCGCCGAGGACCACCGTGATGGTGAGGAAGCACGCGGCGGTGATGCCCCGGCGGAGGTTCGGCAGGAGCACCCGCCAGGTGACCGTCCACCACGAGGCGCCGAGCGACCGGGCGGCCTCGGACAGCACCGTCATGTCCGTCGCGGTGATGGCGGCTGCGATCGGGCGGAACGCGAACGGCAGCGTGACGATGCCGATCGCGAAGGCCAGCGTCCACGCGCCGGACCCGAAGACCCGCGAGACCACCTGGTACACGGGGATGAAGCCGACGACGAGCACCACCACGGGGACCGTGATCGGGACGATGCAGACGAACTCGAGCACGCGGCGGAGCTTCGGGTAGCGCAACGCCGTGATGATCTGGGCGGGCAGCAGGACGAACAGCACGATGCCGACGGTGATGACCGCGATGAGCAGCGATGCCCCGAGGCCGTCGAACACCGGCTGGTAGGTGAACGCGTTGACCGGGTCGACGATGGCCGCCCAGTGCGCGAAGGTCAGACCGTCGTCGGTGCCCTGGCGGAAGGTGAACTGCACCAGCGCGGCCAGCGGGACGGCGAAGACGATCCCGACGACCGTGAGCACGGCCGTGGCGGTGCCCCATGACGGGGCCGTGCCGAAGCGGCCGACGCGGGGCGAGCCTCCCGTCCGACCGGACGCGACCGACGTCGGACGCGACGGCCCCACCGGCGTTGCCGCGCTCATCGCTGCCACCTTGCGGCCCGGCGCTGCAGCAACGAGTACGCGCCCATGACGACCGCCATCACGACGACCATGCCGAAGGCGAGCACGCCGGCGACGTTCTGCAGATCGATGAGGGTCTCGCTGGTGAGCTGCGTGCGGATCGTGAGCGGCACGATGCCGCCCTGCGAGATGAGTGCCGCGGCGGTGGCGAACGACGAGAAGCCGTTCGCGAACAGCAGGAGCAACGAGCCCCAGAACGCCGGTGCGAGCACGGGCAGGGCGATCCGGCGCCAGTACGTGGCGCGGGAGGCGCCGAGGGTGGCGGCGGCCTCGCCCCACTGCGTCTTCACGCCCTCGAGCGCGGGCATGAACGTGAGGACCATCAGCGGCACCTGGAAGTAGACGTAGGGGATGACGAGACCGGGCACCGTGTAGAGGAAGGCGCCGGTCGCGTTGCGGTCCACGTCGACGAGGGACACCAGCCACGTCGTGACGAGGCCCTGCACGCCGATCGTGGCGATGAACGCGAACGCGAGCATGACGCCGCCGAACTGGGCGAGGACGCTCGCGGCCGAGTCGATCATCGACCGGACGAGCCCGTCGGGCCGCAGTGCCGACAGCGCCCAGCAGACGAGCGCTCCGACGACGGCGCCGATCACGGCGGACACGGCGGACAGGCCGAACGAGCCGCCGAAGGCCCGCAGGACGGAGGGCTCGGCCAACGCTGCGAGGTTCGCGAGGGTGAACGCGCCGTCGTCGGTGAAGAACCCGCTGCCGACCGCGATCACCGCGGGGACGGCGAGGAAGAGCAGGACGTACGCGGCGAACGGGGTGAGGCCGAGCCAGGCCAGGCCGACGCGGCGCCGGACACGGGGTCCGGCGCCGTGGGTGGCATCGACGGGCGCTCGTGCGGACGTCGGGAGCACGGGGCTCGTCGCGCTCGTCGCCGGTGCGCTCGCTGCTGGCGCGGGCGCGCCCGCCGATGCGGTGGTCATGCTGGTCAGGACCCCATGGTCGAGGACCACTTGGCGGACAGCACCTTCGCGGCGTCTGCCACCTGCGCGTCGGTCAGCTCGACGTAGTCCTTCGGCGCACCACCGGCGGCGTCGAGGGCGTCCTGGTCGACCTTGCCGGACTCCTCCAGGGCGGCGAGGGTCGACGGGAACGCACCGGCCTTCAGGTACAGGTTCTGTGCCTCGGGGCTCGCGATGTACTCCTGCCACAGGCGCGCTGCGGCGGGGTGCGGGGCGTCCTTGTTGATCGCCTGCGAGTAGTACGAGCCGAGCGCCTGACCCTCGGGCACGACGGTCTTCCAGTCCTTGTTGCCACTCGCACCGGCGGCGGGGCCCCAGGCGAGGTTGTTGTACGACCACTGGATGACCACGGGGGTCTCACCCGACGCGACCGTGGCCTGCGTGGGCAGCACGTTCTGGAAGTTGCCGGCCTGCTTCAGCTTGCCGAAGTAGTCGACGCCCTTGGTGATGTCGTCGGCTGAGCCGCCGTTCTCGAGCGCGGCCAGGTAGACCGCGGACGCAGCCTGGTTCGCCTGCGTCGGGTCGCCCGCGATGGAGACCTTGCCCTTGTACTCGGAGCCGAGCAGGTCCGTCAGGTCCTTCGGGGCGTCCGTGATCTTCGACGAGTCGTAGCCGATCGACATCAGGCCCGTGTAGTCGCGGGTCCAGGCGCCGTCCTGCTCCTTGAGCGTGTCCGGGATGTCGCTCCAGTTCGCGACCTTGTAGTCCGTCAGCAGGTCCAGGTTCTCCTGCAGCACGGCGTTGCCGAGGTCGAGCACGTCGGGAGCGGTGGACTGCCCCTTCTGCGACTTCACCGCGGCGACCTCGTCGGCGCTGGAGCCGTTCGGGTTCGCGGAGTTGACCTTGATGTCGTACTTCTTCGTGAAGCCGTCGATGATCTTGCCGTAGTTGGCCCACGACGGCGGCAGCGCGATGACGTTGAGCTGCCCCTCGGCCTTCGCGGCCTTCACGAGGGCGTCCATGCCACCGGAGGCCTCGGCGCTCGTGGCGGTCTTCCAGTTCGTGTCGTCCTTCGTCGTGCTGGCCGAGCTCGTGGCCGAGCATCCGGCGAGGGTGACGATCGCTGCGGCGGCGAGGGCGATGCCGGCGATGGTGCGCTTGTGCTGCACGGGAGGTGCCTTTCGGGTGGGTGCTGCGGGTGGGGCCGCGGTTCTCGGCCCGGGACGATCGTGGAGGCGGCCGGTTTCCGGCCCGTGCTGCGGCGGTGAACGGTGGCGGAACAGCGGGTACGCCTGTACCGTTCTGCTGGTTTCCCACCTCGGACGCACGGTCGCGTCCACATCGCACTGGAGGCACGGATGCAGTTCACGACGACGGTCCTGCTGGCGAGGAAGACGGCGACAGGGCTCCCGGTCCCGTCGTCCGTGATCGATGCGCTCGGCTCGGGGAAGCGTCCGCCGGTGGTGGTCACGATCAACGGCGGCTACACCTACCGGTCCACCGTCGGGGTCATGGACGAGCAGTTCCTGGTGCCGCTGTCCGCGTCGCACCGCGAGGCCGCGGGTATCGCGGCCGAGGACACCGTCGAGGTCACGCTCGTCGTCGACACGCAGCCCCGGGTCATCGACCTGCCCGACGACCTGACGGCGGCGCTGCAGGACGCTGGGGTGCGTGCAGCCTTCGACACCCTGTCGAACTCGCGGCAGCGAGCGCTCGCCGACCCGGTGTCGCAGGCGAAGGCGCCGGAGACCCGAGCGCGGCGCATCGCGAAGGCCGTCGAGGCGCTGCAGGGCTGAGCGGGGCGCGGGGCGCGGCGCGGGGCGGGGCGGCGGCGTACCTGGTCGATTCGGGCGTACCTGGTCAGAAGTTCCTGGCAGGTATGCCCGAAAGCATGAGGTATCGCGCGCGCTCTGGGAAAGAACGGGCGAGCTCAGGCGCCGAGTTCGACGAGCACCCGCGGGATCTCGGTCACGAGTTCGCTCGCCAGGTAGCCGAGCGGCCCGACCTGCACCGCGAGCCGATCACCGGCAGCCGCGTGCACGTAGGACGCCCACGCCACCGCCTGTGCCGGTTCCGCGCCACGAGCGAGCAGGCCGGCGACCGCACCCGACAGGACGTCGCCACTGCCGCTGGTACCGAGTCCTCCGGAGCCGGTGCCCTTGATCCAGCTCCGCCCCTGCGGCGTCGCGATGGCGTCGCCCAGGGCCACGACCGCACCGAACCGCTGCGCGATCGCCATCGCGTCGGCCACGTTGTCGTCGCTGCCCTCCCGACCGAGGAGCCGTTCGGCTTCGCCGGAGTTGGGTGTCATCACCAGCCGACCCCGGAGCGGTTCCAGACGGTCCCGCACGTCGGCCGCCACCCCGAGGGCGAACGCATCGAGCACGACGGTGGTCTGTGGTCCGACGACGTCGGCGAGTCCGGCCACCAGGTCACGGGTGCCGTTCGGCTCGTCGAGTCCTGGGCCGACCAGCAGCGCGTCCGCACTCGCGGCGGAGGCGGCGATGCCCTCGATCGCGCCCACGGCGACGTGACCGTCCGCGTCCTCGTCGAGCGGTTCGACGCCGGACTCGGGCACGGCGACCGCGACCTCGTTCGCGATGCTCCGCCCCACCGCGAGGGTGAGCCGCCCGGCTCCCACCCGGAGTGCAGCGAGCGCCGAGAGCATCGCGGCTCCGGGCGTCCGCGCTGCGCCGCCGACCACGAGCACCTGCCCGCGACCGTACTTGCCGGCGCCGGGCTCGGGGAGCGGCCAGTCCCGCAGGAAGTTCGGGGTGACGGTCTCAGCGGACATGCTCGTCGTCCTTCCGACCGGTGTGCGCCGTGATCTCGTCGTCGTCGAGGTGCCCGACGGAGGAGAACTCCTCGAGCACCCACGGTGCGCCCGCACGCTCGCGGCGGAGTCGGGTGAGGGAGGCGTTCGCGACCGCGTGCGTCCGAGCGAACTCCATGAGCGCCGGCTCGTCGAGGTCGAGGCACACCGCCACGACCAGCATCACGACGGCATCGTGCGCCGCGACGACGAGCCGCTCGGTGCCCTCGATCCGTTCGACGTCGACCAGTACCGATCGGAGCCGGAGCATCACGTCGGCCCAGGACTCGCCGCCCGCTGGCCGGTGGTAGTACTTGCCGAGCCACTGCCGGCGACGTTCCTCGTCGGGGTACCGGTTCCGCACACCCTGCAGGGTGAGCAGGTCGAGCACACCGAGCTCGCGGTCGCGGAGCCGCTCGTCCACCCGTTTCTCGGGCTCGGCCAGCCCGCCGGCCCCGAGCGCGATCTCGATGGTCTGCTTCGCACGCAGGTACGGCGAGACCCACAGCGCCACGGGGACGTCGTCGATGCCACGATCGGCGAGTTCCTGTCCGAGCGACCGCGACTGCGACTCGCCGAGCGGGCTCAGCGGGACGTCGGCGTCCCGGTACTCGACGTCGATGACGTCGTCGCCCGCGCCCTCTGCTCGGGCGGCGGCGACGTTCGCGAGCGATTCACCGTGGCGGACGAGCCAGATCTCCTGCACTGCCATGCCGCCACGCTAACCACGCCGCGCTGAGCCGGCTCACCGACGCCCACCGACTGCGGTGCGGCGGGCGCTCCGCACCGGGCGGATCGCACACGGCAACCCCGCGGCGCGGAACCGGAGCGCCAGCGCATCGAGGTCGAACAGGTCCCGCCACTCGAGCCGGATGATCGTCCGCACACCAGGCACCGTGAGCAGCCTGGCGTGGCGACGTTTCTCGTCCAGGAACACGTCGGTCTGGCTGCGACCGCCGAGGTACCGGTCCTGCGTGTACTTCGCGCGTCCGTCGATCTCGACGACGACGCCTTCTGCGGGGAACCAGAAGTCGACGGCGGACCGGCGACCGTCGACGACGAACTCCTGCTGCAGCACGGGAGCGGGCAACCCGAGCTCGCGGAAGACCACGCGCGCGAGTGACTCCGCCGGCGACCCCGAACGCCCGTCGGCCAGGTCGAGGACCTGTGCGGCCCGGGCCCGCCCGCGAGCACTCGGGTGCACCGCTCGCCACAGCTCGTCGCGCTCGGTCCCGTTGCGCAGCGCAGCGTCTGCCACGACGACCCCCGTGCGCAGGTCCCCGCTCATGGCGATGTCGATCACCGTCCGCGGGACCGCGGTCACGGCGAGGTCGCCGACCCGGACCCGTTCGGCGCCGGACACCGGTCTCGTGTGCAGGACCAGCTCGGGGGTCCTGCCCCGGTACATCGACTCCGGCACGGTGGCGTGCACCGGGACGCTCCACCCGCCGAGCGCGGGCAGCCCGTGCACCGCGGCCGCCGAGTCGTGCGATGCCGTCGCCCGCGAGCCGAGCCGGCCGAGCCGCGCGTACACGCGGGTGACGTACCGCTGCCGTGGCCCGGCCGCGTCCCACGCTGCCCCGTCGACGAACGCGTTCGGCCCTGCCCGGACGAGTCGGCCCGGACCCTGGAGCCTGGTCCGGCGGCGCAGGGTGGTGGCGTCGAGTCCGGCCTCACGCGTGGCCGAGGCTCGGAGGATGGGCAGCGGTTCGTTCATGGAGGAGACGTTGCCCGACCCGCCATGCGCCCAGCGGGCTGACGTCGAGGTCTGTGGACGGGCCTCCAGGTCTGCCCGCCTGTGGAGGGAGGACGTTCCTTCCCAGAACGGCCGCGATGCCAAGCGGAATCGGGTGTACCTGGTCGGAACTTTCGACCAGTTACGCCCGAATCGACCAGGTACCCACCCACCCACGCACGCACCACACGCAGAGCGGCGCCGGACGGAACGCACCCGTGTCCCGTCCGGCGCCGCGGTCTCTCCCCCGAGGGGGACCGGCCCCGCTGCCTCAGGCCCGGCGTACCCGCAGGGTCACGATCTCGAAGGGCCGGAGCGTGAGCACGACCGGCTCCCCCGAGTCCCACGAGTCCCCCAGCGGGCGTTCCAGCAGGTCCACCGTCGCCACCGAAGCGACGTCGAACCCGAACGACACCCCGACGTCGGTCGCCCGACCACCGGAGGCCTCGTACAGTCGCACGACCACGTCACCGGAGCGGTCCTCGGCGAGCTTCACGGCCTCGACCAGGACCTGCGGCGACGACACCGAGACCAGCGGCGAAACGCCAGTCGTCCCCGCGACCGAGCGCACCGGCAGGTTCAACCGGTAGCCGGAGTCGGCGGCGTCGAGCACCGAGGCCCCCACCCGCAGCACGGTCCGGAACACGTGGTGCCCCTGGTCGGCGTTCGGGTCCGGGAACGTCGGCCCGCGCAGCAGCGACTCGCGCACGAGCGTCGTGGTGCCGCCGTCGGCCCGCGTGGAGCGCGTGATGTCGTGTCCGTACGTGGAGTCGTTCGCCACCGCGACACCGAACCCGGGCTCCGCCACGTGGACCCAGCGGTGCGCCGACGTCTCGAAGCGGGCGTGGTCCCACGAGGTGTTCTGGTGGGTCGGCCGGTCGATGTGCCCGAACTGGATCTCGCTCGAGGCGGACGACGCACGGACGTCCACCGGGAACGCGAGCTTCAGCAGCTTCTGGTGCTCGTGCCAGTCGACCTCGGTCTCGATCACCAGCTCGGCCTCGCCCTCGACGGCGGAGTACCGGGTCGTGAGCGTCGACGACCCGAAGGACCGTTCCACCACGAGCGAGGAGCCGTCGATCGCGACCGACGACGCTGACAGGACGGTGCCGTTGCGCTGGTACGCACGGTCGATGTCCCACGCCTCCCACTGGTTCGGGGTGTCGCGGAAGACGGTGTACTCGGCAGCGGCCGCACCCGGTGCGATCGCGTCGCGCCCGCTGGCGCGGTCGACGAGCGACACGACGTGGCCGGCGCCGTCGATGGTCGCCGTGACGACGCCCGTGTCGAACACGAAGTGGTCGCCGGAGCGGACGGGAGGCACGGGTCGCGGTTCCGAGCCGAGCGAACCACCCAGGGCGGCCGCGTCTCCCGCCGCGACCGGCGAGGCGTTGAAGCGCACGACGTTCCCGGACGAGCCACTGCCGCCGACGGCGTCGGCGCCGGACGGCGCGTCGAGCAGCGCGCTGCTGCCGCCGGCGGCGGCCGACGACGAGGCCCCGACCCCGGCGAGCGCCGCAGCGCCCCCGTTCGCGAGCGCGGTCGTCGCGTTGCCGATCAGCCCCTCGAGCACCTGGGCGATCTGCGCGTAGTTCTCCTCGGCGTTCTCGTAGACCCAGGCGATCGAGGACCCCGGCAGGATGTCGTGGAACTGCTGCAGCAGGACGGTGTGCCAGGCGCGCTCGAGCTCTTCGTAGGGGTAGTCGAGCCCGAGGCGCACAGCCGCGGTCGACGCCCACAGCTCGGCTTCGCGGAGCAGGTGCTCGGAGCGACGGTTGCCCTGCTTCGTGCGGATCTGCGACGTGTAGGTGCCGCGGTGGAACTCGAGGTACATCTCGCCGGACCACACACCGGGGGTCGGCAGCACCCGTTCGAGCTCCTCGAAGACCTGGGCGGGTGTGCCGAGCTGCACGCGCGGCGAGCCGTCCAGGTCGTGCTGGCGTCGGGCGGCGGCGACCATCTCGCGGGTGGGTCCGCCGCCACCGTCACCGAAGCCGTAGAGCAGCATCGAGGTGTTGGCGACGCCGCGCTCCTTGTTGTTGCGTTCGCCCCGGTGCAGATCGGCGGCGGAGACGTCGGAGTTGTAGGTGTCGGCCGGCGGCAGGTGCGTCAGGACGCGCGAGCCGTCGATGCCCTCCCAGTGGAAGGAGGTGTGCGGGATGACGTTCGTCTCGTTCCACGACGGCTTCTGGGTGACGAACCACTTCGAGCCGGCGGCGCGGACGATCTGGGGCAGCGCGCCGGAGTAGCCGAACGAGTCGGGCAGCCAGGCCTCGGGGGTGTCGATGCCGAACTCCTCGAGGAAGAAGCGCTTGCCGGCGACGAACTGTCGGGCGAGGGCTTCACCACCGGGCAGGTTCGTGTCCGACTCGACCCACATGCCACCGACCGGGATCCACCGGCCCTCGGCGACGCGCTGCTTGATCCGGGCCCAGATCGACGGGTAGCCGTCGCGGATCCACGCGTACTGCTGCGCGGACGAGCACGCGAAGGTGAAGTCCGGGTCGCGGTCCATCAGGTCGAGGACGTTCGAGAAGGTGCGGGCGCACTTGCGGATCGTCTCGCGCACCGGCCAGAGCCAGGCGGAGTCGATGTGCGCGTGGCCGACGGCGATCGCCCGGTGTGCGGCGGCACTGGCGGGGACGGCCAGTACGGGTGCGAGCACCTGACGGGCGTCCGCTGCGGTGCCGGCGACGTCGTCGGGGTCGAGGGCGTCGGCGGCGAGCTCGAGGGCGTGCAGGATGTCGGCGCCGCGGGTGCCGTCCGTGGGGAGTTCCGCCATCAGGCCGCGCAGGACCCAGAAGTCCTGCTGCAGCTCCCACACGGTGTCGTCGCGCTCGACGAGTTCGAGGGCGCGCACGCGGTAGATCGGCTTGTCACCCGCGGTGGAGCGCGACCCGAGGGGCGTCGCGCCCTGGAACGAGTCGCCGCCGATGTCCGGGTTCGCGCCGGCCTCGACGTACAGCTCGAACGACTCCCCTGCACCGACCTCGACGGGCACGGTGTCGTTCCGCGGCTCCACGCCCTTGATCGTGGAGCCGTCGGGCCGGTACGCCAGTCCCTCGGCCTGGAACCCCGGGTGCCGCTTGGTGAACCCGAGGTCGACGAGCAGTTCCGCAGTGGTCCCCGGCGCGGTACCGAAGTCGGCGGGGACGGTGCCGGTGATCCGGAACCAGGTGGTCCCCCACGGCCGGCCACCCCAGGCGCTGCCCACGGTGAACGGTGTGTACGCCTGCTGGACGGCGGAGTCGAACGGCACCGGCTCGTCCGGCACCTCCCACGCCTCGATCGTCACCGGCGCCGAGCGGCGGTGGACGGCGGGGTCGACACGGTCGCGGACGAGGCGGGCGATCCGGGCCTCGACGAGCGGTTCGTCCTGGTGCATGTGGTTCCTTTCGAGAGAGCCGGCCGGAGCCAGCGGATCAGCCCTTGATGCCGCCGGCGAGGGCGTTGCCGCCGCCGAGGCCTCGGGACACGATCACGTAGAGGGCGATGACGGGCACGGAGTAGACGATGGAGAACGCGGCGAGCTGTCCGTACGCGACCGCCCCGTTCTGCCCGAAGAAGTTGAAGATGCTCACCGCGGCGGGCACCTTGTCGGGCGAGAGCAGCAGGACGAACGGGACGAAGAAGTTCCCCCACGCCTGGATGAACACGAAGATGAACACGACGGCGATGCCCGGACGCATGAGCGGGACGACGATGCGCGTCAGGGTGGTCATCATCGACGCCCCGTCGGTCCACGCAGCTTCTTCGAGCGAGATCGGCACGGAGTCCATGAAGTTCTTCGCCATCCAGATCGCCATCGGCAGCGACGTCGCGGCGAGGAAGAAGATGCAGCCCCACACGTTGTCGATCAGGTTGAGCGACACGAACAGCGCGTAGACCGGCACCATCATGGCGGTGATCGGCAGGCCGGTCCCGAACAGGATGCTGTACAGGAACGGCTTGTTGACCCGCATCTTGTAGCGGGACAGCGGGTAGGCGGCGAGCAGTGCGAAGACCACGGTGACGACTGCCGTGCCGCCGGAGAGCAGCAGGCTGTTCGCGAGCGGGATGAACGACAGCTCGGGCGTGAGCACCTTGGTGAAGTTGTCGAGCGTGAACTGCGTCGGCAGCTTCACGGACAGCGACGCCTGGGTGTCGACCGAGGCGAGGACGAGCCAGAGCAGCGGGACCGCGAAGCACACCGCGATGACGAGCAGCACGGTGTTCGCCACCCACCGCATGGTGCGGCCGCGGGGCGACGTCATGTGCAGCGAACCGGGAGCGGTCACCGAGCGGGTGGTGGTCGGGTCGAGGGACGGGGCAGTGATGGCCATCAGTCCACCTCCGGCTTGAGGGCTCGGATGTAGATGATCGAGAAGACCGCCCCCACCACGAGCAGGATGGTCGCGATCGCGGTCCCGAAGCCGAGCTGCGAGAACTTGAACGCCTCTTGGTAGGCGAGGATCGGCAGGGTCGACGAGTTCGTGCCCGGCCCACCCCCGGTCATCACGAAGATGAGGGTGAAGACCGACAGCGTCTGCAGCGTCGTCAGCATCAGGTTGGTGGAGATGCTCCGTCGGATCACCGGCAGGGTGATGTAGACGAGGCGCTGCCACCCCGTGGCACCGTCGACCTCGGCGGACTCGGTGATCTCCTCGGGGACCTCCTGCACGGCGGCGGAGTAGACGAGCATCGAGAAGGCCGTACCGCGCCAGATGTTGGCCAGGATCACGGCGAACATCGGGAACGTGTAGAGCCAGTTCGGTCCGCTGATGCCGATGGACTTCAGGAACTCGTTGAGCGTGCCCTCGTCGTTGAAGAACGCGTACGCGGCGAACGAGGCGACGATCTCCGGCAGGACCCAGGCGGCGACGACGAACGTGCCGACGATCGCGCGGACGGCCTTGTTGGCCGAGCGCATCAGGAGTGCGAGGCCGAGCCCCAGCACGTTCTGTCCCACGACCGCCGAGGCGAGCAGGAACACGACCGTCAGGATGACGGACTTCGGGAAGTCCGGGTCCTGGAACAGTTCGACGTAGTTCTGGAAGCCGACGAACTGCTGGTCGGCAGCGCCGGCGCCGGTGAGTGCGGAGTTCGTGAACGACCCGTAGAACGACGAGATGACGGGGCCGAGCAGGAAGATGACGAGCAGGACGAGGGCGGGCAGGAGCGGGACCGCTCGACCGACGTTCCGCAGTGGTCGCCGCTTGCGCGGCACGGGTGGATCGGTGCGCTTCGGCGCACCGGGCGCCGACAGCGTCGGCGCGAGGGGGGTGCTGGACACGATGGGTGCCTTCCGGGTGCGGAGGGGTTCCGAAGGTGGGGAAGGACGGACCGGGAGGCGCGGTGCGGGGCCGCCCCGCGCCTCCCGTCCGTCAGTGGGTGACGTCCGTCAACCAGCCGAGACGGTGTTCTCCTTGCCGACCACCTGCGTGACGGCCTTGTCGTACACGGCAGCCGCCTGCTTCGGCGTCTGCTGTCCGGTCATGACCGACTCCATCGCGACCTGGATCGCGTTGGACACCTGCGAGTAGTCACTCGTCGCCGGGCGGAAGTTCGTGTTCTCCACCAGTCCGGAGAAGAACTTGAAGGTCGGGTTGGCGTCGGTGTAGGCGGTATCGTCCGCGACGTCCTTGCGGACGGCGATCTGGCTGTTCTCGGTGTCGTACTTCAGCGAGCCGTCCTTGTCGAGGAAGCTCGTGATGAAGTCGAACGCCGCCTGCGGGTTCTTCGACTTCGCGCCGACCGCCAGGGTCCAGCCGCCGGACATCGAGTTGTAGCCCGGGTCCTGACCGTTCTGCGTCGGCATCGGTGCCTGACCCATCACGTCGTTCCACTCGGCCCACGGCGCGGTGCCGGACTTGAGCCACGTGCCGGACTGCCACGAACCGTCGAGGTCGATCGCGAGCTTGCCCTTCGGCAGCCACGTCTGCGCGATGGTCGTGCCGACGTTCGTGTCGAGCGCCTGCTGCGGTGTCGGGCCGAGGCCGCCCTGGTAGACGTCCTTCACGAACTGCAGCGAGTCCTCGAACTGCTTCGAGCCCGTGACCCACTTCTTGTCCTTGTAGAGCGTGTTGCCGGAGCCGTCCGCCCCGTACAGGAGCATCTCGAAGCCCTGCATGGTCGACGCCTCGCCTTGCGCCTTGCCCGAGTAGATGTTGAACGGGATGAGGTCGGGCTTCTTGTCCTTGATCGTCTTCGCCGCGGCGAGCACGTCGTCCCAGGTCTTCGGCTGCCACGGCACGGGCAGGCCGACGGACTTGAAGATGTCCTTGTTGTACCAGAGCGCACGGGTGTCGGTGCCCATCGGGACGCCGTAGATCTTGCCGTCGTCACCCTGGCCGGCCTGCTTGGCGTTGTCGAAGAACTGGTCCCAGTCCTTCCACTTCGCCGTGTACTTGTCGAGCGGCAGGAGGTAGCCGGCCTCGGCGTCGGCCTTGACGAGGAACGTGTCCTCGTACATGACGTCGGGAGCCGTCGCGGGCGCCTTGTTCATGAGCGCGAGCTTCGTGTAGTAGTCGTTGCCCTGGGCCTGGATCGGGACGAGCGTGACCTTCTTGCCCGGGTTGTCCTTCTCGTACTCCTTCTTGACGACCTTCATCTGGGCGTCGAGCTGCTGGAAGGCTCCGAACTTCTGGTACGCGATCTTGATCGTGTCGCTCGAGGCGGACCCCGAGGCTGAGCAGCCTGCCAGGCCGACCGCGGCGACGGCCACGGCTGCGAGTCCGGCGATGATGCGGGTGCGTTTCATCGGTGCTCCTTTGCACGGGTGACATCCGCGGGCTCCATCGCCCGCGCGCAGGATTAGTCCAGCGTATGGACTTATCCGTGTCAAGGAGTTTTTCGCGCCGCGCGCGTCGGGGCGTTGCTGTTTGGGGCGTACCTGGTCGAATCGGGCGTACCTGGTCGGAACTTTCGACCAGGTACGCCCGATTTCGCTTCCCATCGCACGCGCTCTGGGAAGGAACGTCCGTCAGTCGATCGGTGTCGCGCTCCCCGTCACGGTGATCCCGCCGGACTCCGGCACGTCGACGAGCAGCAGGCTCGGACGACCGACGTGGCGCCCCTGCCGGATGACGACGCGGTCCCCCGGCTCGACGGCACCGGTCTCGCGCAAGTACGCCCCGGTCGACGCTGCCGCCGAACCCGTCGCCGGGTCCTCGGTGATGCGGCCGGCGGGGAACAGGTTCCGCGCCTCGTACTCGCGATCCCCGGTCCGGAGCAGCACCGTGACCGTCCCCTGCCAGCCGGCCTCGCGCTTGAGGTCGGCGAGCGGGCCGGGTGCGAACCGGAACTGATGGAAGAGCTCCCGGTCGTGCAGCACGAGCACCGGGTGCCAGTTGCCGGCGAACGACTCGAGCACCGGGAAGTCCGGCGCGATGTCGTCGGCCGTGAGCCCGAGCAGGTCGAACAACCGCCCGAGGAGCGCCGGGTCGATGTCCCGCGTCGCCGGTTCGACGCTCGTCATCGCGACCAGGACCACCCCGTCCGGGCCGGTGGTGGCGTCGAGGGCGACCTCGCCGGCGGCCGTCGTGAACACCCGGCGGCCGAGCCCCTGCCGTTCGGCGAGCGCCACCGCGAGCGCGACCGTCGCGTGCCCGCAGAACGGCACCTCGGCGGCGGGCGAGAAGTAGCGGACGTGCGGGCCCGTCGCCGTGGCGCCGACGACGAACGCGGTCTCGGGGTAGCCGACCTCGAGGGCGACGGCGAGCATCTCGTCGTCGGTCAGTGCCGCTGCGTCGAGGACCAGTCCGGCGGGGTTGCCACCCCCGGGCTCGGCGGCGAAGGCGGTGTACCGGAGGACGTCGATGCTCATGGTGCGACGCTACTGCGGGGGCGGCGAGGACTGCTGATCACGCATGGTGAGCAGGAATGGTCGGGTCCGCTGAGCGAACCCGACCATTCCTGCTCACGAATTGCCCCCGTGGGGCGTGGGGACTACTCCGCGGCGGCCCGGCGACGACGTCGGGCGATCAGCACACCCGCGCCCGCGGCGAGCAGCAGGAACGCGACGAGTGCTCCGGCACCGAGGCCCTCGGCGCCCGTGAACGCGAGCTGCCCGTCAGCGGTGATCGTGATCGGGGTCCAGCCCAGCACCGTGCCGTCCGCAGCGGTCACGACGATGCGGTGCTCGCCAGCCGGAGCATCGGCCGGGATCGTGACGCGCACCGTGCCGTCAGCGCCGACCGTCACGGTGCCGAGCAGCGTCGGCGTCGAGTACAGCCACACGTTCACCCGGTCGCCGGCGTACTGCGTGCCCACCGTGACCGTGATGGTCTCTCCCGCGCGGGCGGACGACGGGGCCGAGACGCCCCCACGGTTCGTGTCGGTCAGGCCGGTCTCCGAGGGAGCCACCGGGGCGATCGGAGCGGTCGGCGACGGGGTCGGCGTCGGTCCACCGGTCCCGGGGGTCGGCGCAGGCGTCGATCCGCCGTCACCCGGAGCGGGGGTGGGCGTGGGGGTCGGAGTCGGAGTCGGCGTCGGGTCCGTGCCCGGGTCGGTGCCGCCGCCCTCGCACGGGTACGTCCCGGTGCGGAGCGAGAACCCGTCCGTGTCGTTGTCGTCGGCGTAGAACGTTGCACGCTGCCCGTCGGTGCAGACGACGGAGATCGCGAAGCCCTCGTTGGCGAGCGTCCGGTCCGCGTTCGACGGAGCCTCGAAGACCTTCGCTGCGGTGAAGGCACCGTCGGTCAGCTCGTACAGCGCGGTGCGTCCGGCGCAGGCGTCGTCGCACACCACCCAGAGCGCGTCGAGGGTCGGGTCGAACTGCACGTCGGCCACGACCGCGAACGGCGATCCGATGGTGGCAACGCGCTGGAACGAGCCGTCCGCCATCAGGGCGTAGGCGTAGACGCTCGCGGTGCCCTCGACGCCGACGAAGAAGAGCCCCTCGCCGTGGCCGGCGTACGTCGACGGTGCGTAGGCCGCGCCGGTGTGCTCGTCGGCGAAGCCCTGCTCGGTGAGCCACGAGTCCGGGATCCAGGTGACGCCCTCGAGGCCAGCGTTCGCACCGAGCCCCGGGAAGTCGGCTGCGAGGTCCCACTCGTCGGTGGCGCGCAGGGTCGACTCGGACCCGTCGGTGGTGGCGTACCGCAGGACCGACGGACGGCTGGTCTTCGACACGTCGTTGTCCCGCTCGGTCGACACGTACACGGCGCCCGGGTCGTCGCTCGTGACGGTGACGCCCTCGGCGTCCGGGGTCCCCGTGCCGTCGGCGTACCGCAGGTCCGTGCCCGCGGCGTTCGACGGCGCCCAGCCACCCCGCCCGTCCGAGGTCAGGTGGTAGAGCAGGCCGTCGCCGTTCTGCACGGCCCAGAGCTGGCCGTCCTCGGACGTGCTGGACGTGGTCCAGTCGATGCCGCTCAGGTCACCGGTGAAGGTGTCCTCGTCGTCGAGCACGGTCTCGTCCGGGCCGCCGGGCCACGGCTCGGCGGTGACGACTCCGGCGAACCGGTTCGCGGTGCCCTTCGTCGACTCGGCGGTCTCGGCGAAGTCGCCGGTGCCGTCCGGGTTGCGGCCGTACGTGGCGGCAGCGTGGGCCGTCCACGAGTACGAGTCGACCAGCGCACCCCGCGGATCGAAGACCCGGGCGGAGTCGGCCTTGCCGAGTCCGAAGCCGAAGTCCGCCTCGTCGAGGACGGTGAAGCCCCCGGCCGCGATCGTCGTGCCGGCGGGGATCGTGTACGCGTGGTCGTCCTCGCTGTCCTTGAGGACGTACCCGCCCAGGTCGACCGTGGTGCTGCCGACGTTGGTCAGCTCCACCCAGTCGCCGGGGGTGCCGTCCTGCGACTCGACCTCGTTGATGCGCACGGGCGAGGAGCAGTCGTTGGCGGCCCCCTTCGTCGACGCGGTGGTGTCGACCAACGCACCGGTCCCGTCGGCGCACCGGCCGTACGTGACCACCGCGTGGCTCGTCCACGAGTACCGGAGCACCAGGTCGCCGGCGGGGTCGTACACCCGCGCGGTGTCGGCGCCGCCGAGCCCGAAGTCGAACCCGGGCGCGGTCGCCGAGAGCTGGTCGATGACGAAGTACCCGCCGGGGGCGATCGTCGAGCCGGCGGGCAGGACGTAGGCGTCGTGGGTGCTGTCGTCGTCGAGGAACGCGTAGCCGGTCAGGTCGATCGACGCCGACGACGTGTTCGCGAGCTCGACCCAGTCGGTGTCGTCGCCGTTCGACTCGACCTCGTTGACGACGAGGCCGTTCGGGGCGGCGGCGCCGACGCTCGGGTCGTCGTCACCGACGGCGGCGAGTGCCGGGCTGGCCGTGACGACACCGGCGCCGAGGGCCAGCGCGGTGACGATGGCAGCACCGATCCGCACGGAGCGGGGGCGCAGGGCAGGAGTGCGCATGCAGGTCCTTCTCGGGAGGGGAGGGGAGACCTGCACGACTGTTCAGCACCCGGGCATCCGACCGGTGGCCGCCCGGTGAACGACAGGTGTCGTGCGGCGCCCCAGCGCCGGGATCCCTCGGCGCCCGCGACCCCTCAGCCCTGTGCAACCCCGGAGAAGTCGGGCGACCCGTCGGGCAGCGCTGGCAGTGGCGTGCCATCGACGTACCGCGGCCACGCCAGGGCACGCGACGACGCCGGACGTGGCTCGTACCGGTACCGGTCCGCGCTGACCGGGCCGGCCGCCGTGACAGCCGTGGCAGCCGTCGGGGCATCGGGCACCGGAGTGGCGGCCCACGTCGCGATCGGTGCCGCGGGCGCCAGCGGGGGTGCTGCCGGCGGCGCTTCCGGCGTCGGCCACGCTCCGACCGCCCCCGCCGGGACGGCGCCCCGCGGGCGGAAGAGCGCGTTGCTGAGCGGGACGACGACCGTTCCGAGCAGGTCGAGGATGACCACCACCCAGACGAGTCGCCAGTAGCCGCGGGCGTAGTCCACGTCGGGTGCGAGCAGCGGGATCGACAGCAGCAGTGCGAGCAGGGCGATGACCCCGACGGTGGCCTTCGCGACGACCTGGAGTGCCGGTGTCGGGTAGCGGCGGTGGATGACGAGCAGCAGGTGCACGTGCAGGAGCGCCACGCGGGCGACGCCGACGAGCCAGATCCAGTGCCAGAACCGCTCGCCGACGAGCCAGAGGCCGTCATCGCCGGAGGAGTCCGTCGGGGCGAGCCACACCTTGTACAGCCCCGCGACGAGCAGGTACATCGACGTGGCGATGCTGACGAACGCGAACGTGCCCGATCGGCGTGACGAGACGTCGGCGTCGTACCAGGACAGCAGGGCGAAGACGACCACCACGACGATCGTCAGGAGCAGCTGCACCGCGACCCGTCCGAAGTCGCCGACCAGCACCGCCACGATGCCGACGAGCCCGGCTGCGACGACCGCGCCGATGATCGTCCGGAACACGAGTGGCCGGACCTTCGCCCAGCGTCGGTCGATCGTGCCCGCGGCGCCGTTGTCCGTCATGTGTCCCCCGTCGTTCGCCGCCCACCTGGCGGATCCGTCGGTTCGCAGCGTAGCGGGCGGTGCGAGCCGCCCCGACCGCCGTCAGCGGCGGATGCACCGCGGTCAGCGGCGGATGAGCAGCCCGCTCGCCCGCGGTGACAACGCGGCGTCGAGCACCAGGCACGCGGCCCCCACCGCGGCGACGTCGGCACCGCGGTCGCTCTCGACCACGTCGACCGCGTGCTTCGGCACGAGCAACGGCGACCCGACGATCGCCGCGCGGGCGGCAGGCAGTGCGGCACTCGCGATGCGGGACCAGAATGGTCCGCCGAACACGACCCGGTCGATGTCGAGCAGGTTCACGATGACGACGGCGGCGTCGCCCATGACGGTGCCGGCTTCGGCGGCGAGCGTGATCGCGGCCTCGTCGCCGGCGGCGATGGCCTCGGCGAGTTCGTCCCAGGCACGGTTCACCGCGTCGACCGACCCGTCGGACGAGACCGGGCCATCGGACGAGACCGCACCACCGGACGAGACCGCACCACCGGACGAAACCGCACCAGCAGCGTCACCGCTGCCGGACAACGCCACCCCCCGCTCCCGCGCGATCCGCACGAGCCGATCCGGCGCCACGGCCGCACCGACCTCGCCGCGGGTGCCGGACCCGTCCGGGGTGCCGGCGAGCGATCGCTGGTCGACCATGATGTGCCCGGCGTCCCCGGCGTTCGACCCGACCCCGCGCACGGGTTCGTGGTCGACGACGAGCCCGACGCCGAACCCGGTGCCGAAGTACACGAACGCGAAGTTCCGCGCCGACGACTCCCCCGCCAGGAACATCTCGCCGACCGCAGCGGCCGTGACGTCCTTCTCGAGCAGGACGGGGTAGCCCGTGGCCTCGGCGAGCGCGTCGCGCAGGGGCACGTCCCGCCACCGGGGCAGGAACGGCGGGTCGACGACGATGCCGGCGTCGACGTCGATGGGGCCGGGGCTGGCGATCCCGACGCCGAGCACCCCGTCGACGTCCACGCCGGCGTCGGCGATCAGGCCGTCGACGGCGGAGCCGATGGTGCGGACGACCTCGGACGGGTCGTCGGCGGTCGGCGTCGAGGTGGTGGACGAGGCGACGACGGTGCCGGCCAGGTCGAGGAGCACGTAGGTGACGACGGCCGGGTCGACGTGCACGCCGACGGCGTAGCGGCTGCCGGGTTCGAGCCGCAGGATGGTGCGCGGCTTGCCCCGACCGGCGACGACGGTGCCGGACTCGACGATCATGCCGGCCTCGATCAGGAACCGGGTGACGTTCGACACGGTCTGCGCGCTGAGGCCCGTTCGCGAGGCGAGTTCGACGCGGCTCAGGCCGTCCGGCGAGCGTCGGACGGCATCGAGCACGACCGTGCGGTTGAACCCGCCGATCGACGGGAGGTTCGCTCCACGCCGATGTTCTGCCATTCCGCGACCATACCGCGGCAACGGTGCGGTCTCGGTCTGCCGTCCGCGCTGGCCCCCACACGGGTCGCACCGTTACCCTGGCCGCATGGCCGACCTGCGTCTCGAAGAACTCTCCGCGAAGACCGCTGCCGCGGCGAACTCCCTGACGCTCAAGCCGGGTCAGGAACAGTTCGTGCAGCCGACCACCTACGGGGTCGCCGAGTCCGACGTCAAGCCGAGCTCCGCGTGGACCCGTGTGGTTCTGGACGGCGACGAGGTCCTGGGCCTCATCATCGGTTCGTTCGACGCGGACAACGCGCAGGAAGAGCTGCGCAGCGCCATCTGGCGGGTCAACGTCGCCGGCACGGCGCAGGGTCGCGGCGTCGGCCGCTTCGCCGTGCACGGCCTGGCCGACGAAGCGCGCAGCCGCGGGCAGGAACGCCTGACGGTCGTGTACGAGCCCGGTGGCGACGACAGCCCCGAGGCGTTCTTCCGCGCCGTGGGCTTCGAGGTCGTCCGCGAGACCCAGTACGGCGACCACTTCGCGGTCCTGACGCTCTAGTACGTCTCCGACGACGCACTCACCAACGACGTGCCCGAGGACGACGCCCCCGCGCCGGAGCAGGACTTCGGGGCGGCGGTGGCCGAGGTGGTCCGGATGATCCCGCCGGGTCACGTCATGACGTACGGCGACGTCGCCGCGGCGCTCGGCTCACGCGCGTCGCGTGCGGTCGGCAAGGTGATGGCGCACGAGGGCGCCGACCTGCCCTGGTGGCGCGTGGTGCGCGCGGGTGGGCACCCACCGCTGCACCACGAAGCCCGTGCGCTCCAGCACTACCGCGCGGAGGGCACGCCCCTCGCGCAGGGGACGGCGGCCTGGAGGCTCGACATGCGTCGTGCCCGCTGGTCGCCGTCCACGGATGCGGACGACCCGTTCTGACGTCGGGCCCGCGCACGTCGGCCGTCCGTCCGCCGCCGGTCAGCGGTCGAAGCGCTCGCCCTTCGGGCTCGTCGGGATCAGGCACAGCACGTACACGACGAGCGAGCCGATGCCGGGTACGACGTGCAGGAACTGCCAGAAGCCGGACAGGCCGGCGTCGTGCAGCCGTCGGGCACCGAGGGCGAGCGACCCGATCAGGGTCGCGAGGCCCCAGAGGACGAACAGGTAGGACCCGACGGGGTTCTCGAACAGCGCGGTGTCCGGCGTGAACGCCTGCGGGACCAGCTGCAGCACGAGTCCGATCGCGAGCGACGTGATCCACCACCACCAGAACTCGGCACGCGAGGCCCGTCCGGTGAACACGGTGTACTTCCGCCAGAACCGCCGGACGGCCTCGGTGAAGGGTGCGCCGTAGAAGGGGTCGCGCAGGGCGACGCCGCCGGGCTGCACGCTGTCGTTGCTCATGGAGCAAGCCAACCACGTGGTGCAGCCCGGCTGCGTCCTACACGAGCGAGTCGCGCCAGGCCGCGTGCAGCTGGGCGAACCGCCCGGTACCCGAGATGAGGTCGGCAGGGGTGCCGTCCTCGACGATCTTCCCGTGCTCCATCACGAGTACCCGGTGGGCGATCGCGACGGTGGACAGGCGGTGCGCGATGATCACCGCGGTGCGGTCGGCGAGCAGGGTCTCGAGCCCTTCCTGCACCAGCCGCTCCGAGGGGATGTCGAGCGACGCCGTGGCCTCGTCGAGGATGAGCACCTTCGGGTCCGCGATGAACGCCCGCGCGAACGAGAGCAGCTGCCGCTGTCCCGCCGAGACACGACCACCGCGCTTGTTCACGTCGGTGTCGTACCCGTCGGGGAGCGCCATGATGAACTCGTGCGCGCCGACCGCCTTGGCGGACGCCTCGATCTCGGCGCGCGAGGCCCCCGGCTTGCCGAGCGCGATGTTGTCCGCGACCGTGCCGGAGAACAAGTAGGCCTCTTGCGTGACCATGACGATCGCGCGGCGCATGTCCTTCGTGTCGAGGTCGCGCAGGTCCACGCCGTCGAGCCGCACGGAACCGTGCGACGGGTCGTAGAAGCGCGCCATGAGCTTGGCGAGCGTCGACTTGCCGGCGCCGGTGGACCCGACGAGCGCGATGGTCTGCCCGGACGGGATGTGCAGGTCGAACTCCGGCAGCACGACCTTGCCCGCGTTGTACGCGAACACGACCTCGTCGAAGTCCATCTTGCCCGTGGCGTCGGCCAGCTTCACCGGCTTCACGGGGTCCGGCACGCTCGGCCGTTCCTCGAGGACGCCGGAGATCTTCTCCATCGCCGCCGAGGCCGACTGGTACCCGTTGTAGAACATCGCGAGCTCCTGCGCCGGGTCGAAGAAGCGCTTGGCGTACAGCGCGACCGCGAGCAGCGCACCGACCTCGAGCGTCCCGCCGACGATCCGGAACCCACCGACGATGACGACCGCGGCGAGCGTGGCGTTGCCGATGAGCACGAGCACCGGGTCGAAGGTCCCGAACAGGTTGAACACCTTCGTGTTCGCCAGCCGGTAGTCCTCGACGAAGCCGCCGTACTCGTCCTTGTTGCGGGACTCCTTGCGGAACGCCTGCACGGCACGGATGCCCGTCATCGTCTCGACGAAGTGCACGATCACGCGCGCCGAGGTGACGCGGGTGGCGCGGAACAGCGTCTGCGAGTTCTTCTGGAACCAGCGGATCAGGAACCAGAGCGGCACGAGCGACACCGCGAGCACGAGCCCGGACGTCGGGTCGAGCAACACCAGGGCCACGGCGGTGAACACCATGTACAGCACGCCCTGGATGAGCTGGTTCAGGCCGGAGTCGAGCAGCTCGCGGATCGAGTCGAGGTCACTCGTCTGGCGGGAGATGATCCGGCCGGACGTGTAGGTCTCGTGGAACTCGAGCGACAGCCGCTGCGTGTGCAGGAACACCCGCTTGCGCAGGTCGAACAGGATCGCCTGGCTGATCCGTGCGGCGAGCACGGTGTACCAGGCGGTGAGCACCGCGCCGAGGACGGCCACGACGATGTACGTCGCGACGACGCCGAACGCCGGCACCCAGTCGTTCTGGTCCATCACGGCGGGCAGCGCGTTGTCGATGCCCCACGCGATGAGCGCCGGGCCCGCGACGGTGCCCGCCGTGGAGACCACGACGACGATCCCGAGCAGCACGAGGCGGAGCTTCAGCGGGGCCGCGAGGGAACCGAGCAGGGCGAGGGAGCGACGCCGCAGGCGCTTGCTCTCCGCCTTGGTGAAGTCCTCGCGCTCCTCGCCGCGCACGCCCAGGGTGGTGATCGAGGCGGTGACGGGCGCGGCAGACTGCGCGTCGGCGATGTCGTCGACGACGGGATCCGCGCCTCCCGGCCCGGCCGCCGTGTCCAGCGGCAGGTTCTTCTCTTGCTGGCTCATGCCATCGCCTCCTGTCGTGCGGTCGCGTCGTCGTCGTCGAGCGACGAGATGACGTAGCGGTAGTGCTCGTTGGTGGCCATCAGGTCGTGGTGGGTCCCGACGGCGGTGACGACGCCGTTCTCCATCAGGGCGACCCGGTCGGCCAGCGTCACCGTCGACGGACGGTGCGCCACGATGAGCGACGTGGTGTCGGCGAGCACGCGCCGCAGGCCCGCCTCGACCCGTGCCTCGGTGTCGACGTCGAGCGCCGACAGCGGGTCGTCGAGCACGAGCACCGACGGCCGCGCGGCGATCGCGCGAGCGAGCGCCAGGCGCTGTCGCTGTCCACCGGACAGCGACAGCCCCTCTTCGCCCACCCGGGTGTCCACGCCGTCGGGCAGGTCGTCCACGAAGGACGCCTGCGCGATGTCGAGTGCCTCGCGCATGAGCGCCTCGGCCTCGGCACCCTGCACGTCCGGTCGACCGAGCAGCACGTTCTCACGCACGGTCGACGAGAACAGGGTGGCGTCCTCGAAGGCGACGCCGACGTGCCGGCGCAGTTCTTCGCGGGTGAGGTCGCGGATGTCGACCCCGTCGATCGTCACCGATCCGCCGGTCACGTCGTACAGACGCGGCACGAGCGAGAGCAGCGTCGTCTTGCCGCAGCCCGTGAGCCCGACGAGCGCCATGGTCTCGCCCGGCTGCAGCTGCAGCTCGACGCCGTTGATCAGGTCCGGGTACTGCGGCGCGGAGTCCTGGTACCGGAAGTGCACGCCGTTGAACGACAGCGCACCGTGCGGCTCCACGATCGTCTTCGGGTCCTTCGGGTCCGTGATGGTGTTCTCGGAGTCCATGACCTCGAAGAAGCGGTCGACCGCCGTGCGGGTGTCGAACGTCATCGAGAGCAGGAAGCCGATCGACTCGATCGGGAACCGCAGCACCGTCGCCGTCGCGAAGAACGCGAACAGCTGACCGACGGTCATCTCGCCCTGCGACGCCAGCCAGATGCCGGCGAGCAGGCACAGCGCGAACGCGACGTCCGGCACGAGCAGCAGCCACAGCCAGATGCTCGCGATGGCCTTCGCCTTCTTGATCTCCGTGCCGCGCAGGGCTTCGGCCTGCTCGCTGAACTCCTCGAGCTTCGACCCGCCGCGGCCGAACGCCTTGAGCACGCGGATGCCGTGCACCGACTGCTCGACACTCGTCGCGAGGTCACCGACCTGGTCCTGGCTGCGGCGCGCGACGACGGAGTACCGACGCTCGAACAGCAGCCCGTTGATCCACAGCGGGATCGACGCGATCAGGAAGATCAGCCCGAGCAGCCACCCGAAGGTGAACAGCACGACGAAGCCGACGACGATCGTCACGACGTTCACGACGAGCAGGACGACACCGAAGGCCAGCCAGCGGCGGATCAACGACAGGTCCGACACGGAACGGGACAGCAGCTGCCCCGACTCCCACCGGTCGTGGAACGCGACGGGCAGGTCCTGCAGCTTCGCGTACAGCGAGTTCCGCATGCTGGCCTCGATCCGCGTCGAGGGGCGCATCACCATCCGGCGGCGCGAGGCGATGAAGAACGCCTCGAGCACACCGAGGGCGAGCACGCCGAGGCCGGCGGGCCAGATCTGTGCGCCGTCCTTCGATGACAGCGGGCCGTCGACGAGCCACTGCAGGACGTAGGGGATTGCGAGCGCCACCAAGGAGGCTCCCATCGCTGCGGCCATGCCGCCGATGAGGCGCCCCTGGTAGGGCTTCACGTAGGGGTAGATCCGCGCGATCGCGCGGAAGGTGGACGGGCGCGCCGTGGTGGGCGACTTGGACATGCGTTGCGTCCTCATGCGTCTGCCGGGTCCCCGGGTCGCGCTGCGCCCTGGCCGCCTGCTGCTTGCTTGCTGCTGGCGTGCGGTGCGTGCGCGGCCTCGACCTGGAGGCTCGGTGTGGCGTTGCGTGGTGATCATCGGCCGGGCGCGTGGTCGCGCCTCCGCCGTCACTCGCGTGACGTCGGTCGGGCCGGAGGGCACCGGGAGACACTCGTCCCCCGGGTTCAGGCGGGTGGTTCGCGGACGCTGGTCGTGCGGCGCCGCGAGGCCGTGGGAACGGCCTGGCTAGACGGCGGCCGCGACGCGCGGTCGCGGTGCGATCAGGGATCGCCGTGCGGGAGTGGTCCCCACGACGGACACGAGACCTGCACGGGCGGCCGTCGCCACGGTTCCGGTCATGTTGTCCATCGTCACTCCAGTCGTCGTCTTCGTCACCGTTGTGTCCGCGGTGCCACCGGTCCCGAGGGACCGTCGGCTGCCTGTCGCGGAGCCTTACAGACTATTCACAGTGACTCTCAGCGCGCAATAGGGTGCCGCGATTTGTTCACTTCAGTGGACGAAGTGGTGCTCACCTCAGTGGACGAAGTGGTGCTCGCCTCAGTGGAAGAAGTGGTGCTCGCCTCAGTGGAAGAAGTGACGCTCACCCGTGAAGTACATCGTGACGCCCGCGGCCGTCGCCGCGGCGATGACCTCGTCGTCGCGGACGCTGCCACCGGGCTGGGCCACCGCGCGCACACCGGCATCGAGCAGCACCTGCAGGCCGTCGGCGAACGGGAAGAACGCATCGGACGCCGCGACGCTGCCGGTCGCGCGGTCACCGGCACGGTTCACCGCGAGGTGGCACGAATCCACCCGGTTGACCTGGCCCATGCCGACCCCGACGCTCGCGCCCTGGTTCGCCAGCAGGATGGCGTTCGACTTGACCGAACGGCTCGCCTTCCACGCGAAGGCCAGGTCGGCGAGGGTCTGTTCGTCGGCGGGCGCGCCGGCGACCAGGGTCCACGTGGACTGGTCGAACGCCGTGAAGCGGTCGGCGTCCTGCACCAGGAAGCCGCCGGAGATCTGCTTGACCTCGCGCGGTGCCAGGGCGAAGTCGGCCGGCAGCGTGAGCAGGCGGATGTTCTTCTTGCGCGACAGGATCTCGAGCGCCTCGGGGTCGAAGCCCGGGGCGACGACGACCTCGGTGAAGATGTCCTTCACGGTCTCGGCCATCGCCACGGTGACCGGACGGTTCGCGGCGATGACCCCACCGAACGCCGACAGCGGGTCGCAGGCGTGCGCGGCGGCGTGGGCCGAGGCGATCGGGTCGGCGGCGTCCGCCGGGGCGATCGCGATGCCGCACGGGTTGGCGTGCTTGATGATGGCGACCGCGGGGGTGTCGAAGTCGAACGCCGCACGGACGGCCGCGTCGGCGTCGACGTAGTTGTTGTACGACATCTCCTTGCCGTGCAGCTGCGTCGCCTGCGCGATGCCGGCGCCGTCGGTGCTCGTGTACAACGCGGCTGCCTGGTGCGCGTTCTCGCCGTAGCGGAGCGTGGCCGACAGGTCTGCGGTGAAGCCGAGGTGCTCGTCGAACGCACCGGGCGTCTGGATGTCGCCGCTGGTCGTCGGCGCCGCAGCGGCCGCGACGACGTCGCTGGCGAAGTAGGACGCCACCGCGGTGTCGTACGCCGCGGTGTGCGCGAAGGCCTGGGCCGCCAGACGCTTGCGGAGCTCGAGCGAGGTGCCGCCCGCGCGGACGGCCTCGACGACCTCGGCGTAGGACGACGGCGAGACGACGATCGCGACGTTCGGGTGGTTCTTCGCCGACGCACGGACCATCGCGGGGCCGCCGATGTCGACGTTCTCGACCACGGTCGCGGTGTCGGCACCAGAGGCCACCGTCTCGACGAACGGGTACAGGTTCACGACGACGAGCTCGAACGCCGCGATCCCGAGGTCGGCGAGCTGCTGCTCGTGCGACTCGAGGCGCAGGTCGGCGAGCAGACCGGCGTGCACCGACGGGTGCAGCGTCTTGACCCGGCCGTCGAGCGACTCCGGGAACCCGGTGACGCTCGCGACGTCGGTGACGGCGTACCCGGCGTCACGGATCGTCTGGGCGGTGGACCCCGTCGACACGATCTCGACACCCGACTCGGCGAGGGCACCGGCGAGCTCGAGCAGGCCGGACTTGTCGCTCACCGAGATGAGTGCGCGGCGGACCGGCACCACGTCACGGTCGCGGTAGAGGCTGGGGTCGGCTGCGTGCACGCTCATGCGCTCGGGGTGCCCTTCAGGTCGGTGGTGCCGTTGGCGATGTCGAGGATGGTCTGGATGAGCAGGCGGCGCTCGACCGGCTTGATGCGGTCGTGCAGCGTCGACTCGGAGTCACCCGGGAGCACGGGGACGCGCTCCTGGGCCAGGATCGGGCCGGTGTCCACGCCGTCGTCGACCGCGATGACGCTCGCGCCGGTCTCCGTGACGCCGGCTGCCAGGGCATCCCGCACGCCGTGGGCGCCGGGGAACTCGGGCAGGTACGCCGGGTGGGTGTTGATGATGCCCGGGGCGAACTCGGACACCACGGCCGGGGGCAGCAGGCGCATCAGGCCGGAGAGCACCAGCAGGTCGGGCGACCACGGGCGGATCTGCTCGGCGAGTGCCTGCCCCCACTCGGCGCGGGTCTCGTAGCGCGAGAACGGCACCGTGAAGGTGGGGATCGAGAACTCCTCGCCCAGACCGAGACCCTCGGCATCGCGGTCGGCACCGATGGCGACGACACGGGCGGGGTACTCGGCGTCGAAGGTCGCTTCGAGCAGGGCTCGGAGGTTCGACCCGGTACCGGAGATCAGGACGACCAGTTCGAGCACGGCACCAACCCTACCGGGACCCGCGCGTCGTGACGTCGGCGCTAGCGATCGTCCTTCGGGCGGCGCCACCAGGGCAGCTCCTCGTCGGGGATCTGGTCGGTGACGTCCCAGTTCGTCGGACGGGCCGCCTGGGTGGGAGCGGCGGCGGGGGCCTCGGGTGCGGCCGGTTCGTCGTCGACGTCGTCCCGTCCGGCGACGAACTCCTCGGTGCTCCACGGGAACGCCGGCTGCGCGTCGGTGTGGTCGGGCGTGGACGTCGACGTGGCGGGCCGTTCCGGAGCGGACGCGGGGCGCTGAGGCTCGGCGTCGGCACCGGTCACCCGGTCGCGGAGTCCGCCAGCTCGCTCGCGGAGTCCACCGGCCCGCTCGCGCACACCGTCGGCGGCACCGTGCAGTCGATCGCGCAGGGCACCCATCGCGGCACGTCCCGACGAGCGGGGTTCGCTCGGGCTCTCGTCCGACAGACGCTCCGAGGCGACGGCGTCGGTCTTCGCCCAGGCCGGCAGTTCCACGTCGTGGTCCGGGTCGCGCGGGGGCGTCCGAGGCGTTGCGACGGGCGCCGGCGCGACTGGTTCGTCGGCGATCGGTTCCGTCGGGCTGTCCACGGCGGTGCGGGGGCGGGCAGCGGTCGACCCGTCGTGGGACTCCTCGACCACGAACCGGTGCACGTCGGTGGTCCGTCCCGCGCCGGCCTGGTCGAGCGCGGCGAGGAGCGATCCCGTCACGGCCTCGGCTCCGCTGCGGTCCGCGTCGTCGTCGTCCGCCTCGGTCCAGCGCTCCCGTGTCCAGCCCCGGTCGGGCAGGCGGACGAGGTCGCTGCCAGCGGCGAGGGCGATGACCGCCGGCAGGCCGATCTCGAGCGCGGCGAAACCACCCACCACCAGGGCGTGCGGGCCGACGTCGGCCAGTCGCCCGGGGCCGAACGATCCGGACGACACCCAGGCGATCAGCCCGGTCAGGACACCGGCGACGATGCCCGTCGCGACACCGGCGAACGCTCGGTGGAGTGCGGAGTCGGCGTTCCCCAGCGCACGGACGAGTCGCGGGCGCATCGAGCCGCCGATCGCGAAGCCGGCGACCACCGGCACCAGGATCCAGACCAGGCCGAAGGTGTGGCCCGAGGTCGGCAGTGCGCCGAAGACCGGCAGTCCGGGGATCGGTCCGAGGGTCGTGGCGATCGGGGACACGCTCGAACCGGTGCCGATGGCGAACCCGGGGCCGATCAGCCACGACGTCGCCCACCCGACGAAGTCCGGCAGGAACGCGAGCTGCCCGACGGTGAGGGCGATGCCGCCGATCACGCCGGCGTGGGACTGCTCGTACAGGGTGATCACCTCGGCGAACGAGGTGAAGAGCAGGAGCGCGACGACGACCCCGGCGAACGCGACGACGACTCCGGTGGCGGCGGTCCCGGCACGGAGACCGAACCCGGCGATCGCACGCCAGAGCACGGGCGCACGGTCGAGCAGGTCGAGCACACGCTGGGTGGCGGGGTCCGCCGGCAGGTCGCGCCGTCGTCGGCAGACCTCCGAGCTGATGAGCGCCGGGATCCCGAACCACAGTGCGGGCAGGACCACGGCCTGCCAGATCGTCGGCTGCGTGACGGCGGAGGTCGACGACAACGCGACGCCCAGGCCGAGCGCCGCGACGACCGCCGTCCCGACCAGCAGGCCGGTGGTCCGGTGCTCGGTCTCCGCGAAGCGTCGACCGGCGCGGGCGCCGAGCCAGGCGGTCACGACCGCGAAGCCGAGCGCCGCGAGCGTCACGTGGATGGGATCGGCGGCACCGCTGACCCCGGAGCTCTTCGCCAGTGCCGACCCGAGCAGGAACGAGACGTCGACGCCGTGGCCGACGAGCCAGACGCTGCCGGTGGCCTTCCAGAACACGTCCCAGTCGATCTGCAGGCCGTACTCGAAGCCCCACAGCAGGGTGAGCGGCACCAGTGCGATCCCGATGCCGACGCCGACCGTCACGACCGCCTCGATCGCGGCGAGCAGAGCGGTTCCCAGGCGGTTCATCGCAGCGAGGATACGTGAGCCGACCCCCGAACGACGGGAGGCTCGGCGCGGAACCCGCACCGAGCCTCCCGGCTTCGTCCCGACCGTGTGCCGGGCGATGGCTACTAGCGGGCGGCGACGACCTCACGCAGCAGCGCAGCGGTCTCGGACGGCGTCTTGCCGACCTTGACGCCGGCGGCCTCGAGCGCCTGCTTCTTCGCCTCGGCGGTGCCGGCGGAACCGGACACGATCGCTCCGGCGTGGCCCATCGTCTTGCCCTCGGGGGCGGTGAAGCCCGCGACGTACCCGACGACCGGCTTCGTGACGTGCGCCTTGATGAACTCGGCTGCGCGCTCCTCGGCGTCGCCACCGATCTCACCGATCATCACGATGGCCTCGGTCTCGGGGTCGGCCTCGAACGCGGCGAGCGCGTCGATGTGCGTCGTCCCGATGACCGGGTCGCCGCCGATGCCGATGGCGGTCGAGAAGCCCAGGTCCCGCAGCTCGTACATCATCTGGTAGGTCAGGGTGCCCGACTTCGAGACGAGGCCGATCGGTCCCTTGCCGGTGATCGTCGCCGGGGTGATGCCGACGAGCGACTCCCCCGGGGTGATGATGCCGGGGCAGTTCGGGCCGATGATGCGGGTCGTCCCGCCGAGCGCCTTGGCGTGTGCCCAGAACTCGGCGGCGTCCTGCACCGGGATGCCCTCGGTGATGACGACGACGAGCGGGATCGCGGCATCGATGGCCTCGAGCACGGCGTCCTTGGCGAACGCCGGCGGCACGAAGACGATGGAGACGTCGGCACCGGTGGTGTCGATGGCCTCGCGCACGGTGCCGAAGACGGGCAGCGACACGTCACCGTGGGTGACGGTGGTGCCGGCCTTGCGGGCGTTGACGCCACCGACGACCTGGGTGCCGGCCTTGAGCATGAGGGCGGTGTGCTTGGTGCCCTCGCCGCCGGTGATGCCCTGGACGATGACCTTGGAGTCCTTGTTGAGGAAGATCGACATGGTCAGTCCCTTCAGGCCGCGGCAGCGGCGAGTTCGGCGGCCTGCTCGGCCGCGTCGTCCATGGTCGCGGCGACGGTGACGAGCGGGTGCGCTGCCTCCGCCAGGATCCGTCGGCCCTCTTCCACGTTGTTGCCGTCCAGGCGCACGACGAGCGGCTTGGTGGCCGCGTCGCCGAGGATCCCGAGGGCGGCGACGATGCCGTTCGCGACGGCGTCGCAGGCGGTGATGCCGCCGAAGACGTTCACGAACACGCTCTTCACCTGCGGGTCGCCGAGGATGACGTCGAGGCCGTTGGCCATGACCTCGGCCGAGGCGCCGCCGCCGATGTCGAGGAAGTTCGCGGGCTTCACGCCGCCGTGGCGCTCACCGGCGTAGGCGACGACGTCGAGCGTCGACATGACGAGGCCCGCACCGTTGCCGATGACGCCGACCTGGCCGTCGAGCTTGACGTAGTTCAGGCCGTGGGCCTTCGCCTTGGCCTCGAGCGGGTCCTCGCTGGCGGAGTCCTCGAGGTCCTTGTGCGCGGGGTGGCGGAAGTCGGCGTTCTCGTCGAGCGAGACCTTGCCGTCGAGCGCCAGGATCTGGCCGTCGCCGGTGCGGACGAGGGGGTTCACCTCGACGAGCGTGGCGTCCTCGCCCTTGTAGACGTCGTAGAGCTTCGAGAAGACGTCGGCCACCTGGTCGACGAGCTCCGCCGGGAACCCGGCCTGCTCGGCGATCGCGCGACCGGCGGCCGCGTCGATCCCGGTGAGCGGGTCGACCTCGACGCGGGCGAGCGCCTCGGGCTTCTCGACGGCGAGCTGCTCGATCTCCATGCCGCCCTCGACGCTGGTGAGCGAGAGGTAGGAGCGGTTGGCCCGGTCGAGCAGCACGGAGAAGTAGAACTCCTCGGCGATGTCGGCGCCCTGGGCGATCATGACGCGCTGCACGGTGTGGCCCTTGATGTCGAGGCCGAGGATCGCCTGGGCGTGCTCGAACGCCTCGTCGGGGGTCTTCGCGACCTTGACGCCGCCGGCCTTGCCGCGCCCACCGACCTTCACCTGGGCCTTGACGACCACGACGCCACCGATCTTCTCGGCCGCCGCTCTCGCCTCTTCCGGGGTGTCGGCGATGATCCCCTGGAGGACGGGGACGCCGTAGGACTCGAAGAGGTCCCTGGCCTGATACTCGAAAAGATCCACGCTGTTCTTCTTCCCGCACGGTTCGTGCGATCGGCATCGGTTTCCCGGTCGCGCACTCCACATCGAGGGTCGCTCGATGTCGAGACAACGGCCGTCACGCAGCCTAGCGCGGCGACATGGACGTCGAGACAACGGGCGGCGCGGGACGCAGGGGAAGGCGCGGTCGCTCGACCACCCGTCGGCGACCGCGCTCCACTCCCCCGAGCACCGGCAGTGTGCACGGCCGTCGTGACGGGGAGGTGTCCCGGAGGTGAACTCGCGCACCCTGGACGCCGCTCTCACCGACCCGGCGTACACCGGAAGGCCCGAACCACCGGCAGGCCCGAACCACCGGATGGCCCGAACGAAGGAGCGCGCATGACCGCGGAACAGAACCAGCAGGCACAGGAACGACTCGGCGAGATCCTGGAGGCGCGGGCCTTCGACCGCTTCCCCGAGGTGTGGGCCGAGGACGTCGTGGACCACGACCCCGCGCCCGACCAGCAGCCCGGCCTCGCGGGGATCGTCGACTTCTGGACCGAGTTCACCACCGCGTTCCCGGACCTCACGCTCGAGCCCGACCCGCTCGTCGTCACGGACGACTACATCACCGCCGTGTTCACGATCCGCGGCACCCACACCGGTCCGTTCCAGGGCCACGCGCCGACGGGTCGCATCTTCGAGGTCCGCGGCATCCAGGTCTCGAAGTTCCGTGACGGCAAGATCGCCGAACGCTGGGGTGCCACCGACGAGAAGGGTCTGGCGGAGCAGCTCGCGCTCGGCTCCGGCGACGTCCACTTCGTCAGCGCCTGAACACCATCCGACACCCGGCACCACCCACACCCAGGAGGACACCATGAGCGATCCCGGCATCAGTCCCGTCGACGACTTCGAGGCCCAGCAGCGCCGCGACGACGACATCGACCGCGAGCACGTCGGCCCGTACGAGGTGGACGAGTCCGAGGAGTCCCTCGAGACCGTGACGAACGACGCCGTCGCCGGCGAGACCGTCGAGCCGCAGCCCGGCGACGGTACCGACGACGGCCCGACCGGCGGATCTCCGCGCGAGGGCTCCCCCGACCTGTGGGAGCACGACGCCGACGAGGACCGGCCGGACCTGGGAGGCGACCTCGGCACCAAGCCGCTCTGATCCGCATCCCCTGATCAGCGCCTCCTCCAGGGATCCGCGGAACACGGCCCGTAGCATCGGGCCGTGTTCCGTCGTGTCCGAGCCAGCGTCCGCAGCATGCCGTCGGCCGCCCGGCTGGTGGCGATCGCGGCGATGCTGCTCGTCGCGGCCTCCGCACACCTCGCCGCGCAGTCGGAGCCGGCAGGTCGATGGGTGCCGCTCCTCGCGGTCGCGGTGGTCGGAGCCGTCGTCACCGGAGCACCGAGCCGCCTCTGGCCGCTCCCCGCGATCTGGCTCGTCGCGACCCTGCTCGCCCTGACGGGCGACGTCCGGGTCGACGGCACGTACCTGGTGGCCGCCCTCGTGACCGGCGCGGTCGCGCTCGTCGCGGCGATCGTCGCTGATCTCGTCACCGTCCTGCGGGCGCGACGCCGACGGGGTGGACCGTGACCACCCCACGGCCTGGAGGCCCGGTGCCGGGCCCGCCACGTCCCTCCAGTCACGGCCGTCACCCCGCTGGCGCGGTGCGCCGGAACCGGCTGGTGGGGCCCACCTCCCGTCCGTCGTCCGGTCGCGTCCACGACCGCAGCCTGCGTCGGTTCCTCGGTGACAGCACACCCGTGGCCGCGGGCGGCCGCGCCATCCTGCTGCAGATCGCCGACCCGGTCGTCGCGGCGGGGGTCCGCCGGCACTCGGACTTCGCCCGTCGACCGCAGCAGCGGCTGGCCCACACCCTGATGTTCGTGTACGCCGTCGTCTCCGGCACGGAGCAGGACGCCGCGATCGCCGCGGGTTTCGTGAACCGTGCCCACGCGCCCGTGACCGGCGCGGACGACGTCGACCGGCAGCTGTGGGTGGCCGCGACCCTGTTCGACTCGGCTCGTCGGGCGCACGACCTGTTCGGCGCTCCCGTCACGGCGGAACGCGCCGAGGCCGTGCTCGCCGCGTACGCCCCGATCGCGACGACGCTGCGGGTGCCCGCCGAGCGCTGGCCGACCTCGGTCGCGGCCTTCGACGAGTACTGGGCCGACGCCCTCGAGCGGCTCGAGGTCACCGACGACGCCCGCGGGGTGGTGCGTGACCTGCTCCACCCGCGGTTCGCGCCGCTCTGGGTGCGTGCCGCGATGCCGCTCGTCCGGATCGTCACGGTCGGGATGCTGCCGGAACGGCTGCGGACCGCGTACGGGTTCGCGTGGGGGCCGCGCGAGCACCGTCGGTTCCAGCGGACGGTCGCCGTGGTCAGCGGGGTGCGGTCGGTCCTGCCCGGGGCCCTGCTGCGGCTGCCGGGTCCGCTGCTGCTGCGGGCGATGCGCCGGACGGCCGGGCGACACGCCACGGTACGGTAGCGGGCATGTCGGTCGACCACTTCGCCATCACGGTCCCGCGCTCCTGGTTCGAGCTGCCCGTCGAGCCGGAGCGCCGCGACGACCGGATCAGCGCCCTCGTGCAGGAGCGCATCGAGGACCAGCGCGAGCTCTGGGACCACCGGACCGAGATCGTCCGCGCCCTCCGTCGGTTCGCCCGGTCGGCGTGGGACAGCGGTGCGCGGTACTGCGCGGCCTTCGCCGAGCCGAGCGAGGACGGCATCGTCTCCGGCGCCCTGACCGTCACGGTCCTGCCCGCGCCCGAGGCCGGCGGCGATCCGCTCGCCGCCCTGACCGACCACGTCGCCGCGCTCGGCGGTGACGACGACGGCATGCACGTCGACGTGCACGAGGTCCCGCGCGTCGGTCGGGTGCCGCGCGTCTGGGGCGTCTCGACCGTGCAGGCGCCGGACGGCCGCGGCTCGTTCGACGTCGTGCTGATGCAGACGTTCGTGCCGGCCGGTGACCAGGTCGCGCTGGTGAGCGTGTCCTCGCCCGCGACCGACCTGGCCGAGCCGCTGTACGAACTGTTCGAGACCGTGACCGACACCTTCGAGCTCATCGACTCGGCCACGGTCGGCGGCGGGGTCGACTGATGCGGATCTGGCCGTTCCGGAAGCGTCGGAAGCCCGTCGAGCCCGTCGTCGAGCGGGTCACCGTCGACGACCTCGCGCGGATGGCGCAGCGCGGCGAACTCGCCCGCGCGGTCGTCACGCCGCCGCCGGCTCCCCGCGCCAGCGCCGACCGGGTGCGGGCGACCGTCGCGCAGATGCCCGGACGTCCCCTGGGCTCCGCCGGTGGCACGGCTCGCCGCGACGCGGCTCCGGCCCGGCAGACCGCGGCGGCCGTCCTGGTGCTCGACGACCACCAGCGGGTGACGGTGTCCGGTGGCGGGCTGATCGGCCGTGACCCGGCGAGCGCTCACCCGGACGGCGGCTACGCGCACATGATCGCGCTCGAGGACCCGGACAAGCTGCTCAGCCGCACGCACCTGGAGTTCGGCTTCGGTGCCGAGGGGTCGCTCTGGGTGCTCGACACGGCGTCGGCGAACGGGGTCGAGCTGCAGCGGCCGGGGTTCCCGGCGACGATGGTGCCGCCGGCGCAGCGCACCGTGGTGCAGCCGGGCGACGTGGTCGTGTTCGGCGGCCACACGCTGCGCGCCGAGCCGCAGACCGCGCTGGTCGGCGAAGCCCCACTCGGCTGACGCCGGCGCGCGACCTCGCGCCGTCCCCGTCAGTCGGCGGGCACCTGCACCAGCCGCAGCGCCTGGTCGGCGTCGTTGAGCAGCGCCCGACCCGGCACCCGGTCCTGCGTCACCAGGCTCTTCGACAGCTTCGTGCCGATCAGGTCGCCGTCGACGGTGCTGAGCGGTGCGAGCAGCATCCCGCGACGGGCCTTCTTCGCGTCGACCTGCCAGCCACGGAACCCGCTCGCGACGCCCTCGACGTCGCCCGCGATGACGAGCCCGACCGAACGGCCCCGGTCGGAGTCCATGACCGCCCGGAACACCGGTTCGGCCGGGGTCTCCTTGAGTGCCTCGGCGTCGTCGACGAGCACGAGCGTGAAGCCGTCCGAGCCGGTGTCGATCGCGGCGGAGAGCCCCTCCGCCCCGATCCCGCCGTCGGTGACCACGGTCGCGCGCGGTGCACCCTCGAGTGCCCGGAGCGGGGAGTCCCGCGGCGTGACCGCGACGACCGACCCACCTGCGGACAGGACGTGCCGGGCCATCGCGACGAGCGCGGTGCTCTTGCCGGAGCGCGGGCTGCCGGCGACGATGAACACCGGGGTGTCCTGCACGAAGTCGTGGGTGAAGAGCCGGAGCTCGTCGCCGCCGACGCCGAGCGCGACCCGGCCGACCGAGGCGTCCGCCGAGGGCAGGTAGCGCACGGCCTCCTCGAACGTGATGGACCGCGGCAGCACATCGATCCGGAACGGCTTCGGCACGGTCGCGGGGACGTGGGCGCGGACCTCGTCGCCGATGCCGCGGATCGCCGCCGCCTGGTCACGGCCGCCGAGGCCACCGGGCAGCACGGCGACCTGGGTCTCCGTCGCAGTGGCGTTCCGGAAGCCGCGGCCGGGCGGGATCGACTCCGGCAGCTTCTTGCCGTTGATGCCCTCGTAGTTGTAGTCGCCGCGGTCGGCCAGGGCGAGCAGCAGCTTCCGCTCCACCTGGCTCGACATCCGGCCGGAGGTCAGCGTGCGGTCCCCGGAGACGATCAGGTGCACGCCGACGCCGACGCCCTCGCGCAGCAGCGTCTGGACGGCGTCGTGCAGCGCTCCGTTCTCGGCGTCGGCCAGGGTCGCCATGAAGCTCTCCCACTGGTCCAGGAACACGACGACGTGCGGCAGCGGGGTGGTGTGCTCGTCGGACCGCTGCTCGGCGATGGACGAGTACCCGCCGCTCGCGAAGGCCGCCTGGCGCTCCTGCACGGTGCGGAGCAGGATGCCGAGCAACCGCGAGACCCGGTCGGGCTCGTGCCGCTGCACCACGGCACCGCAGTGCGGCAGGGCCCCGAGCGCGAGCAGGGCGCCGTTGCCGCAGTCGATCCCGTACATGTGCACGTCACCGACGCCGAGGCGCAGGGCCATCGCACCGGCCAGGGTGCGGAGCGTCTGGCTGCGGCCGGAGCGCGGCGACCCGATGACGAACAGGTGCCCGTCGGCGTCGAGGTCGAACACGGCGGGGCGCTGCTGCTGGTCGGCGGGGTGGTCCTCGATGCCCCAGGCCACGGCGAGCGGCGGCAGCTCGGGGGCGGCCGAGGCACCGGCGGCTTCGACGTCGTCGAGTCCGACGACCGCACCGAGGGGCGGCAGCCACGGCTTCCGCTGCTCGGGGGTGCCGAGGGCGCGGGTGGCGTCGCCGATCGACGCGACGAGGACGCTCAGGTCGGTGACCTCCACGTCGCTGGCGGCGGCCTCGACGGCTGCCGGGCGGGGGGCTGGTTCGCTGTACGAGGCGAAGGTGAGTTCGCGGACCAGGGCGGGCCGGGCCTCCTGGTCGTCCGTGCCGGGCCGACGCCCGCCCACCCGACCGGACTGGAAGGGCAGCAACGAGGCCGCGCCGAGCCGCACGTACGCGCGACCGGGCGTCGTCTTCGCGATCCGCGCGGCGTCGTTCGCGCCGATGACGTCCTGGCTCTCGGACTGGTCGGTGACGCGCAACGCGATCCGCAGGTTCGTGTTGGCGCGGATCTCGGGCGACACGACACCGCCGGGGCGCTGCGTGGCGAGCACGAGGTGGATGCCGAGCGACCGACCGCGCTGGGCGATGTTGACCAGGCCCTTGACGAAGTCGGGCAGCTCGCGGGCGAGCGAGGCGAACTCGTCGATGACGATGAGCAGGCGCGGCAGGCTCGGGATCGCGTCGCCCGACGCGGCGCGCTTCGCCTGCAGGTCCTGGTAGTCCTCCAGGTCCTTCGCGCCGACCTCGGCCAGGGCGTGCTCGCGGGTGCGCAGTTCCGCGCCGAGCGACTCGAGCGCCCGCTCCACCTGGTGGGTGTCGAGGTCGGTGACCATGCCGACCGTGTGCGGCAGGTCGACGCAGTCCTTGAACGCCGCACCGCCCTTGTAGTCGACGAGCACGAAGTTCATCTCGTCCGGCCGGTTCGCGACGGCGAGCGACGCGACGATCGTCTGCAGCAACTCGGACTTGCCGGAACCGGTCGTGCCGGCGACGAGTCCGTGCGGGCCGTCGTTCCGCAGGTCGATCGCGAACGGCCCGTCGATCGAGGCGCCGATGACGGCGGTCGTGCTGCGTCCGCCGAGCAGCCACCGGGCCTGCACGGCCTCGGACGTCGGCGGTTCGAGCTGGAGGACGTCGAGCAGCCGCGCCGACGACGGGATGGCGCCGTCCTGCACGTCCGGGCTGGCGTCGACGATCGGCGACAGCGAGCGGGCGACCCACTCGAGCCAGTCCTGGTCGACCAAGTCGGGTCGGGCATCGTCGATCCGCTCGCTGCGCTGCTGCGTGACCCGGATCCGGTCGTCGCGGACCACGACCACGGCGTCGCACTCCTCGGGCAGGAGCCGCTCGTCCAGGTCGAGGCAGATGCTGAACACCCCGACCGACGGCCCCTCCTTCAGCACCTGCACGAGCGACGGCATCGCACGCAGGCGTCGGGCGCCGTCCATCACGACCACGATCTCGTCGGCCGGCGGCGTCTTCTTGCCGATGCCGGCTTCCTTCCGGGCGTCGATGACCGCCGCGAGCTCGGCGATGGCCCGCGCGGTCGTCGCGGCGTTCGAGGCGATGCTCGTCATCGGCTGGTCGGCGCCGTCGCGGCGGACGTGCGGCAACCAGGACATCCACTCCCACAGCGCGGTCCGGGTGGTGTCGGTGAGCAGCGTGAAGGTGACGTCCTTCGGGCTCTGCAGCGTCGCGAGCTGCGCGACCACCCAGTTCGCCAGCCGTCGGGCGTCGTCGTCCGGACCGGCGATGCCGATCACGCCGCGCTCCGCCAGGCGGATCCGGACCGGCACGTCGGTCGCGTCCCACGCGACGGTCCGCTTGTGCGACAGCTGTTCCGGGTCCTCGATGGTCACCTCGGACCGCTGCGTCGCCGTGCCGACACGGACGAGCAGGTGGTCGGGGTCGGTGCGGCGCCGCTCCCACAGGCGCGGCAGCGGCGTGACCGCCGTCTCGTAGACGGCAGCCGGGTCGGGCGCGCTCGCGATCCAGCGTGCCCGTTCGGACTGGAGGCTCTCGGTCGCGTCCGCCTCGATGCGCGCCTTGGTGTCCTCGTACTCCACGATCCGCTGGCGGTACGTCTTCTTGCCCTGGCGGCGGCCCTGGAGGCCCGTGATGATCATCAGGATCGGTGACAGCAGGGCGATGAGCAGGTAGATCCAGCGACCGGTGGTCGACACGAACATCACGGCCATGCCCATCGGCGCCAGCGCCATCAGGATGGGCAGCGCCCGCGCCGGGGGTTCGGTCGGCGGTGCCGGCAGCTGGTAGCGGGTGTGCTCGTCGGGCGGCAGGATGCGCGGCGGGCGGTTGTACTCGAGCGACATGCCGTCGTCGGCCAGGGACAGGTGGGCTCCGCGGTCCGGCGCCCGACCGAAGCCGAGCAGGACCCCGCCGATCGCCAGCTGCGCGGTCTCCGGCCAGTCGGTCTCCTCGGTGACGGCAGCACCGTCGAGCACTGCCCCGGCGAAGCCGTTCGCCGGACGGACCTTCGCGCCGTCGGCCGTGACCGACACGAGCAGGGCGACCTCCGGGACGGTCTCGGCCCCGGTGGCCTCGGCCTCGACCTCGGCGGTGGTGCTCACCGGGATGCGCACCGTGGCGTTCGTCGCCGTGCCGATCGTCACCGTGCCGGTGCCCACCCGCACGATGGTGCCGGCGTGCAGGCCCGAGACGATCCGGATCTCGGCGTCGGTCAGCGGACGGAGCGGCTGCGGCGGCACCTGCTCGAGACTGCGGGCCACGACCACGCCCTCGCGCACACCGGACTCCGCGACCGTCGCGGCCAGGTCGAGCGGCTGCTCGCCGACGAAGTACGCCGGGGTCCGTCCGGAGGCCACGACGTCAGTCGCGATGAGGCGTTCGGCCTCGGCGACGAGCTCGCCGACCGCGCGGGTGTCGTCCCCGTCGACGTAGACGTTGGCGGTCTGACCGCTCTCGCGGTCGACCATCGTGAACGTGAAGGTCATGGCATCCCCCGTAGCATTGACTACATGTCGCAGGACGATGGTAGTGTCCCCTGCAACACGCCCCGTTGGGGGGACATGACGAAACTCCGGGGAAAGGGAGTCACACCGTGGCGAACATCAACGTCTCGTACGCAGACCTCGAGGCAGCAGCCTCCGACCTCAAGGCGGGTCAGGCGGACATCGAAGACCGTCTCTCCGCCCTGCAGCGCAAGATCCAGCAGCTCATCTCCGACGGCTACGTCACCGACAAGTCGTCCGTCGCGTTCGGCGAGTCCTACGACGAGTTCAACCGTGGCGTGACCCAGACCGTCCAGGGGCTCGAGGGCCTGTCGACGTTCCTGTCGAAGGCGTCGCAGACCCTGTCTGAGACGGACGAGTCGCTCGCTTCCGGCCTCAAGGGCTGACACCGCTGACGACCCCGTGTCCCGCGATCGCGTGGGGCACGGGGTCGACGCGGTTCCGGTGGCGGTGGCTTCCGGTTCGTGATCGGGGAGGGATTGTTCCGTGGCTTCGAGACTGCTCGTTGACCTGATGGGGCTCGGGGAGCTCCAGACCGACCTGTCGACCGTGCACAGCACGCTCGAACAGGCGCACAAGCGCGTCGATGCGTCCGACGACGAGATCGGCTCGGGCACCGTGCAGGACGCCCTGCACGACTTCGACCACCGCTGGGGCGACAAGCGCGACAAGATCAGCGACTCGACGAAGGCGCTGGCGGACATGCTCAGCGCGTCCGTCGAGACCTACACCGAGACCGACGAGCAGCTCGCACAGGCACTGCAGGTCAACGACGAGAACGGCGGCGGCGGACCCGCTGCCTCGAGGGCGGAGTAGTCATGGGGCGGCCGTCGGGGTGGGATGTCGTCGAGCAGGGTGATGATCCGGTCAAGGGTGATCCGTCGACGTTGCGGATGATGTCGCGGGAGTACCAGCGCATCTCCGACGCAGCCGATGACGCCTCGACCCGGTTGAAATCGGTGAAGGGGTCGGGGTGGCTGACCGACTGGGAGGGTGAAGCGGCGGACGTGTTCGTCGACGCGATCGAGGACACCCCGTCGGACCTGACCAAGCTCGTCGACTCCTACGAACTCGCCGCGACGGCGTTGTCGGGGTGGGCGGACACGGTCGATGACACCCAGTACCGGGCCGACGGTGCGCTCGCGGACGCGAAGGACGCCTCCGGGGACCTCGCCGCGGCGCAGGACCGGCTCTCCGATGCGCAGTCGAACCTGTCGCACTACCAGTCGGCGTCGTCGGACCTGTCGAAGGTGGCGGACAAGTACCCGGCCGGGTCCGAGGTGCCGGACGGGGTGGACGTGCCGTCGCCGGCGCAGTTGCGGGCGGCGTCCGACAACGCCTCCGTCGCGCAGGGGTCCGTGTCGTCCGCGCAGGGCGACATCGCGGCGGCGCAGTCGCGGATCGACGCGGCGAAGCGGCTCGTGGCGGATGCGAAGGGTGACTGGCAGGACGCGGAGCAGCGGACCGCGACGAAGATCGGTGAAGCGGCTGACGCGGGGCTGGGGAAGCAGTCCACGTGGGACAAGATCTTCGGGTCCGAGGCGTGGGAGACCATCGTCTCCATCGCGAAGGTCGTCGTCGCCGTGGGCGGCATCATCGTCATGATCATCGGCGGGCCACTCGCCTGGATCGTGCTCGGCGCAGCCCTGCTCGTCCTCGCCGACACCCTGTACAAGATGTCGAAGGGCACCGCCGACGGGTGGGACCTCGCCTTCGCGTTGCTCGACTGCATCCCGGGGATGAAGGGGATCACCACCGCGGCGAAGATCGGCGAGGAGTTCGCGAAGGGCGCCTCACTCGCTGCCAAGTTCAGCTCGGCCGGTCGACACGTCGCCTCGGAGAGCCGACAGCTGTTCGCGCCGGGTCTGCACCTGGTCAACAACCTTCGCCACGGTGCCGCACTGCGCTCGGTCGAGTCGCTCCGCGCCCTCGCCGTGCACGGCGGTTCCGCGGCGGTCGGTGCACTCCGACGTCCGGGCGACGGCTTCATCGCCTCGGTCCGGTCGATGCCGGAGATCGCGAACAAGGCCACGCAGGCGTACTGGGACAACGGCGGGTCCTCCCTCGCCGAGCTCGCGCGGCACTGGCAGGGTGGCAAGGGCGGCTTCCAGAGCGGCTACCTCGGTGTCGACCGCTGGGCGAACGGCGACGCCGACTCGCTCGTCGGGCAGACGCTCCAGATCAGCGGACCGGGCCACGGCAACTTCTACGTCCCCGACGGCACCATGCACGCCGGCGGCAGCGCCTCGGACTACAGCGAGTCCGTGCAGGTGGGCGTTCAGTCCCACGCCGGTCACGACGGCGTCCCGGCAGGAGCGTCCACGCACCCCGACTACCGCAACACCGGCGACAGCTACCTGGTAAATCAACCGCTGCCGCACGCCGAGGGCACCGCGCAGGCGAACACCCAGTTCGGCAGTGGCGGGCAGCACCAGCTCTTCACGGACAAGTCGACGAGCGACCTGGTGAACACCGGCGTGCTCAGCCCGGTCGACCAGGCGGGGAACGTCGTCCCCGACGGGATGAACCAGGTGCTGATGGACCCGGCCACGCGGAGTCCACAGCCGGGGGTCCTCACGACGAACCAGTACGCGAACGCGCTGCACGACCTCGGCTCGCGCGGGCCGGCCGTCGCGGCGGGCATCGTGACGGCGCCGTGGGACATCAGCGAGGCGACGCAGTCCGTCCAGGACCGACTGCGGTGACCCGCAGCGGCGTCACCCGGGCGGGTCACGAGCTCCTGGACCGTTCACCGTCCTGGAACGCCCTGCCCGAGCGCGCCGCGGACGGCCGGTGGACCATCACCGACACCGTCGACCCACTGTGGCCGGAGTACGGCGCGAGCCTGCGACTGCTCAACGCCCTGTCGGACGATGGCCACGAGGTCGAGGACCTCGACGGCACGCTGTTCGAACGCGGGCGACAGGTCGTCGTCCCGCGCGCGGCGCTCGTCCACACGACTTCCGCACCCGCGGTCCTCGAGTCGGTGGCCCTGCCGGACTCGTTCCACGTCGCATCGTTCGCCGTCGACGTCCGGACCGACGCGAACATCGAGGACGGCTGGCGGAACGAGTACGAACCGCGCCGCTTCCGCACGACGTTGAGCCCGGACCGAGCAGCGATCGACCGCCACGAACCCGGGGTGGTGCCGACGACGGTGTCCCGCATCGAGAAGACCGTGGAACCCCTGCCGGCCGATGCCCGCGGAACGTACACCGTGCCGTCGACCGGCCCGTACGAACAGGGTTGGGGCAGACTCGCTCCGATCGTCCGCACGATCGGCGATCTCGGGTACGACGTGCGTCCCGACCTCGGCGCGTACGCGACGCTGTCCGGTGTCGTCCGCCCGACGTGGGGCACCGAGATCCGCGGAGCCGACGACTGGGCCGAACTGCTCGCCCGGTTCGTGTTCCCGCAGGGCGTCCAGTCAGAGGTACTCTCCGACGGGTACGCGATCATCCGCGACATCCCCCACCCCGGCGACCCGCTGCACCCGACGTTCGCGCTCGTGTTCACACCCCCGTCGGCGGCACGACCGAGCCTGTTCGCGAGGATCTTCTCCTGATGAGCACCACCACGAACCTCACCTCCGCACAGCGACGCGCCCTGATGGTGCGCTCGCGGTTCGCGTTCGCAGCTGCCGAGGTCGTCGCGCTCCGACACGACGAGCAGGGAATCCCACTCGGCGTCGTCAGCCCCGAGGGCATCCCCCTCGCGCTGGCCTTCACCGATCCCGCAGCGGCCGTCGCCCGCATCCCGGCCGGGGTCGCTGCGACGCCGCTGTCACTGCCGATGTCACGTCTGGTCGCCGGTCTGCCCGCTGACTGGGGTCTCGTGCTCGACATCGACCAGCCCTACCCGCAGGTCGTGCAGCCCGACGAGAAGCAGACGGTCATCGCCGCGGGTGGTCCGTTCCCCGACGGAGCCGAGGTCACGCTCCGCCCGGCACCGTCCGCGTCCCAGGGGTTCTCCGACGCACTCGCCGAACGAGCCCCGCTCACACCGGGCGTGGTCTGGGTGTGGCTGTTCCGCCACGGTGTCGACATCGTGCCCGAGGACCTGATGGTCGTGGTGGCGACGGCGGACCGTGACGCCGCGTTCGCCTTCTCCGAGATCGTGTTCGAGGTCGCACGCGCGCACGACGTGCCGGTGCCGGTCCTCACCGCCTGGATCGACGAACTCCCCGTCGAGCACGCCACGTGGGTGCGTCAGCAGCCGCCGCTCGCGCACGTCGAACGGCACTGAGACCGATGCACCGTGGACGCCCGGCGGTCGTGGTCCAGCGGGTCGGCGTCCCGGTAGAACTGCACGTGGTCGTCGACTCGCGCGGCCGACCGGAACGGGAGCAGCTCGACCACGGTGCCGCGGTGCACTGGGCCTACAGCGATCCGGCCGACCGTCCGACCGACTTCGGTGCCGGGACGCAGTGCATCTCCAGCGACACGCTCCGCCAGCGCGAGGCCACGGGCTCGGTACGGTTCGTCATCGACCCGGCGGGCCCGTCCCGCGCCGGTACGGAGTTCCTCCCACCTCCTCGGCCGCCGGTGCTCGCCACGCTCCGGTCCGTGACGCCGACTCCGCTCGGGACGGCCGCCGGCCTCTGGGCCGCGATCACCGCCGACACCGTCTCGCCCGGGCGGTCGCTCATGCTCCGTTCGGGTCGGTGGTCGCTCCCCGTGGTGCTGGCCCGAGACCCCCGGGCGACGGCTGCGGCGATCAGACACGCCCTCGGCGACCGCCCGCACCCGACGATCTTCGTGGTGGAACGTCCCGGAGGGCTGCCGCGGCCGTGGCGGGCTGGAGCGCAGGCAGCGATCGAGGCCGCGTTCTTGTCCTCCTGACAAATACCGTGGTACGGTCGAGCCATGGCAGTTGAACTCAGCACCTGGGACGCCCAGGGCAACCAGATGACACCGACGTTCTCCACCATGCGGTTCCCCGCCGGTGAAGCCCACGTCAAGGTCGCGAACGACACCGCCGAGCCGGGGGGACTCATCGAGATCGCGACCCTGCGCGGCACGAGCGGCGACGACCTGATCATGCTCGGCATGTGGGCGGACGCCGTGCGGCAGCGCGGATCGAGGTCCGTCGCGCTCGTCCCCTACCTGCCCGGAGCCCGGCAGGACCGCGGCTTGCCGTTCGGCGCGAAGGTCTACGCGGACGTCCTCAACGGCTTCCACCTCGACCAGGTCATCGCGTTCGACCCGCACTCGCCGGTCATCGTCGGCCTGGTCGACAACCTGACCGTCGTCACGAGCGAGCAGGTCGTCCGTGACGCCGTGGTCGGCGCACCCGAGCACGACGGCGGCGCCCCGTACACCGGCATCATCGCTCCGGACAAGGGCGCGGTCCCCCGTGCAACCGCGGTCGCCGAGGCGTGCGGGCTGCCGCTCTACCGGGCCGAGAAGCACCGCAACCCCGACACCGGCAAGCTCGACGGCTTCACCTGCGAACCCCTGCCCGACACCGGCCGGTTCCTGGTGGTCGACGACATCTGCGACGGCGGCGGCACGTTCATGGGGCTCGCGGGCTCGACGGGCCTGCCCAAGGAACGCCTCGGCCTCTGGGTCTCGCACGGCGTCTTCTCCGGCCGGGCAGCACAGCTCGCCGACCACTTCGGCGAGATCGTCACCACCGACTCGTACCCGGCGCAGAACGCCATCGACGGCCTGCGCACGATCGCACTCACCCCCTACCTGACGGAGCAGATCCGATGACGCAGACCACGAGCACCACGACCACCGCGAACGCCGGAACGACCACCGGGATCGAGCCGCGCATCACCACGGCGAGCCCGATCGCGCCGCTACTGGCCGTCGACGGTTACAAGCACTCGCACCGGCAGGTCTACCCGGCCGGCACCACCCGCATCCTGATCAACTGGACGAACCGGTCGAACGCGCACATGCCCGAGTCGACGCACGCCGTGGTCTTCGGGCTGCAGGCGTTCATCCAGCGCTCGCTCGTCGAGGCCTGGGCACCGTTCTTCGCGGCGGACGAAGACGAGGTCGTCCGGCTCTTCGACGACGCACTGCAGAGCTACTTCGGCCCGAACCACATCGGCACCGACCACGTCCGGGCCCTGCACCGCCTCGGCTACCTGCCCCTCGAGATCCGTGCGCTGCCCGAGGGCACCCTCGCCCCGATCGGTGTCGCGACCCTCACCGTCGAGAACACGATCGACGAGTTCTACTGGCTGCCCAACTACATCGAGACTGCCCTGTCGGCGTCGATCTGGCACCCGTCGACGGTCGCGACGAAGGCGCTCGAGTACCGCGACCTGATGGAGGACTGGGCCGCCCGCACCGGCGCGGTCCCGGCCGGCATCGACTTCGCCGCGCACGACTTCTCGTTCCGTGGGCAGTCGAGCATCGAGTCGGCCGCAGCGGGTGGCGCGGGCCACCTGCTCTCGTTCCTCGGCACTGACTCGATGCCGTCGCTCGACTTCATCGACCGCTACTACCCGGGCGACAACGGTTGGGTGGCCGCGAGCGTGCCCGCCACCGAGCACAGCGTGATGTGCGTCCGCGGCGCCGACGGCGAGCTGGCGACCTTCGAGCAGATCCTCGACGTGTACCCGACGGGCATCGTCTCGGCGGTCAGCGACGGCTTCGACCTGTTCAAGGTCATCACCGAGACCCTGCCGCAGCTCAAGGACCGCATCACCGGTCGTGACGGCAAGCTCGTCATCCGACCCGACTCGGGCGACCCGGTCGACATCGTCACCGGCACCGTGCACGGTGTCGACCAGGCCGAACTGTTCGCCGCCGACCGCAGCCACGAGCAGAAGGGCGTCGTCGAACTGCTCGACGAGATCTTCGGGCACACCGTGAACGAGCAGGGCTTCAAGGTCCTCGACCAGCACATCGGCGTCATCTACGGCGACAGCATCACGCTCGACCGTGCCCGTCGCATCTACGAGCGCCTGGCCGCCAAGGGGTACTCGAGCGACAACATCGTGCTCGGCATCGGGTCGTACACGTACCAGTACATGACCCGCGACAACCTCGGCAGCGCGGTCAAGGCCACGTGGGCACTCGTCGACGGCGAGCCCGTCGACATCCAGAAGGACCCGAAGACCGGCAGCGGCAAGAAGAGCGCGAAGGGCCGCATCGCCCTGCACCGCGACGAGACCGGCGAGATCCGGCAGACCGACCAGGCCACGGCCGACGACGAGGCGAGCAGCCTGCTCCAGCCGGTGTGGGTCGACGGCCGTTTCACGCGCCTCCAGTCCTTCGCCGACGTCCGCCAGACGCTCCGCGACGAGCGTTCGGCTCGTGCCACCCGCCGGGCGGCCACCGCGTGACCGATGCCGCAGCGGCGATCCGCGACCAACCGCTCATCGCGATCGACGTCGTCCCGGTGTCCTTCGTGACGACGGACGGTTTGCGGGTCGCCACCGCGCGTCGGGCGTATGCACCGTACGCCGGACAGGAAGCGCTCCCCGGCGTGCTCCTCGACGGCACCGAGATCCTCGCCGACGGTGCGCGGCGCGCCCTGCGGACCAAGACCGGCGTCGGCCCGGCAGCGGTGCGCCACCTCGCGCAGGTCGGCGCGTTCGACGGACCCGACCGCGATCCACGGAGCTCCGCGATCAGCATCGCGTTCCTCGCGGTCATCGACCCGGCAGCGCACGCCGACGCAACGTGGCACGACGTCGGCGCGCTGCCGCTCGGACTGCCGTTCGACCACGACCGGATCGTCGACTCGGCGCTCGAGCGCGCACGGGTCCTCCTCTGGTCAGACCTGCCGTTCACACGAGCGCTGCTCGGCGATCCGTTCACCACGGCGGACGCCGCTCGGCTGCGGATCGCCCTGACAGGGACCACACCGGATCCGGGCAACCTCAACCGGACGCTCCGTACGAACACCGCGCTTGCCCGGGTCGAGCTCCCAGCGAGTGCGGGACCCCGGGGCGGGCGTCCCCCGGCAGCCTGGACGTGGCAGAACTGAGCACGGTTGGGTGGACCCATGTCCTCTTCCTTGTCCGGTGACGACTCCCTGCACCTGCCCGAGTTCGACGCACCCCCGGCGTCGCCGCTCGACCTCGCGCAGCAGTGGCTGGATGCCGCGGACGAACGCGACGTCTCCGAGCCGAAGTCGATGACCCTCGCCACGGCAGGTGTGGACGGCCGAGTGTCCGCCCGCACGGTCGACGTGAAGCGGCTCGACGACCGCGGGCTCGTGTTCGGCACCTCGACGCTGAGCCCGAAGGGTCGTCAGCTCGCCGACAACCCGCACGCGGCACTCCAGGTCTACTGGCGCGAGACCATGCAGCAGCTCCGGTTCGAGGGCCGGGCCGTGCAGCTGACCGACGACGAATCCGACGCGCTGTTCGCGGATCGCTCGCCGAAGTCCCGCGCCGCCACCGCCATCGCCGACCAGTCCGCCGTGCTCGAACCGCGGACGCTGCAGGACTTGATCGACGACGCCAACGTGCTGCTCGACGAGTCTGACGACGCCGTGCCACGGCCGGCTGGGTGGGTCGCGTGGCGGCTCGAGCCCGACGTGGTGGAGTTCTGGCACGGCAGCCGCGACCGGATGCACCGCCGCCTGCAGTACGTGCTCGCCGACCGCGCCTGGTCGGCCACCCGCCTGCAGCCGTAGTCGAGTCCGCTCCCGGTCAGTCCCGCTGCCACCACGACGGCTTCGCGGACTCGACGCTGATCGTCAGCGACCGGGCGTCGTCGGACTTCCTGGCCACCACGAACACCGTCGCCGTGGGGTCCGCGGCCAGCACGCGCCACACCGGCCAGGTGTGCGGACCGAGCTTCGGGTCGTACCAGGGCCCCGGTCCGTTGTCGCTCTCGACCAGCGCGCGCCGAACGCTGGCCGGGTCGAGTTCGGGGACGCCAGACGCCCGCGCCTGCGTGAGGACACGAGCGACACCAGCATCGACGGCCGTCGTCCGCGCGGCCCGGGCCAGCCGGAGCCGGCGTCGCGTGACCAGGTACCCGAGGGCGATGAGCCCCGCGGCAACCAGCACCGTGCCGACCAGGGCCGCTGCGGTACCGCGGTCACTCGGCTGGTCCGCGACGGCGACTCCCCCGACGAGGACCGCCCCGCCGAGCAACAGTCCGGCGCCTCGGATGCGCCTGACTGGTCGGAATGCACGGCGCCAGGTCTGATCCGCGTCGACGACGTCCCCGATGTCGACCGTGACCTCGTCCATCGCGCCGCCCCCGCCCGTCTGCACCAGGCCAGTCTCCCGCACCCCGCACCGGCGCCGCTCCGGCTGGTGCGAGGTTGACCACTCCGTGCGCGCTTCTTGCGCTGCACGGAGTGGTCAACCTCGCACCGAGTAGGTCCGCCGTCCGCCGCGCAGCCCCTACCGCCCGATCGGGTTCGCCATCGCCCCCGCCCGGATGAGCGACGACGACTGGTCCGTCAGGTCGACCATCGACAGGGTGTTCCGCAGCTGCAGCCGGTTCAGGCAGGAGTGCTCGAACGTCGGCACCCGCAGGTCCAACGGACGGCGGCGGTCCGGGTGCGCGGCGGCGTGCGCGTCGATGCACTCCCCCACGACCTGCCAGAACCGGCCTTCCGGCAGCACCCCGTCGTCGTCGAGGATCGCCGCGACGAACCGCAGCACCCCGTCGAACACGTCGGTGAACACCGCGAGCGCGGCTTCGTCGTCGGACACCGGGTGCACGATCCGGTCGATGTCGGCGGGCACCGGGCGATCGTGGTGGTGTCCGAGCACCGCTGCCTCTTCCCCGATGTCCTTCATCACGGCACGGACAACGGCGCCGTCGCGGACGACGAGCACGAGGTTCTCGCCGTGCGGCATGAACACCAGGTCGTGCACGGTCAGGCAGTGCACGACGGGCAACAGGTAGGCGTCGAGCCAGCGCCGCACCCACTCGTCGGCAGGCAGCCCCGATGCCTCGATCAGCGCTGAGACGACGGCGTTCCCCGAGGCGTCCCGGTGCAGCAGCGCCGCCATCGTCAGCAGTCGCTCGCCGTCCGTCACCCTCGGCAGCGGGCTCTCCCGCCACAGGGCCGCGAGCATCTTGCGCTGCGGCGACGACACGTCGACCCGGTGGTACGCGTCGCCGGTGTACCCGATGGCGGCGTGCTCCCGGAGCACCGAGAACCCGACCGACGCGAGTGTCGGGTCGGCGGCGACGATCGACTCGACCCAGTCGTTCACCGCCGGAGTGTTCCGCATGTACGCGGGCGACATCCCCCGCAGGAACCCCATGTTCTGCACGGCGAGCGCCGTCTTGACGTACGAGCGGGTCTGGTCCGAGTGGTCGAACGCGGTGCGGATCGACTGCTGCGGCTGGTACTCGTCCGGCCCCTCGCCGAGGTCGACGAGGTCCTGCCGCCCCAGGTCGGGTGCGAACGTCACGGCGATCCGGTGCTGCCACTGCCAGGGGTGCACGGGGATCCACACGTAGTCGTCGGGGTCGAGGCCGCGGGACACGAGCACGGCCCGGAACCCGGCGATGGTCTGCGGGTCGAGCTCGGCCTCCCAGTGCGCTTCTTCGGTGCGGTCCGCGGCGAGCGCCAGGTGCGTGTGCTCCCGTCGGGCGGCGAGCCACCGGTACCGGAACCGGCCGCCGACCTCGGGTGCGAAGGCCCGGTACTCATCGAGTCCGAACCCGATCCGCCCGTTCGCGGCGACGAAGGCCGGGTGACCCTCGGTCATCGCCGCCTCGATGTCCTGGAACGAAGCGACGACGGCGGCGACAGAATCGCCCGCCCGCCCACGCGCCAGCTGCGCGGCCGACGGCCCACCCCGCCGGTGCTTCGCAGCGGCGCTCGCCAGGGTCGACGCGATCTCCTCCAGGTAGGTGCCGAGCAGCTCGTCGGGGATCCCGAGCACCTCGTGCAGTTCGAGCACGAAGTCCTGCGCACTGAGCGACGCCGGTGTCCCAGCGCGAGTGCGCGTCAGCGAGGCTTCGTCGATCGACCAGTGTTCGAGCACGTGCTGCCGTGCCCGGAACCGGTAGGTCGAGTCCCCCGCGTCGAGCCGCCACCCCTCCCCGTCCGGCACGGGTTCGATCAGCCGCTCGTGGGTGAACTCGGCGATGGCCTTCGCCACCAGGTGGCGTTCAGCGGGTTCCAGGTGCTCGGGTCGCAGGTGCGCGGCCGGCCCGTCGTCGTCGGGCACGCCGATCCGGTCGGTGTCGAGCACCGACAGCAGTGCCCGCTTGCCGTCGACGTCGACCTGGCGCAGCGCGCGGAAGCCCACCTCGGCGTTCTTCGCCTGCACCGCGGTGTTCCGCACGTCCGGCTCGACGACGACCCGCCGCGCGCCGAGGACGTCGCGGCAGTGCTCGACGACGGCGCGCATCACGGCGCTCGTCAGTCCGTGCACACGACGGTCAGCGGGCGCCGGCGCGACGAGCAGGTGCATCCCGACGTCGCCGGGTTCGGCCGCCCACACGTCGGTGAGCAGGACGGCGGCGGGGTCGTAGGTCTCGACCAGGAAGCACGGCTCACCGTCGCGTCGGCCGAGCCACGCAGCCTGCGCCGGGTCCGCCTGCACGCCGGTCAGGTAGTCCCGGACGCCGTCCACGTCGAGGTCGCCCATCTCCCACCACGACGACGCCGGATGGGCGAGCCACGACTGGACGACGACGGCGTCGCGTTCCGGGACCACGGGTTCGACGGCCAGGAGGCCCGGAGCAGCTCCGGCAGACACCGTCGCCTCGGGCGCACTGGTCAGTCCACTACCCGTCACGTCGGCACCCGTCAGGTGCGCGCTCATGCGGGCACCTCCGTGCGCTCGGTCGCCTGCCGGGCCGGCGCGCGGTGCGCACCGGCGGGAGCGGCGGTGGACTGGTCCGTGGCGGGCAGGCCGAACTCCTGGAAGGCGATCCGGGCCTCCAGGCCGTACACGGGGCGCCCCGTGACGGACCGGATGATCGACGCGTTCCGCCACGCACCCATGCCGAGGTCGGGCGCGGTCAGGCCGTGCGTGTGCTCCTCGGCGTTCTGCACCCAGATGCGTCCGCCGAGGGTGTCGACGTGGTGATCGCGCGCGACGGCCAGGCGACCACGGGAGTCACGGTCGACGAGGTGCTCGACGGGGTCGAGGAACCGCGGCGTGCGCGGCGTGTAGCCGGTCGCCAGGACGAGCCGCTCGACCTCGTGCTCGTACGTCTCGCCGAGCTGCTCGTGGCGGAGCGTCAGCCGGTACGTCCCCCGGTCGGCGAGCCACTCGGCGTCGACGACACTGGTCTCGGTGCGCAGGGTCGTCGGGATCGGGCCTCGAGCGCTGATGCGGTACAGCTGGTCGTAGAGCTCGTCGACCAGGTCCGCACTGATGCCCTTGTACAGCCCGCGCTGCTCGCGCCCCAGGTGGTCGCGGACGGCTTCGGGCAGCCCGTGGAAGTGGTCCGTGTACTCCGGACTCGTCATCTCGAGGGTGAGCTTCGTGTCCTCCATCGGGAAGAACCGCGGCGACCGGGTGATCCAGTCGAGGCGGTAGCCGTCCTGCCGGATGTCCTCGAGCAGTTCGCGGTAGACCTCGGCGGCGGACTGCCCGCTGCCGACGACGGCGATCGACCCGGCGTCGCGCAGGGCGTCCCGGTTCGGCAGGAACTCGGCGGAGTGGATCGCCGGCCCGGCGATCCCACGCAGCGGGGCGGGGACCGACGGCTCCGTCCCGATGCCGACCACGACGTGGCGTGCGCGGTACGTCTCGGGACCCTGATCGGTCTCGGTGTGCACCGTGAACACGTCCGTCGCCGGGTCGTGCTCGACCGCCGTGACGGACCGGCCCCACCGGAGCGTGTCGAGCCGGTCGGCGGCCCACCGGCAGTAGGCGTCGTACTCGCTGCGCAGGGGGTGGAAGTCCTCGCGGATGTAGAACGGGTACAGGCGGCCGGTCTCCTTGAGCCACGCGAGGAACGAGAACGGCGAGGTCGGGTCGGCCATCGTCACCAGGTCCGCCATGAAGGGCACCTGGATCGTGGCGTCGTCGAGCATCATGCCGTGGTGCCAGGCGAAGCCGTCGGCGGCGTCGAGGAACACCGCGTCGAGGTCGTCGAGCGGGTCGGTGAGGCAGGCGAGGCCGAGGTTGAACGGGCCGATGCCGATGCCGATCAGGTCGTGGACGGGCTGCTCAACGTGGCTCATCGGATCGCTCCTTCCGGGGTGGTGGTGGCGGCTCGGACGCGCTCCGCCGTCGCGGCGACGTGCTCCAGCGAGGCGCGCATCTGCGCCGGGGTGGTCTCGGGGTTGAGCAGCGTCAGCTTGTTGCAGGGTCGGCCGTCGATCACGGTCTTCGCGATGAGGACCCGGCCCTCGGCGAGCAGCGCCGCACGGATCGGGGCGACGAGCGCGTCGGCCTGCTCGTCGGTCACCCCGGCCGGCTGCCAGCGGAAGAGCACGGTGCTGAGCTGCGTCGGGGCGACGAGCACCAGGTCGGGGTCCTCCTCGACGATCCGGTGGGTGGCGGCGGCGAGGTCGATGACGGCGTCGAACGCGGTGCCGATCGCGTCGGCCCCGGTCGCGCGCAGGGTGGCCCAGAGCTTCAGGGCGTCGAAGCGGCGGGTGGTCTGCAGCGACTTGTCGACCTGGTTCGGCTCGGCGGCATCCTCGGGGTTGAGGTAGTCGGCGTACCAGGCCGTCCGGCGCAGGTCGGCCGGGTCACGGACGAGCAGTGCGCTCGAGGACACCGGCTGGAAGAACGACTTGTGCAGATCGGTCGTCACGCTGCGCGCCCGCTCGATGCCGGCGAGCAGGTGCCGACGCGTCGGGGACACGAGCAGTCCGCAGCCGTACGCGGCGTCGACGTGCAGCCAGACGCCCTCCAGATCACACACGTCGGCGATCGGCTCGATCGGGTCAATGACCCCGCGGTCGGTGGTGCCGGCGGTCGCGACGACCGCGATCGGGGTACGGCCCGCTGCCCGGGTCGCGGCGATCGCCTCCGCGAGGGCTGCCGGTCGCATCCGACCGGCGTGGTCGGTAGCGACGTCGACCACGGCCTCGAGACCGAGGAGTCGTGCCGACTTCGCGATGCTGAAGTGGGTCTCCGCCGTCGTGAACACGGTTCCGGCCACGCCGACGGCTTCGCGCGCCAGCAGCAGCGCCTGCAGGTTGGACTGCGAGCCACCGGAGGTGAACACCCCGTCGCCGACAGCGAACCCGGCACGACGGGCCAGCCAGTCGACCACGTGGCGTTCGATGTCCGTGCCGATGCGGGACTGGTCCCAGGTGTCGACCGACGGGTTCACCGCGGCGAGGACGGACTCGGCGGCGACCGCGGGCAGTGCGACCGGGCAGTTCAGGTGCGCGAGGTAGCCGGGGTCGTGGAACCACACGGCCTCGCGGACGAACAGGTCGTCGAGTTCGGCGAGCGCCCGTTCCGTCCCGACGGGAGCGGCGTCCAGGTCGACCGCGCGCACGCGGTCGTGCAGCGCTTCCGGGGCGGTCGCGGTCGTCGCGCGGTCGACGGTGGCGAGTCGGTCGGCGAGCTGGTCCACCGTCGACCCGACGGTCGACCGGTAGCGCTCGGCGTTGGCAGTGGTCAGCAGTTCGATGGGTGTCACGTTAGGTAAGGCTAACCTCACCTGCTTTTCGGTGTCACCCGAACAGGGGTGGACTCCCAGGTCTCGGGCGTGGCGCGACGTCCTCGTACCCACGACGAACGCACCCCGCCGGGGAACCGGCGGGGTGTACGGACGTTCAGCCAGCTCTGGCTAGAGCTTCTCGATCGGCGCGATCTTGATGAGCAGCTTCTTGCGGCCCGCGGAGTCGAACGCGATCTCGGCGATGCGCTTCGCGCCCTGGCCGGTCACCGCCGACACGGTGCCCTCGCCGAAGTCGACGTGCTTGATCCGGTCGCCGGCGACGAGTTCCATGTCGCCGTTGTCGCGGACCTGGCCGGACACCCGGTTCGCCCACTCGGTCTTCGGGCGGGTCTTCGACGCAGCGGCCGCGCGGTCGTACGACCCACCGCCCCAGCCGCCACCGCCGCGGTAACCACCGCCACCGCCGCCGCCGATGCCGCCCTCGCGCTTCGCGTTGAGCGCCCGGGGCTGCGTGCCACCACGGCTGTTCGCCATGCCCGGCGACTGCTTCCACTCGATGAGCCCCTCGGGGATCTCCTGCAGGAAGCGCGACGGCATGGCGACGTTGACGTCACCGAACTGGGCGCGGGTCATCGCCAGCGACAGGAACAGGACCTTCTTCGCGCGGGTGATGCCGACGTAGAACAGCCGGCGTTCCTCCGACGGACCACCCGGCTCGTTCGCGGACATCCGGTGCGGCAGCAGGTCTTCCTCGACGCCGGTCAGGAACACGGCCTCGTACTCCAGCCCCTTGGCCGTGTGCAGCGTCATGAGCGACACCGTGCCGGACGAGTCGTCGAGCTCGTCCGCCGCTGCGACCAACGAGACCTCGGTCAGGAAGTCCGTCAGCGTGCCCTCGGGGTTGTTCTTCTGGAACTCGCGCGTCACCGCCACGAGTTCGTCGATGTTGTCGGCCCGGGCGGCGTCCTGCGCGTCGGGCGACTTCCGCAGGTTCTCGAGCAGGTGGGAGCCGTCGAGCAGCTGGGTCAGGGTGTCGACGACCGGCTGCGTCGGGGCCTTCTCGGACACGGAGTCCAGCAGCGCCGCGAACTCGGTGATGGCGTTCCGCACCTTCGGCCCGAAGCCGAGCTCACCCGCGTGCCGCAGGGCATCACGCATCGTGGTCTCGTGCTCGTCGGCGTAGCGCTGCAGGGTCGTCTCGGTGACGGAGCCGATGCCGCGCTTCGGCACGTTGAGCACACGACGGAGCGCCATCGGGTCGGCGGGGTTCGCCACGGTGATCAGGTACGCCATGGCGTCCTTGATCTCGGCGCGCTCGTAGAACTTCGTGCCGCCGAGCACCCGGTACGGGATCGCGGCGCGGATGAGGATCTCCTCGAGCGCACGGGTCTGCGAATTGGTCCGGTAGAACACCGCCATGTCGCGGTAGTCCATGCCGTCCTCGCGCAGGCGCTGGATCTCGTCGGCGACGAACTGGGCCTCGTCGTGGCCGGTGTACCCGGTGAAGCCGACGATCTTCTCGCCCGCGCCGACGTCGGTGAACAGGTTCTTCGCCTGACGGTCGAAGTTGTTCGCGATGACGGCGTTCGCGGCGTCGAGGATGGTCTGCGTCGAGCGGTAGTTCTGCTCGAGCAGGATCACCTTCGAGTTCGGGAAGTCGCGCTCGAACTCGACGATGTTGCGGATGTCGGCCCCGCGGAACGCGTAGATCGACTGGTCCGAGTCGCCCACAACGGTCAGGGACGCTCCGGCGATCGACCCGTCGCGCTCGCGCATGCGGGCGACGTGCTGGCCGGAGTCCTCGAGTTTGTCGACCTGCTCGACCGGCACCGGACGCGTGAGCTCGCGGATCAGGGAGTACTGCGCGTGGTTGGTGTCCTGGTACTCGTCGACCAGGATGAAGCGGAAACGCCGCTGGTAGAGCGCAGCGACCTCGGGGAACGCCCGGAACAGGAAGACGGTCTGGCCGATGAGGTCGTCGAAGTCGAACGCGTTCGCCCGGCGCAGGTCGTTCGTGTACCGACGGAAGACCTCGGTGAACATGACTTCCTGCGGGTCGTTCACGTTGATGTTGCGCGCGTACGAGTCGATGTCCTGCAGCTCGTTCTTGAGCTTCGAGATCTTCGACGCAGCGGCGCCCACCGTGAGCCCGAGCGTGTCCGCCTCGAGGTCCTTGATGATCCGCTTCAGCAGGGCCTTGGAGTCGGCGGAGTCGTAGATCGTGAACGATTGCGCGAACCCGAACCGCTCCGCCTCCCGCCGGAGGATGCGCACGCACGCCGAGTGGAACGTCGAGATCCACATGCCGTCGGACTCGCCACCCACCAGGGCCCGGACGCGCTCACGCATCTCGGCCGCGGCCTTGTTCGTGAAGGTGATCGCGAGGATCTGCGACGGCCAGGCTTCACGGTTGGCGAGCAGCAGCGCGATGCGGCGCGTGAGGACGCTCGTCTTGCCGGATCCGGCACCGGCCACGATCAGCAGGGACTCGCCGCGGTACTCGACGGCTTCCTTCTGCTGGGGGTTCAGACCCGCGGTGAACGGGTCCTCGTACGCACGGGCACCGGCGCCCGGCTCGGGCGTCGATTCGAAGGGGTCGAGCACGATCGTCATGTTCGGGACAGTCTAAGCGGGACCCCCGACAGCCGACCGGGCGAGGACCGCCAGGTCGGTGTGGTCCGCGAACACCCCGTCGAGGCCGGTCCGGATCACCGAGGTGTACCAGCGCTCCCAGTCGCCGAAGGCCGCGACGTCCCCACCGCGGCGCAGCGGCCCGGGCAGGAACCGGTTCTCCGGTCGGAGCGTCCACGTGTACACCGCGAGGCCCGCGGCGTGCGCACGGTCGACGATCGCGCTCCGGACCGGCGTCGGGTCCTCGAGCGCGACGCTGTCCACCCCGGCCATCAGCGTGCCGAGGTCGACGCTGATGCCGTGGAACTCGGTCGCGAACGACGCGAGCGCGTCCTCGGAACGCTCCGCGGCGTAGGTGGGGGCGAGCGATCCGTGGGACGCGACCTCGTCGGCGGCGCTGCCACGGGCCTCCTGGAGGTACACCAGCCGACCACCCGTGTGCCGCTCGCGCAGGTCGCGGAGCACGCCCTTCTCGAAGCTCTCGACCGTGAGCCGCTCGTCACGGCGCCACCCGGCGTCACCGAGCGCGCGGTCGACGAGTTCGTCCATCGGGAAGCCCGCGCGGTCGAAGAACGCCGCGTGCTTGACCTCGGCGACCAGCCCGACCGGACGAGGCGCGGCGTCGAGGATCGCGAGCAGGTCCTCGAGGCGCAGGACCGGCTCCTCGCCGTCGTGCTCGGCCGACCCGGGCCGCAGGGCGGGCAGACGTTCCCGGGTGCGGAGCGTCTGCAGCTCGGCCCAGGTGAAGTCCTCGGTGAACCAGCCGGTCAGGCTCTGGCCGTCGACGGTCTTCGTCGTGCGCAGGTGCCGGAACTCCGGGTGGTCCGCGACGTCGGTGGTGCCGGACACCTCGTTCTCGTGGCGGAGCACGAGCACGCCGTCCTTCGTGGGCACCAGGTCCGGCTCGATCGCGTCGGCACCGAGCTCGATGGCGAGTTCGTACGCGCTCCGCGAGTGCTCGGGGCGGTAGCCGGACGCACCGCGGTGGGCGATCACGAGGGTCATGGCGCGACCCTACTGGGCCAGGGTGACGGCGGGCCGCCCTGTGTCGCGGGACACACGCGCCCGGCCGGAGCCCGTGCATCTCAGCATCGGCGCTGACCATCGCTGCATGACCGTCCGATCGCTCTCCACCGCCGTCGAGGCCCGGATCGACCGTGCCGCCCGCCGACTGCTCGACGCCGGGCACCAGCCGCACCGGCCCGTCCGGTTGTTCGTCACCGAGTTCCTGGTGTTCGGCGCGAAGCAGGCGTGGGCGTGCGCGTTCGGGGCGCTGCTGCTCGGTTCGATGGCCGTGGCCTCACTGACCGTGCCGGCGGCGTTCCGGAACGACGTGCTGACCGTCGTGGCGGTGCTGCTGCAGCTCGGCATGCTCGTGTTCGGGCTCGAGACCGTGCGGGAGCTCCGGGTCGTCCTGCTCTTCCACGTCGTCGGCACCGCCATGGAGGTCTTCAAGACGCACATGGGCTCGTGGTCGTACGAACCCGGCGGGCTGTTCGTGGTCGCCGGGGTCCCGCTGTTCTCCGGGTTCATGTACGGCGCGGTCGGGTCGTACATGGTCCGTGTGCACCGCCTGTTCGACCTGCGGTTCGACCGGTACCCGCGGCAGTGGCTGCTCGCCGTCGTCGCTGCCGGCGTGTACCTGAACTTCTTCGGGCACCACTTCCTGCCCGACGCCCGCTGGGTCCTGCTCGCACTCGTCGTACTGCTCTTCGCCCGCACGACCATGCACGTCCGGATACACCGAGCGACGATGCGCATGCCGGTGCTCGTCGCCATGGGACTCGTCGCCGTGTTCATCTGGTTCGCCGAGAACGTCGCGACCTGGGCCGGAGCGTGGAGCTACCCCGCGCAGCTCGCCGTCTGGCACCCGGTGGCCCCGACGAAGATCGTGGCGTGGTTCCTGCTCATGACGATCTCGGTCGCGCTCGTCACCTGGGTCTACCCGGCGCTGCCGTCCGGCTCGGCGCGTTGGACGGCGGACTCTCGACGACTTCGAGGCGCGCGCGCAGCGGGTGCCCATAGGCTGCGATCGTCAGGGCCTCCGGGCCCGCGTCCGCTCGCCGCGAATCCTCAGCCTTCCGCGACCGAGCGCACCTAGGCTGAGAGGACTCATATCTCCTAGGAAGAGGACACCATGGCCTTCAAGCCCGGTTTCGACCAGTCCCCCGCCTTCAACGCCCAGGGACCCAACACCTGGGGCGGGCGTGGCGCTGGTCAGCAGCAGGCCGGCTGGGGACAGACCCCGCAGCAGGCGCAGGGCGGGATGACCCCCGAGCAGCTGCAGTACATGTACGACCGCCCGGCCGCATCGACGGTCGACACCGACCGCATGTCGTACGAGGACACCATCGTCAAGACGCTGCTCGCCTTCGGCGTGCTGCTCGTCGGTGCAGTGGCCGGTTGGAACCTGCCCCCGATCGTGTGGATCGTCGGCGCGATCGTCGGGTTCGTCCTGGCGCTCGTGAACACCTTCAAGAAGAAGCCGTCGCCGGGTCTGATCCTGACGTACGCGTTCTTCGAGGGGCTCTTCGTCGGCGGGATCTCGAACTTCTTCGAGTACAACTTCACGCAGACTGGCGGCATCGTCGCCCAGGCCGTGTTCGGCACCCTCGGGGTGTTCGCGGTCACGCTGCTCCTGTTCCTGTCGGGAAAGGTCCGTGCGACCCCGAAGGCCACCCGCTTCTTCCTCATCGCGATCGTCGGGTACATGGCGTTCTCGCTCGTGAACCTCGTCCTGATGTGGACCGGTGTGACCCAGAGCGCCTTCGGCCTCATGGGTGTGACGTTGTTCGGTATCCCGCTCGGCGTCCTCATCGGCATCTTCGTCGTGGTCATGGCGGCGTACTCGCTGATCCTCGACTTCGACCAGATCAAGACCGGTGTCCAGCGCGGCGCTCCGAAGATCTACGCGTGGACCGCGGCGTTCGGCCTCATCGTGACGCTCGTGTGGCTGTACCTCGAGATCCTGCGCATCCTCGCCATCGTCGCGAGCAGCGCGCGCAACTAGTACCACCGCGTACACGAAGGGCCCCGGCGCTGCCGGGGCCCTTCGTCGTTCCCGGGGCGCCGTGGGCGGGAGCGGCGGCAGCGCCAGTGGTCGCAACACCCCGCCGGTCGCCCGGCGAGTGGTCACGAAGTGTCGCCCGGGCCGGGGCCAACCGACAGTTCGTGACCGCTCGGCACCGGGCCCGCGGGGTGTTGTCGCCACTCGACCACCCCCAGCAGCACCCATTCCCCCGGCAGCGCCGCCCCCGGACGCGCGGAGGCCCGGCACGCAGGGCGTGCCGGGCCTCCGGTCGTTCAGGGGAGCGTCACTCCCACTCGATCGTCCCCGGCGGCTTCGACGTGACGTCGAGCACGACCCGGTTGACGTCGGGCACCTCGTTCGTGATGCGGTTCGAGATCTTCGCGAGCACGTCGTACGGCAGGCGCGTCCAGTCCGCGGTCATGGCGTCCTCGGACGAGACCGGACGGAGCACGATCGGGTGCCCGTACGTGCGGCCGTCACCCTGAACACCCACGGAGCGGACGTCGGCGAGCAGGATGACCGGGCACTGCCAGATCTCCCCGTCGAGGCCCGCTGCGGAGAGTTCCTCGCGCGCGATCTTGTCGGCGGCGCGGAGCAGCTCGAGCCGCTGCTTGTCGACCGAACCCACGATGCGGATGCCGAGCCCCGGTCCGGGGAACGGCTGGCGGCCGACGATGACCTCGGGAAGGCCGAGCTCGCGACCGACGGCACGGACCTCGTCCTTGAAGAGCGCACGGAGCGGCTCGACGAGCTCGAAGGTCATGTCCTCGGGCAGGCCGCCCACGTTGTGGTGCGACTTGATGTTCGCGGTGCCCGCTCCGCCGCCGGACTCGACGACGTCGGGGTAGAGAGTGCCCTGCACGAGGAACTTGACCTCGCCGTCGTCACCGTCCCCGCGCGCCTCGAGCACGAGTGCCTCGGCCGCGGCCTCGAACGTGCGGATGAACTCGCGCCCGATGATCTTGCGCTTCTGCTCGGGGTCGCTCACACCGGCGAGGGCGTCGAGGAACTGCTGCTCGGCGTCGATCGTGATGAGCCGGACACCGGTGGAGGCGACGTAGTCCTCTTCCACCTGCTTGCGCTCGTCGGCGCGGAGGAGCCCGTGGTCGACGAAGACGCAAGTGAGCTGGTCACCGACGGCCTTGTGCACGATGGCTGCGGCGACGGCGGAGTCGACACCGCCGGACAGGCCGGCGATCACGCGGTTCGACCCGACCTGGGCCTGGATCCGGGCGACCTGCTCGTCGATGACGTTGCTCGAGTTCCAGTCGCCGGGCAGACCGGCGGCGCGGTGCAGGAAGTTCTCGAGGACGGCCTGGCCGTGCTCGGAGTGCTTCACCTCGGGGTGCCACTGCACGCCGTAGAGCTTGCGCTCGTCGGACGCGAAGGCCGCGACGGGGGTCGACGCGCTCGACGCGAGGACCTCGAAGCCCTCGGGGGCCTTCGCCACGGAGTCGCCGTGCGACATCCACGTGACCTGGGACCCGGGCTGCCCGCCGAGCAGGACGCTGTCGGTGCCGCTGACGTCGACGGACGTCGCGCCGTACTCACGCAGGCCGGTGTTCGCGACCTCGCCACCGAGGGCGGTCGCCATGGCCTGGAAGCCGTAGCAGATGCCGAGCACGGGGACGCCGAGGTCGAGGATGTCGCCGTCGAGGGACGGTGCACCTTCTTCGTACACGGACGACGGCCCACCGGACAGCACGATGGCTGCGGGGTCCTTCGCGCGGATCTCCTCCGCCGTGATGGAGTGCGGGACGATCTCGCTGTAGACGTTCGCTTCACGGACCCGACGCGCGATGAGCTGCGCGTACTGGGCCCCGAAGTCGACGACGAGGACGGGACGCTGTTCGGTCTCGCTCACCGAGCGGCCTCCTTCTCACGCTGCTGGGCAGCGATCAGCTCGTGGTAGGTGTCCATGGCCTTCTGCTGCATGCGGTGTTCGACCACGAAGGACATGAACGGGATGATGCCACCGAGGGCGATGAGCAGGAAGCGGGAGGGCTTCCAGCGCATGATGCTCCACAGACGGAAGTCCGTGAAGAGGTAGAGGACGTACAGCCAGCCGTGCGCGATGAGGATCGCGATCGACAGGTTGAACGTGCCGGGTGCTTCGCCGGCCGTGCCGTTCGGCACGAAGAACGGGCCGTTGCCGAGCTGCATCTCGAGCTGGAGCGGCGTGTACTTGATGATGACCTCGATCACGAGGGCCAGCAGCAGCACACCGGTGATGTACGCGGAGACGCGGTACCACTTCACCGCACCCGGGATCTTCGGGATGTCGCGGGTTCGGACGGTCAAGGCCATGACGACCAGCCTACCGTCGGTCCGCGAGGGCCCCGTCGACGCTGAGGGCAGCCTCACGCCGCTCCTCTTCCTCGCGCTCCCAGGCGTCCTTCACGAACCGGTACCAGAGGAACACCGCGAAGCCGGCGAAGACGACCCACTCGATCGCGTAGAACAGGTTCAGCCAGTCGAACTGGACCTCGCGCGACGGCGCCCGGTCGGCGATGGTGCCGAGGTCGGCGGCCTGCGCGGTGGCACCGTCGGCGACGACGTACCCGAGGTACATCCGGTCGTCGAACGCCTTCCACGTGTTCACGAAGCGCGCGGGTGCCACGGCGGAGTACTCAGCCTGCTTGTAGGTGTCCTGGTCGGGCGACTCGGCGGGGTAGTACCGGCCCTGCACCGTGAGCGTCTGCCCGTCCGTCAGGCGGTCACCACCGGCGACGGCGGCGGACCGTTGGTCGGACCACCCGATGACGACCGGGAGGCTCGCCCCACCATCCGAGTCCACCAAGTGACCCACGGTCTGGTACGTCCCACCCCCGGTGCGGCCGGTCAGGATCGTGGTGTCGCCGGCGACGAACGTGCCGGTGACGGTGACCTTCTGGCCGGCGATGGTCTCGCTCGCGGGTTCTTCCGGGGCGGTGACCGCATCGAGCGTCTTGCGGGTCTCGGTGGTCTCCGGCAGCGGCTTGCCGTTGGCGATGCTCCGCTCGAGCTGCCACTTGCCCAGCCCGGCGAACACCGCCGCGAGCACGAGCGCCAGCAACAGCAGCGCGATCCACCTCGGTCGTCGGGCAACGGCCCACATCTGTATCAGTACTCCGGATCGCGCTGTCGGACCGGACGCTCGGGGCGCTCGGTGGGGATCTCGACGGGCGACGTGACGGGTTCGTCGGTCGCCTCCGGTGACCCATTCTCCTGCTCGTCCCTGCCAGCGGCCTCCACGAGCGCGAACTCCTCCGCGAACTGGCGGTCCCGCTCGGCACGGCGGACCGCGGCGGCGGACGCTGCTTCGGCTTCCTCGGCCTCTGCTGCCTCGGCGGCGGCAGCCGCTGCGACCGCTCGGCGGCCACCGAGTCGTCCGCGCAGGCGGGCGAGGCGGGCGGGTCGCACCACGAGGCGGCCGATCCGCTCCGAGTTCACCGCGAGCAGCGGCCCGAGGATCGCCATGACGAGGACGTAGAGGCCCGCGAACGCGGTGATCCGGGCCTCCAGTCCGGCGGCAGCCGAGAGCGTCGCGAGGATCAGCGCGAACTCGCCACGGTTCACCAGGATGACGGCGGTGTTGATCCCCTGTTGGACGTTGAAGCCGTTCATGCGCGCGACGATCTGCCCGGCGACCGCGTTGAGCACGACCGTCATGCCGATCGCACCGAGGACCGGCCAGAGCACCTCGCCGAAGGTCGACAGGTCGAGACCGAGCCCGAAGTTCACGAAGAAGAACGCGGCGAAGACGTCACGCATCGGCAGGGCGAGCTGTTCGATGCGGTCGCGGTACCGGGTGGCGCCGCAGAGCAGCCCGATGACGAAGGCACCGATTGCGTCGGTCACGCCGAGCAGGTCGCCGATGCCACCGAACATCACGGCGAGCCCGAAGAACAGCACCGTGAAGAGTTCGTCGTCACGCGTCGCGAAGATCTTCGAGACCCACTTGCCGGCAAACCGGGCGAGCGTGAACATCACGATGAGGAAGCCGAACGCGAGCGCGAGCTTGCCGACGACGGCCCACGCGTTGGTGTCGCCGGACAGCACGACCGAGACGATCGCCAGGTAGATGGCGATGAAGACGTCCTCGATGACCGTGACGCCCAGGATCATCGGGGTCTCGTCGTTCGCGAGTCGTCGCAGCTCGATGAGGAGCTTCGTGACGATCGCACTCGACGAGGTGGCCGTCATGCCAGCGATGATCAGGGCTTCACGGGTGCCCCAGCCGAGCGAGAACCCGAACGCGAACCCGACGCCCATGTTGATGACGACGTAGGTGCCGCCCGACACCAGGAGCTTGCCGGCGTTGCCGTAGAACTCCTCTTGGTCGAACTCCAACCCGAGGTTGAACAGCAGCAGGATGAGCCCGAACGTCGCGATGAGCTCGATCGTGTGCGACTCGACGTTCAGGCCGATCCACGGCGTGTGCGGGCTCGCGATGAGCCCGACGATCATGTAGATCGGGATCGCCGGCAGACCGATGGTCTTGCCGAGCCGCCCGAGCACGTAGGCGATGACGAACAGCACACCGATGGTGAGCAGTTCACCGCCCAGGTGCATGCGCTAGCTCTTCCGCGGGGCCTCGGCCGATGCGGCCGCAAGCTCTCCGCTGCGGTAGAAAGAGAAGGCCTTGGCGACCTTCTCGGGGGAACCGGCGACGACGATGGTGTCACCGGGGAAGACGACGAAGTCCGGCGAGGGTGCCGGGTTGGCGCTGTCGCCACGGACGACGGCCACGACGGTCAGGCCGATGAAGCCGGAGTCGTGCAGGTCGCCGAGCGGCTTGCCGGCGATCGCGTCGTCGTAGTCGACCGAGAACCAGTCGATGGACAGCCCGGGGATCTCGTCGAGCTTGTCGAGGCCCTCGGTGATCCGGGTGCCGCCCAGGAGTTCGGCGAGGGTGTGCGCCTCGTCTTCGCTGAGGCGCAGCGAGACCTTCTCGGACTTGTCCGCGCCGTCGGAGACGTCGGCGAACGAGATGAGGTCGGAGTGACCCGACCGGTGCGTGATGACACCGCACTTGCCACCGTCGTCGGTGTAGAAGCTGTGCAGCACGCCGACTCCGGGGAGTTTGACGCGATGGACGTCGACCATGATGGCTCCCTTTTCGAGTACGCCCATGCTAACCACCGCACGGCCCCGCGCATTCCGGTCGTTACTGTTCTGTGGATGGGGAGAACTCGGATCGTCGTCGGGGTCGTCGGGACGCTGGTCGTCACGCTGTACGCGGGGTTGCTGGCGCTCAACGCGCTCGTGCTCGATCCGCTCGGCGCGGTGCCGGGGCAGTCGCTCGGTGCGATCTACGGTCACCTCGACGCGCAGGGGTACCAGGTGCGGACCGACGTCGTGACCGTACTCGTCATCGCGGCGGTCGGCATCGCTTTGGCGGTCACGGTCCTGATCGTGACGCTGGTCCGGCGGACGACGGCGCACTTCGCCGCCGCCTGGCTGCTGGCGATCGTGGCCGCCGGCGCCGTCCAGGTGTTCGGTTCCGGTTTCCAGCTCGGGATGGACGTGGCCGACGGCTACGGCATCGGCGGCGAGGACCACACCATCTGGGCCGGTGTCCTCTACGTCACCAGCCTCGTCGCGCTGCTCGCGATCCCAGTCGTGCTCGTCGTCGGCGAGCGACGCCGTGGCCGCGCCGTGTCGGAGACGCTGGCCGCCTGACGGACGCACCACGGGCCTCCCGTCCGGAGGCCCGTGGCCGCGTCCGCAACGCGGGTCGCTACTCCGGCTCGCTCGTCTTCTCCCCCACCACCTGCTCGTCGGACGCCTTCGCACCCTCGGCGCCGCTGCTGCGGCCACCGCCCACGACGACGTCGTCCTCGTCGAAACCGAACGCGATGTCCGGTGCCTCGAGCCGCACACGGTCCGCGCTCTCGTCGTCGGGCTGCAGCTGCGACTCGCGTTCCGCGGCCACACGCTTCAGGTAGTTCGACACCTCGTGCTCGGTCGTCTCCTGGTCCCAGCCGAGCACGTCGGCCATGAGCTTCGCGGCGACCGGGGCCGCCGACTCACCGCGGTCCCAGGCCTCGATCGAGATGCGGGTGCGGCGGGCGAGGACGTCCTCCAGGTGCAGGGCCCCCTCGTGCGATGCGGCGTACACGACCTCGGCACCGATGTAGTCGTCGGCTCCCGGCAGCGGCTCGGCCAGGGCGGGGTCCTGCTCGACGAGCTGCAGCACCTCGGTGGCCAGGGTGCCGTAGCGGTTCAGCAGGTGCTCGATGCGGACCTTGTGCACGTTGAAGCTGCGGGCGGTCCGTGCGCGACGGTTCCACGCGGCCGGGTAGCCCTCGGCCCCGAGCAGTGGGATGTCCTCGGTCGTCGACACCGGGATCTTGCCGTCCATCGCGGCGACGGCCTCGTCGATGGCGTCCTTGCCCATCACCCGGTAGGTGGTCCACTTGCCGCCGGCGACCACCACGAGCCCGGGCACCGTGTGCGCCACCACGTGTTCGCGGCTGAGCTTCGAGGTCTGGTCGGACTCCCCCGCCAGCAGGGGACGGAGGCCGGCGTAGACGCCCTCGACGTCCTCACGGGTGAGCGGGACGCGGAGCACCTTGTTGACGTGCTCGAGGATGTAGTCGATGTCCGCTGCGGTCGCCGCCGGGTGCGCCTTGTCGAGGTACCAGTCGGTGTCGGTCGTGCCGACCAGCCAGTGCCGGCCCCACGGGATCACGAACAGCACGCTCTTCTCGGTGCGCAGGATCATGCCCATGTTCGACTGGAACCGGTCGCGCGGGATGACCAGGTGCACGCCCTTCGACGCCCGCACCTTGAACTGCCCGCGGGTGCCGATCATCGCCTGGGTGTCGTCCGTCCAGACGCCCGTGGCGTTCACGACCTGCTTCGCGCGGATCTCGAACCGCTCGCCGGTCTGGATGTCGTGGGCCTGCGCGCCGACCACGCGCTCCCCCACCTTGATGAAGCCCTCGATCCGGATGCGGCTCGCCGCATGGGCGCCGTACGAGGCCGCGGTGCGGACGAGCGAAGCGACGTAGCGGGCGTCGTCGACCTGGGCGTCGTAGTAGGTCATGCCGCCGACGAAGGCGTCCTTCTTGAGCGACGGCATCGAGCGGAGCACCTGCGTGCGGCTGAGGTGCCGGTGGTGCGGGACCCCGGGCGGACGACCGCCGGACCAACTGAAGGCGTCGTACATCGCCATGCCGATGCCGATGTAGAACCGCTCCCACACACGGTGGTTGAGCGGGTACAGGAAGCGCACCGGCTTCACCAGGTGCGGGGCGATCCGCTGCAGCAGCAGGCCGCGTTCGATGAGGGCCTCGCGCACGAGCCCGAAGTTCAACTGCTCCAGGTAGCGGATGCCACCGTGCACGAGCTTCGACGAACGGCTCGACGTGCCGGAACCCCAGTCACGGGCCTCGACGATGCCGACGGTCAGGCCACGGGTGACGGCGTCGAGCGCACTGCCCGCACCGACGATGCCGCCGCCCACGACCAGGACGTCGAGCTCCTTCGTCTTGAGGGTCTCGATCGCCGCCGCGCGTTCGTCGGGGCCGAGCTTGGCCGCGGGGTCGAACCCCGCCCCCGGCACGACGTCGCCAGGACGTCCGGCCGAACTGGTCTGCTTCGTGGTGCTGGACTTCGCCATCGTCGCCTCCGGGTCACGGTCGGCGCCGAAGCGTCACCCGCGTCGGTGCGCGGGTGCCACCAGGATCACTGGTGGTACGGCGCCACGACCACTTCTACTCGCTGGAACTCCTTGACGTCGGAGTATCCGGTCGTCGCCATCGAGCGGCGCAGCGCACCGACGAGGTTGGCGCGGCCGTCGAACGTCGGGGTCGGGCCGTTCAGCACGTTCTCGAGCGGGGCGATCGTGCCCACCTCGACCCGGCGGCCGCGGGGCAGCTCCGGGTGGTGGGCCTCGGCACCCCAGTGGAAGCCGCCACCCGGCGCCTCGGTGGCACGGGCGAGCGCGGTACCGAGCATGACGGCGTCCGCACCGACCGCGATCGCCTTGACGATGTCGCCGGCGGTGTCGAGACCGCCGTCGGCGATGACGTGCACGTAGCGGCCACCCGACTCGTCGAGGTAGTCACGACGGGCACCCGCGACGTCGGCGACCGCGGTGGCCATCGGCGCGTGGATGCCCAGCGCGGCACGCGTGGTGGACGCAGCACCGCCGCCGAAGCCGACGAGGACACCGGCGGCACCGGTGCGCATGAGGTGCAGCGCCGACGTGTACGTCGAGGCACCGCCCACGATCACGGGGACGTCGAGCTCGTAGATGAACTTCTTGAGGTTGAGGGGCTCTTCGTTCTGCGACACGTGCTCGGCCGAGACCGTCGTGCCGCGGATGACGAACAGGTCGACACCGGCGTCGACGACCGTCTTCGAGAACTCCTGCGTGCGCTGCGGGCTGAGCGAGCCGGCGACCGGCACCCCGGCGGCACGGATCTCGGCCAGGCGCGCGGTGATCAGCTCGGCCTTGATCGGCTCGGAGTAGATCTCCTGCATGCGCTTCGTGACGTTGCCGTCGGTGAGCGACTTGATCTCGTCGTAGTAGGGCGTCGGGTCCTCGTAGCGGGTCCACAGCCCCTCGAGGTCGAGGACGCCCAGGATGCCGAGCTTGCCCATCTGGATGACCGTGGCCGGCGAGGACACGGAGTCCATCGGCGCGGAGAGGATCGGCGACGCGAAGGTGAACGCGTCGATCGACCACTGCACGCTGACGTCGCGCGGGTCACGCGTGCGCCTGGAGGGGACCACCGCGATGTCGTCGAACGCGTACGCCCGACGTCCGCGCTTGCCTGCACCGATCTCGACTTCGCTCACCCGGCAAGCCTACCGGGCAGGTCCGGGGGCGTGCACGGACCGGACGGTGCGGACCGCGGCTGGCGACCTCGCACCGTGCGAGGCCCGCCGCGCATGGTGCGAGGTCAGCGGGGGCGGCGCGGGGCCCGGCGTCGCTTGCGGAGCACCCGCAACACGAAGCCGAGCAGGAGCGCGAGCACCACGAGCACGACCAGGAGCGCAGCCGCCACCTTCACGAGCAGCGCCGCACCGACGAACAGCGCGATGAAGACCACCCACACCAGGGCGTCCATCGCACCCGCCGACAGTCTCTGCACCTGCGGAACGATACCGACCCGGCGGACGCGGGGCGGGCCTCCCGGCAGAACCGGAGCCGGCCACGCACCGGGGTGGGCCAACAGACGACCGCATGCAGGAGCGGGGCCGTGCGGCGCGAAGCGACCACGCACGGCCCCACCCGTCGCGGATACCACCCCCACAGCGGTACCCGCAGTCGACACAGTGCGCTAGCGCCCCGCGTCGACGTCCTTGGCGAGCGTCCCGAGGTACAGCTCGATGACCTTCGGGTCGTCCGCGAGTTCCTTCCCCGTGCCCGAGTACGCGTTCCTCCCCTGGTCGAGCACGTACCCACGATCGCAGATCTGCAGACAGCGTCGCGCGTTCTGCTCCACCATGACGATCGACACACCGGCCTTGTTGATCCGGCGGGTCCGCAGGAACGTCTCGTCCTGCCGCACCGGGGACAGCCCGGCACTCGGCTCGTCGAGCAGCAGCACCTTCGGGTCCATCATCAGCGCACGTGCCATGGCGACCGACTGCCGCTCACCGCCGGACAGGGACCCCGCCCGCTGGCCGCGGCGCTGCGCGAGCACCGGGAACAGGTCGTAGATGACCTCGAGGCGCTCGGCGAACTTGCGGGGCCGCAGGTACAGCCCCATCTGCAGGTTCTCCTCGATGGACAGCGACGGGAACACGTTGTTCGTCTGCGGGACGAAGCCGACGCCGGCCTGCACGAGCTTGTTCGCCTTGAGGTTCGTGATGTCCTCACCCTGCAGCGTGACCGACCCCTCGCGGATCGACACGAGACCGAACAGGGCCTTGAGCAGCGTGGACTTGCCCGCACCGTTCGGCCCGATGATCCCGATCAGCTCACCGGGGTAGCAGTCCAGGTCGCAGCCGTTCAGGATGTTCACCCCCGGCAGGTAGCCGGCGACGAGGTTCTTCGCGCTCAGCACCGGCTCGCGTTCCAGCGTGGCGGTGCTCGCCTTCGGCGCTTCCGGACTGGAGGCGCTGCTCGCGTTCGTGGGGTCGACTGCGTCCGTCATCGGGTCTTCTCCTCTGCTGCTGCGTCCGCCGCGTCTTCTTCCGCGACTTCCTCCGCCAGTTCCTCGAAGGTCTCCTCGGTGAGGAGCGAGTCGTCACCCAGGTCGGTGTCGTGGTGTGCGCCCAGGTACGCGTCGATGACCGCCTGGTCGTCCATCACGGTGTCCGCCGGGCCCTCGGCGACGACCTTGCCCTCGGCCATCACGACCACCCAGTCCGAGATGTGCCGGACCATGTGCATGTCGTGCTCGACGAACAGCACGGTCATGCCGTCGTCGCGCAGGGACTGGATGTGCCCGAGCAGCGACTGCGTCAGCGCGGGGTTCACGCCCGCCATCGGCTCGTCGAGCATGATCATCGTCGGGTCGGACATCAGTGCCCTGGCCATCTCGAGGAGCTTCCGCTGGCCGCCGGACAGCGACCCGGCGTAGTCGTCCGCCTTGTCGTCGAGCTTGAAGCGGGCGAGGAGGTCCTCGGCCTTCGCGGTGATCTCCCGCTCGCGCTTCGCCCACACCGGCTTGATCAGCGCGGCGAAGAAGTTCTCGCCGGGCTGGTCGCGGGCGCCGAGCAGCATGTTCTGCATCACGGTGAGCCGCGACAACGCCTTCGTCAGCTGGAAGGTGCGGACCATGCCGCGGTTGGCGATGTGGGTCGCGCTGGTCTTCTGCAGCGTGGCGCCGTTGAACTGCGTCCTGGCGCCGGGGCTGGGCTTGTCGAAGCCGGTCAGCAGGTTGAAGAAGGTCGTCTTGCCGGCGCCGTTCGGGCCGATCAGGGCGGTGATGGAGCCGCGCTGGACCTCGAGGTGGTCGACGTCCACGGCGGTCATGCCGCCGAAGTGCCGGGTGACGCCGTCGACCGTGAGGATCGGGTCGGCCTTCGTGTAGCCGTAGGTCTCAGACACTGAACGTCAGCTCCTTCTTGTTGCCGAGCAGGCCCTGTGGTCGGAACACGATCAGGAGCATGAGCGCGACGCCGACGAGCACGTACGAGAACTGCTCGGCCTGCTGGGCGTTCATGATCGAGTCGGGGATGAAGTCACCGGCCAGGGTGCGGATGAAGAGCCGGACGACGAAGAACAGCACTGCGCCGAGCACCGGACCGAACACCGTCGCGGCACCGCCGAGGATGAGCGCCGTCCAGATGAAGAACGTCATCGAGCGGCCCATGGCGTCCGGTTGCACCGAACTCGGCAGGACGTAGATGATCCCCGCCAGCGCTCCGAGCGCACCGCCGAAGACGAGCGCCTGCATCTTGTACGAGTAGACGTTCTTGCCGAGGGAGCGGACGGCGTCCTCGTCCTCGCGGATCGCCTTCAGGACACGGCCCCAGGGGCTGCGCATGAGCAGGAAGAGCACGAAGGTGAACAGCGCGACGAGGGCCCAGGCGGCGATGCGGATCCACCAGCCGTTGACGCCGTTGTTCGCGTAGGTGAACCAGAGGATGGTCGTGGTGCCGTCCGGCAGCGGGCTCAGGGCGGTGAACGGGTCGCGGTAGCTCGACCCGGTGATGCCGTTGGAGCCACCCGTCGTCGTGGTCAGCAGGCTGGAGCGGCCGACCATGCGGATGATCTCGGCGCCGGAGATCGTCACGATCGCCAGGTAGTCGCCGCGGAGCCGCAACGTCGGGACGCCGAGGATGATCGCGAACACGATGGCGACGAGCAGGGCGATGAGCACGGCCATCACGAACGGCAGCCCGTTCGTGATCGAGATCGCGAAGCCGTAGGCACCGAGCAGCAGGAACGCCGCCTGGCCCATGTTCACGAGCCCGGTCAGGCCGAAGTGCACGTTCAGTCCGATGGCCGCCAGGGCGAACGCCGCCGTGGTCGGGGCGAGGGCCTCCTGGGTGAGCGAGGACAGCAGGTTGAGGATGTAGTCCATGCGCGTGCTCCCTTAGCCGACCCGCTCGGCGCGGCCGAAGATGCCCTGCGGCCGGAACAGCAGGATGAGGATGAGGATGACGAGGGCGGTGGCGTACTTGAAGTCACCGGGGAGCACGAGGTTCGTGAGCTCGACGACGACGCCGATGATCATCGATCCGACCAGCGCGCCGTAGGCCGTGCCGAGACCACCGAGGGTCACCGAGGCGAACATGAGCAGGAGCAGCTGCAGGCCGGTCTGCCAGTTCACGCCGTTCAGCACCAGGCCGAGCATCACGCCGGACAGGCCGGCGAGACCGGCGGCGAGCGTCCACACGAACCGGATGACCCGGTCGACGTCGATGCCGGACGCCGCGGCGAGCGCCGGGTTGTCCGACACTGCGCGGGTGGCCCGGCCGAAGCGGGTCTTCGCCAGGAACAGGCCGGTGGCGATCAGGACGACCAGCGCGATGCCCATCGCCACGTAGGACTGCACCGTGAGCGTGACCCCGGCGAACCGGACGGTCTCGGGGTTGCCCTGCTGGATCCGGACGGTCGCGGCGCCGAAGAAGTACTGGAACGCGTACTGGGCGGCGATCGACAGACCGATCGTCACGATCATGAGCTGCGTGAGGCTGATCCGCTTGCGCCGCAGTGGCCGCCAGATCCCGGCGTCCTGCAGGTACCCGGTCGCCGCGCACAGCAGCGTGACGACGATGCCGGTCACCCAGATGTTCCAGCCGAGCTGGTTCGCGAACACGTAGGCCAGCAGCCCGCCGAGGGTGACCTGCTCGCCGTGCGAGAAGCTCGACAGCCCCGTCGTGCCGTAGATGAGCGAGAGGCCGATCGACGCCAGTGCGATGAGCAGGCCGAGTCGGATCCCCGAGGCGAACTGCTGCCAGGCCCGCTGCGGGCTGACGCTCGACGAGTCCGTCGTGGTGGTGGCGCCCTTCTGGTCGGACAGCTGGAAGATCTGCCCGACGTTGGCGTTCAGGGTCGCCTGGACCTTGCGCTCCGCGTCCGCCGCGTTCGTCAGGTACTGGCCCTTCGGCAGGGTGTCCTGGTCGACGCTCACGGTGTACTCGCCGGCCTCGTCGACGCTGACCGACCAGCGGCCGTCGGCGTTCGTGGTGGCGGTCTCGGCGAAGCCGCCGGGCCCGGCGACGTCGACGTCGACGTCGTCGGCCGGTTCCCGCTCGGAGTCGGTGATCGTGCCCTGGATGCACCCGTTCGTCGGGCTGACGGTGCAGGCCTGGCTGGTCGCCGGTGCCGACGTGGCACTGAAGGCCGGCAGGGTGACCGCCCAGTCGATCAGGAAGGTCGCCAGGAACGCGGCGACGAGCACGGCCGCCAGGACCGGTCGTCGCCGGGCCTGGCGGAGGCGGAACAGGCGCGGCTGCGCCCGTCCCGGAGGAGTGATGGATCCCACGGAAGAGCCTCTCGTTCGGATGTCGAGTGACGCTATGGGGATTGTGTGACACCCGTGTTTCCAACTCGTTCCCGCTGTGAGTCGTCGCGCAACCGTGACCTGTGTGGAGGAGAGCCGCGATCCGTTCTCCCAGGCGGAACGCGGAATAGCGGGACGGCCCACGCGCGTTACCATGTCCTATCCGGAACCCGCCGTTGCGTTCTCGGTGTCTCGACCACTTCACTCGCCCACGAAGGGGACCCATGGACCAGCCGGATCCGTTCGGATTCATCGGACTCACGTACGACGACGTCATGCTCCTGCCGGGGCACACCGACGTCATCCCGAGCGAGGCGTCCACCGCGTCCCGGCTCACCAGGCGGATCTCCGTCAACGTCCCGCTGCTCTCCGCAGCGATGGACACCGTCACCGAAGCCCGCATGGCCATCGCCATGGCGCGGCAGGGTGGCATCGGGATCCTCCACCGCAACCTCTCCATCGAGGACCAGGCGGCCTACGTCGACAAGGTCAAGCGCTCCGAGTCGGGCATGATCACCAACCCGGTGACCACCACCCCGGACGCCACCGTGGCCGAGGTCGACGCGATCTGCGGACAGTTCCGGGTCTCCGGCCTGCCCGTGGTCGAAGCGGACGGCACCCTCGTCGGCATCATCACCAACCGCGACATGCGGTTCGTGGCGACGTTCGAGCAGTCGACCACCTTCGTGCGCGACGTCATGACCAAGGCGCCGCTGATCACCGCGATGGAGGGCATCGACCCCGAAGAAGCCATCGCGATCTTCGCGCAGCACAAGATCGAGAAGCTCCCGCTGGTGGACGCCGAGGGCAAGCTCCGCGGCCTCATCACCGTCAAGGACTTCGACAAGAGCGAGCAGTACCCGGACGCCACCAAGGACGACGAGGGCCGACTGCGCGTCGGTGCCGCGATCGGCTTCTTCGGCGACGCCTGGCAGCGTGCCGAGGCCCTGCGTGACGCGGGCGTCGACGTGCTCGTGGTCGACACCGCCAACGGCGAGAGCGAAGGCGTGCTCGACATGGTGCGCCGCCTCAAGGCAGACCCGTCCTTCGCGGACATCGACGTCATCGGCGGCAACGTGGCGACCCGTGCCGGTGCGCAGGCGCTCATCGACGCCGGTGTCGACGCCGTCAAGGTGGGCGTCGGACCCGGCTCGATCTGCACCACCCGCGTCGTCGCCGGCGTCGGCGTCCCGCAGGTCACCGCCGTGTACGAGGCGTCCCTCGCCGCGCGCGAGGCCGGCGTGCCGATCATCGCCGACGGTGGCCTGCAGTACTCGGGCGACATCGCCAAGGCCCTGGTGGCCGGTGCCGACACCGTCATGCTCGGTTCGCTGCTGGCCGGCACGGACGAGTCCCCCGGCGACCTGGTCTTCGTGGGCGGCAAGCAGTTCAAGGCGTACCGCGGGATGGGCTCCCTGGGCGCACTGCAGACCCGCGGCAAGAAGACCTCGTACTCGAAGGACCGCTACTTCCAGGCGGACGTCCCCAACGACGACAAGCTGATCCCCGAGGGCATCGAGGGCCAGGTGCCCTACCGCGGCTCGGTCGGCAACGTCGTGTACCAGCTCACCGGTGGACTCCGGCAGTCGATGTTCTACGTCGGCGGCCGCACGATCCCGGAGCTCAAGGCCCGCGGCAAGTTCGTCCGCATCACGGCTGCCGGGCTCAAGGAGTCGCACCCGCACGACGTCCAGATGGTCGTCGAGGCACCGAACTACCGCAGCTGAGCCGACTGCACCCCGAACGCCCCGCTCCCCACCGGAGCGGGGCGTTCGTCGTCTGCCGGCAGTAGTGTCACGGCATGGTCAGCGCCGTCTCCCACACCACGATCGACTGCCGTGACGCCTTCGCCCTGTCGGAGTGGTGGAAGCAGGTCCTCGGCTACGTCGACATCGCCGACGACCCGAACGGCCTCGGGCACGAGGAGTGCATGATCACCGCTCCCGACGGCTCGCACCAGGTGCTGTTCATCCAGGTGCCCGAGGCGAAGTCCGTGAAGAACCGGATCCACTTCGACCTGCGTCCCACCGACCGCACGCGCGATGCCGAGGTGGAGCGGCTGCGGGGCATCGGTGCGACCGAACTCGCGGACCTCCGACACGACGACGGTGGGTGGGTGGTGTTCGCCGATCCGGAGGGCAACGAGTTCTGCGTGCTGCGTTCCGTGGCTGAACTCGACGGCTGACGCGCGGGCTGCCCAGATCGCCGATCCCTGATCCTCCGCACAGAAACGATCACGGCTCGGTAACGAAACACTTTCCGTACCGCCCCGTCACACGGGCGAAACACCGGGACCCTACGTTTCTCGACATCCAGTGGAGGCGCCGCGTTCGACCCGAAGCGGCACGGCCTCCGCGCAGAGAAAGGGCTCCACGGATGATCAGAACCACCCGTGCCACCACGGCACTGGCGTTGGCAGGCGCAGTAGCCGTCCTGCTCGCCGCGTGTTCCACCACCAGCAGCGGCGACTCCCCGTCCAGCTCGGCGTCGAGCGGTGCGAAGAAGGACCCCGCCGCCAGTTGCAAGGCCCCCGACACCCCCAGCACCGATGCGCTGAAGATCGGCACGATCCTGCCGCTCACCGGTTCGCTGGCGTACCTGAACCCGCCGGCCGAGTCCGGTGTCGGCCTCGCGGTGAAGGACATCAACGCCGCGGGCGGCGTCCTCGACAAGGACGTCACCATCGACCCGGCGACGGACTCGGGCGACAGCAACGACATGACCGTGTCGAGCTCGGCGGCGACGAAGCTCGTGAACGCGAAGGTCCCGGTCGCGATCGGCGCCGAGTCCTCGTCGGTCACGCTCAACGTCATCGACCAGCTCACCAGCAACTGCATCGTCGAGATCTCACCCGCGAACACCGCGAGCGACCTGTCCGGCTACTCGTCGTACTACTACCGGACCGCTCCGCCGGACTCCGTGCAGGGTTCGGCACTCGGTCAGCTCGTGACCGGTGACGGCAACGCCAAGGTCGCGTTCCTCGTCTTCAACGACACCTACGGCACGGGCCTCCGCAACTCGGTGCAGTCCGCGGTCGAGGCCTCTGGTGGCCAGGTCGTCTACGGCGGCAAGGGCGAGGGCCAGGAGTTCCCGCCCGGTCAGACCACGTTCTCGTCCGAGGTGACGGCCGCACTCGCAGCCAAGCCGGACGCGATCGTCGTCCTGGCCTTCGACGAGACGAAGTCGATCATCCCGGAGCTCGTCTCGCAGGGGAACACGGCGAAGATCTACATGTCCGACGGCAACACGGCCGACTACTCGAAGGACTTCGACAAGGGCACCCTGACCGGCGCCCAGGGCACCATCCCCGGTGCCTCGCCGAAGGACGACTTCAAGAAGCAGCTGTCCGCCTTCTACAAGGACTCGTCGAACAAGACGCTCGCCGACTACTCGTACGCGGCGGAGTCCTACGACGCCACCGTCCTCGCCGCCCTCGCCGCGGTGAAGGGCAAGGGCACCGACTCGGGCACGATCCAGGCCAACATGGCCGCGGTCTCCGGAGCGGACGGCGGCACCGAGTGCGCCACGTACAAGGAGTGCGTCGCGCTCCTCGACGACGGCAAGGACATCCACTACACCGGCCCGTCCGGCATCGGTCCGTTCGACGACAACAACGACCCGTCGAGCGCCTACATCGGCATCTACAAGTTCGACGGCGACAACAAGCCCGTCTACCAGAGCGCCATCCAGGGCGCGGTCAAGAAGTAGGGCACCGGCTCCACCTCACGAAAGCGACAGTTCCCTGCGGACCATCCGCAGGGAACTGTCGCTTTCGCGTGTGGGACGGGCGGACGGGAGGCCCGGGGTGCGTCCGTCAGGCGGGCTCGGCCGGAGCAGGTGCGAGCGCTCGCCGACGGGACGCCCGCGCGGCGGCGAACGAGTCCGCCGTCAGCACCACGAGCGCCAACCACACGATGCCGAACCCGAACCAGCGCGCGGGCGGCATCGCCTCGTGCTGCACCACGACACCGACGAGCAGCTGCATCACGGGCGCGAGGTACTGCGTCAGCCCGAGGGTCGACAGGCTCACCCGCCGCGCCGACGAGGCGAACAGCAGGAGCGGGACCGCCGTCGCCGGACCGGTGAGCACCGTCACGAGGACGTGCACCCAGCCCGCGCTCGTGAACGTCACGCCGCCGCCGAGCCCCGTCGCGCCGAGCACGACCAGCGCCACGACCGCGATCGGCAGCAGCCACACGGTCTCGATCGTCAGACCACTCAGCGCGTCGACCGTGCCGCCGACCCGCTTCTTCACCAGGCCGTACAGGCCGAACGAGCACGCCAGCACGAGCGAGATCCACGGCACCTGCCCGTAGCCGACGGCGATCACGACGACCGCGACGACGCTGATGCCGACCGCGGCCCACTGCGCCGGCCGCAGGCGTTCGCGGAGCACGACGACGCCGAGCGCGATCGTGACCAGGGGGTTGATGAAGTACCCGAGCGCGGCCTCGACGGTGTGGCCGGTCGTGGTCGCCAGGACGTACACGGTCCAGTTCACCAGGATGAGGACCGCGGCCAGCCCCATCACGGCCATCACGCGGCGCTGCGCCATCAGGGTGCGGGTCCGGAGCCACGAGCGGGTGACGGCGATCGCGACCGCGCAGAACACCAGCCCGAAGACGATCCGCCAGGCGACGATCTCGAACGCGCCGGCCGGGGCCATCGCCGCGAAGAGCAGGGGCATGAGGCCCCAGAGTCCGTACGCGATGATCGCCTGCACCACGCCGACGGATGCCTCGCTGCGGACGGGTCGCGCGGGACTCGGTTCACTCACGGAACCATCCTAGGAACGGCCACCGACGGGCCGGGCGTTCCACGGGCCTCCCGGTCGGGGCACGTGCACGCGACGGACCCGCCGGAAGCCCGCAGACGCACGAACGCCCCGCCGGCCGACAGGCCGAACGGGGCGTTCGCGTGGAGTACTGGACTCAGTTGACGACGACCGCGAGGACGTCGCGGGCCGACAGGACCAGCAGGTCCTCGCCCGAGTACTTGACCTCGGTTCCGCCGTACTTGGAGTAGATGACCTTGTCACCCACGGCGACGTCCAGCGGGACGCGGTTGCCGTTGTCGTCGATGCGACCGGGGCCCACGGCGACGACCTCGCCCTCCTGGGGCTTCTCCTTCGCGGTGTCGGGGATGACCAGACCGGATGCAGTGGTCTGCTCCGCCTCGACCTGGCGGATGACGATGCGATCCTCGAGCGGCTTGATGCTGACGGCCACGGTGACCTCTTCTTTCTCGGTACGGACTCGGTACAGATGAAAACCGGGTTGGCACTACGCACAGGAGAGTGCCAACGCCAACTCTAGGGGGACACTGGCACTCGGTCAATCCGAGTGCCAGCACATCAGGGGAACATCTAGCACCTGGGAGGATCGGGACATGGAAGCCGCCGAACTCGCCGCACTGCTGACCCCCGACGGGATGGCCCTGCTCGACCGTACCCCCGGCGTCTCGGACGGCGGCGAGATCGTCCGGGTGGTGTCGCGGCTCCGAGCCGAGGGGCACGATCCGCAGCTCGTCGCGGCGGTCCTGACCCAGGCCAAGCTCCGGCAGAAGGCCCGCGGCAAGTTCGGCGACTTCGCCGCGCGCATGCTCTTCACCGAGGCTGGACTCGAGCAGGCCACGCGCCTGCAGGTCGCCGCGCAGCATGCCGGGCGCTTCGCTGCTGCCGGGCTGACCCGGGTCGCCGACCTCGGGTGCGGGATCGGCGGCGACGCGATGGCGATGGCGGCCCTCGACCTCGACGTCACAGCGGTCGACCGTGATGAGGTCACCGCGGCGGTCGCCACGCACAACCTCGCGGTGTGGCCGAACGCCCGGGTCGAACTCGGCGACGCGGCCTCGTTCGACGCCTCCCGCGTCGACGGCATCTGGATGGACCCCGCACGTCGGACCTCCGGCCACTCCGACACCCGCCGCCTGGCCGACCCGGACGACTGGTCACCCTCGTTGGACACCGTGTTCGCCACCGCGACGACGACCCCGACCGGCGTGAAGCTCGGGCCGGGGATCGACCGCGACCTGATCCCGGACACCGCCGAGGCGCAGTGGACGTCCGTCGACCGCGAGGTCGTCGAGCTCGCGCTGTGGTTCGGACCCCTCGCCCGACCGGGCATCCGCCGAGCGGCGACCGTCATCGGTGCACACGGCATCGCCGAGATGACCGGCCCGGCAGACTCGGACGACGCCGAGGTGGGGCCGCTCGGGGCCTACCTGTACGAGCCGGACGGCGCCGTCATCCGCGCACGGCTCATCGGCGACCTCGCCCGCACCCTGGACGGCCACATGCTCTCCGACGGGATCGCGTACGTCACCTCGGACCGTGCCGCGTCGACGCCCTTCGCCCAGGGCTTCCGGGTGCTCGACACCATGCCGCTCGACGTGAAGCGCCTGTCAGCGCGGCTCGCCGCCGACGGCATCGGCACCGTCGAGATCAAGAAGCGCGGCGTCGACGTCGACCCGGCGCAGTTCCGCAAGCGCCTGCGGCTGCGCGGGACCGGTCGTGTGACCCTCGTGCTCACCCGGCTGGAGGGCCGGCACACCGCGATCCTGTGCGAGCGGCTCAGCTGAGGAACGCGCCGGTCCCCGAGTCGTAGCCGTAGTCGGAGTACGAGCTCTGGCCGATCACGCCGAGGAAGATGATGAAGGCGATCCAGATCAGCCAGACGCCGGTCATCACCCAGCCGGCGATGATGCCGGTCAGGGCGAGCCCTCGGCCGGCCTCACCGTTCTGCTTGATCTTGCCGAGTGCGACGTGGCCGAGGATCGCGCCGGCGGGGCCGAGCAGGATCGCGATGAACCACATCGGGACGGCGGCGAGACCGAACACGATCGACAGGATCGCCAGGGTGTTCGTCTTCGGGCGCTGCGCGTAGGGCTGGTACCCCGTCGGACCGTAGGCACCCGCGGGCGCGTACGGCTGCTGCTGCGGCTGCGCGTAGGGGTTCTGGCCGCCCTGCTGCTGCGCGTACGGGTTCTGCTGGCCGTACGGGTTCTGGGCGGCGCCGTACGGGTCCTGCGGCGCCTGCGGTGCCGAGTACGGGTTCTGCGGCTGCTGCGGAGCCGCGTACGGGTTCGACGGCTGCGGCTGGCCGTACGGGTTGGACGGCTGGGGCTGACCGTACGGGTTCGGCTGCGGAGCCGCGTACGGGTTCGACGGCTGCTGCTGCCCGTACGGGTTTTGCGGCTGCTCGGGAGCCGACGGGGCCTGTGGTGCGTCGGGGGCCTGCGGTGCGTCCGGTGCGGGCGTCCCCTCGGGCTGCCCACCGCTCGTGCCGCCCGGCGTCGTCTCGCCCGGCTTCGGCCACTCGTTCTGATCGGACACCGTCCACCCCTCTCGGCGCCCGGTCTCTCCGACGCCACGTGAATCCTCCCACAGGCGCCCGAGGGCCGACCGGTCGGGGCCCGGACGGTTCAGACCGGGTCGGGGCCCGGACGGTTCAGACCTGGACGGTGCCCGGACGGTTCAGACCTGGACGGTCGTGACCGGCAACGTCGAGTCGGCCGCGATCCCGAGGTCGCTCGGCGCGTGCCCCTCGGCGACCAGGCGTGCGCCGACGGCCGCGATCATGGCGCCGTTGTCCGTGCACAGGTCGAACGGCGGGATCCGCAGCTGCACCCCCGCAGCGGCGCACCGCTCCTCGGCGACCTGCCGCAGCCGAGCGTTCGCGACCACACCGCCACCGAGCAGGAGCCGGTCCACGCCGGTGTCGCGGCACGCGTTCAGGGCCTTGGTCAGCAGGACGTCGACGACGGCTTCTCGGAAACTCGCGGCGACGTCGGCCACGGGGACCTCGCGCCCTTCGTCGCGGCAGCGCTCGACCCAGCGCGCGACGGCGGTCTTCAGCCCGGAGAACGAGAAGTCGTACCGGTGCGCGGCCAGGTCCTTCGGCAACGTCAGGCCGCGGGGGAACCGGATGGCCTTCGGGTCGCCGTCCGCCGCGGCGCGGTCGATCTGCGGCCCGCCGGGGTACGGCAGGCCGAGCAGCCGTGCGACCTTGTCGAACGCTTCACCCGCGGCGTCGTCGATGGTCTCGCCGAGCAGTTCGACGTCGCCGACCAGGTCCTTCACGAGCAGCAGCGAGGTGTGCCCGCCGGACACCAGCAGTGCGATCGTCGGCAGCTCGATGTCGCTGCCGTCCGTGCGCAGGACGTCGGCACCGACGTGCCCGACCAGGTGGTTCACGCCGTACAGGGGCTTGCCGGTGGCGACGGCGAGCGCCTTCGCGGCACCCACCCCGACCATGAGCGCGCCCGCCAGACCCGGCCCGGCGGTGACCGCGACGGCGTCGAGTTCGTCGAGGGTGACCCCGGCCCGCTCGAGTGCCTCGTGCAGCGTCGGGGTCATCGCCTCGAGGTGCGCGCGTGCGGCGACCTCGGGCACGACGCCGCCGTACCGAGCGTGCTCGTCCATGCTCGACGCGATGACGTTCGCGAGCAGGGTGCTCCCCCGCACGATCCCGACACCCGTCTCGTCGCAGCTCGTCTCGATGCCGAGCACCAGCGGTTCAGCCACGCTCATCGAGCGCCTCCTGTCCGATCGGGCCGACGGTCGTCGGCGTCGTGGCCGCGTCTGCTGCGACCGGCAGCTCCGCCCGCATCACCCACGCGTCGACGCCGTCCGGCTGGTAGTACCGCGGCCGGGTCGCGATGTGCTCGAACCCGAACGCCGTGTACATCGACTGCGCGACGGGGTTGTCGGCGCGGACCTCGAGGAACACCTCGCGCACACCGCGGCGACGGGCCTCGTCGAGGAGTTCCGTGAACAGCACCCGCCCGAGTCCCTTGCCGCGCTGCTCGGCTGCGACCGCGATGGTCTGCACGTCAGCGACCGGGTTGCCCGCCAGCGAGGACAGTCCGGCGTACCCGACGACCGACGGCGCTGCCGATTCGTCGACGGTCTCGACGACGACGTAGTACCCGTGCGGCGAGTACAGCTCGCCCGACATCTGCGACGCCGACCAGGCGTCCGCCGGGAACGAGACGTGCTCGAGCCACATGATGTCGTCGAGGTCCTGCGGGTGCGCCCGCCGCAGGCGGAGCCCGTCCCGCACCGTCACTGCTTCACCCGCTTCGGCGCACCCGGCACCGTGACGTCGGGTTCCCGCAGGTAGAGGGGGGTGTCCTGGTCGAACCCCGCGCCGGACCGCAGGCGGTCCGCGGCGAGTGATCCGAGCCTCCAGGCAGGGATGGACAGGGCCGTCACGCGGTCCCAGCCCACCGCTTCGGGCCGGGAGGCACGGATCGCCTCGTCGAGATCGGCCGGCCTGGCGAGACCCGGACCCGCAACACGCGTGCCGGTCTGGTCGTACGCGCTCCAGTAGACCTCGCGCCGGCGGGCGTCCGTCAGGACGACGAACGGTCCGTCTCGTCGCCCGTCGCGCTCGTCGGCCGCGACCGCGTCGTGGCTGACGAGTGGCAGGACGGGCACGCCGACCGCGGCGGCGAAGGTGCGGGCGGCGGCGATCCCGACGCGCAGACCGGTGAACGGGCCGGGGCCCATGCCGGCGACCACGCCCGTGACGTCCGCGCCAGTGATGCCGGCCTCGGCGAGCGCCTCGGCCAGGAACGGGCCGATCACCTCGGCGTGCCGGCGACTGTCCTCGGTGTCGCGGGTGGCGAGGGGCTTGCCGGTGGCGGGGTCGACGACGGCCACGGAGGTTCCGGCGGAGGTGTCGATGGCGAGGAGCACCCGTCCATCGTAGGCGGGGTGGGATCAGGTCTCGTCGAGGCTGCCAGCGACCGCGTTCCAGATCTCGTCGGCACGCCACCGCTCGCGTCCGCCTCGGCCCGAACGCCCCAGCGACCGGAGCCAGCCGTACTCCTCCGCGCGGCGGAGGAGGGACGAGGCCGTCGGCTGCGAGACGTCGAGCGCACGCCGGACGGACGTGACCGTCACGACCGGGTTCCTGAAGACCACGTCGACGAGCCCAGGGAGGGCCGAACGCTCCGTTCGCGAGGCCAGGCGGTACCGCTCGCGGATCTCGACGAGCTTCCGGATCCGTTCGGCGCTGTCGTTCGCCCGGACGGTCACCGCCTCCGCGAAGAACTGGATCCACTCGTCCACCTCCCCGCGCTCCCGGACAGCCTGCAACCGCTCGTAGTACTCCGTGCGGTGCTGTTCGAAGTAGCCCGAGATGTGCAGGATCGGCGCCGGCAGGATGCCGTCCGCGATGAGCGAGAAACCGATCAGGAGCCGGCCGATCCGGCCGTTACCGTCGAGGAACGGGTGGATCGTCTCGAACTGGTAGTGCAGCAGCGCACACTTCACGGTCACCGACATCGTGTCCAACCGTCCGTTCACGAACCGCTCCCAGTCGTCGAGCGTGTCCGGCAGGTGGTCCTGGTGCGGTGGGATGAAGCGTGCGGTTTCGGGCCGAGCGTTCGGTGATCCGATCCAGACCGGCGAGCGGCGGAGCTCTCCAGGAGACTTCTCGTCGCCGCGCACGTCGCGCATGAGGGTCTCGTGCAGCGCGCAGATGAACCGCTGCGTGATCGGCAGGTCCGCGAGGAGGTCGACGCCCTCGCGCGCCGCTCGTAGGTAGTTGTCGACCTCACGAAGGTCGTCGTCCAGGATCTCGTCGCCGTTCTCGACGCTGAGCACATCGCTCAGCGACGCTTGTGTGCCCTCGATCCGCGAGCTCGCAAGGGCTTCCTGTGCCATGGATGGGCCGAGCAGCAGTTCCGGCTCCTGCACGAGCTGCCCGAGCCCGGCCAACCGGCCGATGGCGATGTCGGCGCGTGACACCGCAGCGTTCGTCACGGGCTCGAGGACGAGTTCGCGTGGGAGGGGTGCAGGCAAGAAGTAGGCGTGCGGCCACTCGGACAACGGACGCGTCGTGAGCGTGCCGAACCGATCTGAACGGAAGTCTTCTCGGCGCATCCTGTCATCATAAGCAAAGTACCCTCCGCCCTATAACTTCGGGTCGAACTTCCAAGCACCCGCACGTGGGGAGCGCGGGGACGTTCGATCCGTCATGCTGTCTCGGGAGCGTCGCCCCGGCTCTGCAGATGGATCACTGGACGTCGCGATCCGCCTCAAGCCCCGTGCAGGAGGTCCAACGCCCGACGAGCGAAGGCGAGTCCTTCGCTGTCGTCCGGACACACAGCCTGCACGGCCTCGTCATCCTGATCGGGCTGACGGCGGGTACCGTGCTCGGCGGGGTGACGGGTGCGCTGCTCGCGGTCTCGCTCATCGCAGCCGACTCGGGCATTGTGCAGGTCTGGAACGGCGAGGACGCACCGCCCCCCTGGCGGCAGAAGCGTCACGAGACGGTCCCGATGTGCTGAGCCGTCCCGGGGCCGCGGGGCGCAGGAGCCAGGCGCGGCGGCTAGTCGAAACGGACCGTGCTGGTGGGCGACGTCGCGCCCGTACGCGTCGCGGCCTCGTCCGCTGCTTCTCGGAGGTGCCGCAGCCGGGACCGCACACCGCCGTCTTGGCGACGCAGGACGATCGCGACGTCCGCCACGGACATCCCCGCGGCCGTCATCGCCTCGAGCCCAGTGTCCTCCTGCTGCGTCCACGGCGCGTAGGCGGCGGGCCGGTCGAGCCGAGCAGCGTCGACCTGCGGGTTGCCGGTCGGTGCAGCCCGGACCACCAGCGGGGACGGTGCTTCGTCCGTTCCGGACGTCGTGGCGACGGCCGGCGCCGGCGTCGGCGTCGACTGCGGGCCGGTCGCCCGGACGTCCAGGCAGGCGACGGCAGTCACCGGATGGCGTGCCACGACCGCTCCTGCGGGCGACCGGAACACCAACTCGGTGTCGTCACGGTCCACCGTGCCGACCTCCACGTCGCTGAAGCCGCCGGTGTCGAGGACGATGCGCATGGTTCCCCCCGTTCGCGCTCACCAGATCTGCTGCGAGGCTACCGTGCGCCGGCCGGCTCACGGTCGACGACCGCCCGACGGACACCCTCCACCGCCGCGGCGACCGCGCGCTCGCGGGCCTCGGCGTCCTCGGTCTCGGAGTCGTGCACGAACACAGTGGCGCCCCGGCGGGCACCGCAGAAGTCGACGATCCCGTGCTCGACCTGCGTCCGGAGTGCCTCGGCGTACCCGTGCCGTTCGTACACGCCGGCGTCGTCACCTGCGATCGGCACCAGGTGGACGGTGAGCCGTCCGAGCGCCCGACGGATGCCGCCGTGCGGGTCGACGTCGAACGCCCAGCCGTTCACGAACACGCGGTCGATCCACCCCTTGAGCACCGCGGGCACGGACCACCACCAGACCGGGAACACGAGGACGAGGTCGGTGGCGCGGTCGATGCGCTGCTGCTCGGCGACGACGTCGGCCGGGGCGTCCGTGCCGGTCCGGTAGGTGTGCCGGTCGGCCAGCGTGAACCGCGGGTCGAACCCCTCGGCCGCCAGGTGGGCGGTCACGATGAGCGTCGGCACACCGCATCCTCCCGGCGCCGGCTGGGCGGCACCGGGACGCCCGCTGTCGCCAGGCCGTGCCGGCTCACACTGCGGTCAGGTCGAGGGACCAGGCGACCTCGTGCGCGAACTGCCCGGTCCGCCGGAACGACCGGACCTGGTGCGTGTCGGCCATCACGGCCGCCAGGTCGTCACGGTCGGCGGGGGTGAACCCGAGCGACTGCCAGAACGGACCGGAGCGCCGCGAGAACAGCCACGCCCGTCGCGCGCCCGTGGTCGCGGCGTGGTCGACGGCGAAGCGTGCGAGTCGGGTGCCATGGCCGAGCCCCCGGAGGTGCGGCGCCACCGCCACGCTGCGGACGAGCACGTGGACACCGTCGGCTCTCGTCTCGTACCCGGTGCTGCCGACCACGCGGCCGTCGTCGGCACGGTTGACCCACAGCCGGACGGTCGGCTCGAGACCGGCAGGGTCGAGACCAGCACGGTCGAGACCAGCGACGGTCAGGTCGGCACCGACGAGGAAGGTGCGGAGGTCGTCGACCGCACCGGTGTCCACGCGCTGCAGAGTCAGAGGTCGACGCCCGTCCAGCGCGGGCCCGTCGCGGTGACGACGACCCGGCGCGGCTCGTCGGTCACGTCGTCGGGATCGACGTCGTCGTCGGCCCCGCGGTCGGCCGCGTCGGCTCCGGTGGCCCGGGTGATCTCGACGTCGAGCACGCTGTCGCTGATGCCGTCGACCATGCCGCGGCCCCACTCGACCACGACGATCGACGCATCCCAGTCGAGGTCGAGGTCGTCGAGCTCGACGGGGTCGGACAGCCGGTAGGCGTCGACGTGCACCAGGTCCGGGCCGGCGTTGGTGGGGTGCGTCCGGGCGAGGACGAAGGTCGGGCTCGACACCTGGCCACGCGCGCCGAGAGCAGCGCCGAGGCCACGGGTCAGCGTCGTCTTGCCGGCGCCGAGCGGCCCGGTCAGCACGACCAGGTCCCCGGCACGCAGGACCGCGGCCAGCCGCGCCCCGAGCTGGCCCATCGCATCGGTGCTGTCGACGGCCATGTCCAGCAGGACCCGAGCGGCGCCGGTCACGACTGGTCGCCCCGCAGGTACTCCCCGACGTGTCCCTCGATGTCGTGACCCTCGTAGAACCGTGGCACGCGGGGCCCGATGCGGCAGACGATCTCCTCGCCGATGGTGCCGAGCGCACGGCCCCAGTCGAGGACGGTCATCTCGTCGTGCTCGCCGGTGCCGAACAGGGTCACGGTGTCGCCGGTGCGGACGTCGTCGTCGCCGACGTCGACCAGGAACTGGTCCATGGCCACACGGCCGGCGACCGGGTAGCGCTTGCCGCCGATCGCGACCTCGATGCGGCCCTGCGCCAGACGGGGGACGCCGTCCGCGTACCCGACGGGCACGAGCGCGAGGGTGGTCTCCGAGGCGGTGCGGTACGTGTAGTCGTACGAGACGCCGGTGTCGACGGGCACCCGCTTGGTCTTCGCGACCGACGCCGTCAGGGTCATCACGGGTTCGAGCCCGAGGTCGGCCGCCGAGACACCGTCCGCGCCGGGGATGCCGAACAAGTTGGCGCCCATCCGGACCATGTCCTTGCGGAACTCCTTGCGCTCCAACCCGGCGAGCGAGGCGGCGACGTGCTCCATCGGGAGGTCGAGCCCGAGGTCGTCGGCCTGCTCCACGGCGGCGTCGAAGAGCGCCACGGCGTCGGCGTCGTCCTGGTCCGAGGACTCCGCCAGGTGCGTGTACGCCGCGACGACCTCGATGCGGCCGGCGCGCTGGGCGTCCAGCGCGAGCGACACGAGCGCCGGCCAGGCCGCCGGGGTCGCTCCGTCGCGGTGCAGCCCGGAGTCGAAGCCGAGGTGCACGCGCGCGGGTCGCTGGTCGACGGCGTCGATGACGCGCCGCAGCTCCGGCACGTTCGAGACACCGAGGTCGACGGCGGAGTCGATGGCGTCGCGGAAGTCCAGGGCGGGGTCGTGCTGCCAGGTGAAGAGGTGGACGTCCTCACCGACGCCGATCGACCGCAGACGCAGGGCCGCGGGGACCGTGAGCACCCCGATCCAGCGGATGCCGGCGTCCACCGCGGCGAGCGCGATCGGCTCGAGACCGTGGCCGTAGGCGTCGGCCTTCATGATCGCCATGACCGCGACGGGGTCCATCCACTCGCGGACCAGGTCGAGGTTCGCGCGGTAGGCGTCCAGGTCGATCCGTGCCTGGCGCAGGGGTGCGGAGCTCACGTCGTCCTCCGGTGCACGCTGTGGCCGACCCGGGCGACCACCTCGTAGTTGATGGTGCCGATCGCGGCGGCCCAGTCCTCGACCGCGGGGTCGCCGTTCGCCGGGTCGCCCCAGAGCACGGCTTCGTCGCCGATGCTGACGTCGGCGTCGCCGATGTCCACGTGCATGGCGTTCATCGCGACCCGGCCGACCACCGGGAACGTGCGGTCGCCGATGCGGACCGAGACCCGGTTGCCGAAGTCGCGGTCGAAGCCGTCGGCGTACCCGAGGCCGATGACGGCGAGGCGGGTGTCGGTCGACGCCCGCCAGGTGTAGCCGTAGGACACGCCCTCGCCGGCGCGGACGTCGACGGTGCGGAGCACGGCAGCGGTCACACGCATCGCGGGGCGGAGGCCGAGGTCGGCCGACGTGCGGTCGGTGAACGGGCTCAGGCCGTACAGGGCGAGTCCGACGCGGGACAGGTCGCGGCGCGTCTCCGGCACGGCGATGCTCGCGGCGCTCGCGGCGAGGTGCACCAGGTCGGGCACGATGCCGTTGGCGGCGAGGCCGTCGAGTGCGCGCTGCAGTGCTGCGTCCTGGTCGAGGTCGTCCGTGCGCGACGCGTTCGACAGGTGCGACATCAGCCCCTCGACACGGGTGCGGTTGCCACCACGGGCGAGAGCCCCGGCGGTCGCGAAGAGTTCGGTCCACTCGGATTCGACCGCACCGTTGCGGCTCAGGCCGGTGTCGACGCAGACGTGCACGGCGCCGACCTCGGAGTCGGCAGCGGCGGACAACTGCTCGACGCTCGACACCGCCGGGGTGATGCCGTACTGCGCTGCCCGGCGGAAGTCCTCGTCGGGGGCGTGCAACCACGCGAGGATCCGGACGTCCTCGTCGATGCCGCCCTGACGGAGCGCGACGGCCTCGTCGATGTCCGCGACGCCGAGCCACTCGGCACCGGCGTCGACGAAGGCCCGTGCGGCGTCGAGCGCGCCGTGGCCGTAGGCGTTGGCCTTCACGACCGCGATGACGCCGGCCGGTGCGACCTGCTCGGCGATCGTCGCGTAGTTCTCGATCAGCGCTTCACGATCGACCGTGATGCCGGTGAACGCACTCACTTCGTTGTTCCCTCCAGGACCACGAACGCGGTCGCGATGCCTCCATCATGCGAGAGCGACAGGTGCACGCTCGTCACGCCACGCGCATCCGCCACCTGTCGCGCCTGTTGGTGCAGCGTCAGCGACGGGTTGCGCTGGTCGTCCGACACGACCTCGAGGTCCTGCCAGCTGAGCCCCGCACTGGAGCCGAACGCCTTGATCAGGGCCTCCTTGGCCGCGAACCGCGCAGCGAGCGACGCGATCGGCCGTTGTTCGCCGTCGCGGACCTGCTCGGCCGGGGTGAACAACCGCGCACGCATCGCCGGCGTGCGCGACAGCACCCGTTCGAACCGCTCCAGGTCCACCACGTCGACCCCGATGCCGATGATCATCGTGCGACTACTCGACGGTGACCGACTTCGCGAGGTTGCGCGGCTGGTCGACGTCGAGGCCCTTGGCCGCGGCGAGCTCCATACCGAACATGTGCAGCGGTGCCACGGCGAGCAGCGGCTCGAACAGCGGGGTCGCGAGCGGGATGCGCAGCACCTCGTCGGCGAAGGGCAGCACGGCGGCGTCGCCCTCTTCCGCGATGGCGATCACGCGAGCACCACGGGCGCGGATCTCCTGGATGTTCGAAACGACCTTCGGGTGCAGCGACCGCGGGTCACGCGGCGACGGCACGATGACGAAGACGATCTGTCCGGGCTCGATGAGCGCGATCGGGCCGTGCTTGAGCTCACCTGCGGCGAAGCCCTCGGCGTGGATGTACGCGAGCTCCTTGAGCTTGAGCGCACCCTCGAGCGCGATCGGGTAGCCGACGTGGCGACCGAGGAACAGCACGCTGCGGGTGTCCGCCATCCAGCGCGCCAGGTCCTTGATGCCAGCGGCGTCCTCGATGGTCTGCTGCAGCTTCGGGGCCAGGCCCTCGAGCTCGGCGACCTGCTCGGCGATCTGCTCCGCCGTCATGGTGCCGCAAAGGGTGGCCAGGTGCAGCCCCAGGAGGTACAGCGCAACGCCCTGGGCGATGAAGGCCTTCGTCGACGCGACGGCGACCTCGGGCCCGGCGTGCGTGTAGATCACGGCGTCGGACTCGCGCGGGATCGTCGCGCCCTGGGTGTTGCAGATCGACAGCACCTGCGCGCCCTGCTCGCGGGCGTACTTGACGGCCATGAGCGTGTCCATCGTCTCGCCGGACTGGCTGATCGAGACGACGAGCGTGCGGTCGTTCAGCACCGGGTCGCGGTAGCGGAACTCGTGGGCGAGCTCGACCTCGACCGGGATCCGGGCCCACTGCTCGATGGCGTACTTGCCGAGGATGCCGGCGTACGCAGCGGTGCCGCAGGCGATCACGATGACGCGGTCGACCGTGGCCAGGCGCTCGGCGATCGGGTCGAGGTCGGTCAGGGTGACGGCACCGTCGTGCACGCGGCCGAGGATCGTCTTGGCGACGGCCTCGGGCTCCTCGCTGATCTCCTTCGCCATGAACGAGGACCAGCCGCCCTTGTCGGCCGCGGAGGCGTCCCAGTTCACCTCGAACTCGCTCGGGGTGGCCGGGGTGCCGTCGAAGTGGATGACGTCGACGCGGTCGGGGCGGATCGTGGCGATCTCGTCCTGCCCGATCGCGAGCGCACGCTGCGTGTAGGCGACGAACGCGGCGACGTCCGAGCCCATGAAGTTCTCGCCGTCGCCCAGGCCCACCACGAGCGGGGAGTTGCGACGGGCACCGACGACGACGCCGGGCTGGTCGGCGTGCACGACGAGGAGCGTGAACGCCCCGTCCAGTCGCTGCACGGCCTGCTGCATGGCGGCGGTCAGGTCACCGGTCTCGCGGAACGCCCGGCCGACCAGGTGCGCGGCGACCTCGGAGTCGGTCTCGCTGCGGAACTCGATGCCCTCGGCCTGCAGCTCGGCGCGCAGCTCGGAGAAGTTCTCGATGATGCCGTTGTGGATGAGGGCGAGCTTGTCGCCGTCGGCCAGGTGCGGGTGGGCGTTGCCGTCCGTCGGGCCGCCGTGGGTCGCCCAGCGGGTGTGCCCGATGCCCGTGGTGCCGTCCGGGATCGGCGACGACTCGAGCTCGTCGACGAGGGCCTGGAGCTTGCCCGCCTTCTTGGCGGAGACGAGGTCCCCCGCAGGATCGACCACGGCGATGCCCGCCGAGTCGTAGCCGCGGTACTCGAGGCGACGGAGGCCACCGAGGAGGACGTCCTGGCTGCTGTTGCTGCCGACGTAGCCGACGATTCCACACATGGAAGCGATCCTACGGTCTGCCTGAGCGCGGACCCTGCGAAGCAGCAGGGCTGGGGATAACGTTTCGGCCATGGGACGCTTCGACGACATCGCCATCACCACGCTGCACGGCGAGGACACCACGTTCGGTTCGTTCGCGGACAAGGCGGTGCTGGTCGTGAACGTCGCGTCGCGGTGCGGTCTCGCTCCGCAGTACGAGCAGCTCGAGGCCCTCCAGAAGCAGTACGGCCCACGCGGCTTCACGGTCCTCGGGTTCCCGAGCAACCAGTTCCTGCAGGAGCTCGGCTCGTACGAGGCCATCGACGAGTACTGCTCCACCACGTGGGGCGTCACCTTCCCGATGTCCGAGAAGGTCAAGGTGAACGGCAAGAGCGCGCACCCGCTCTACCAGGCACTCAAGGAGACCCCGGACGCCGACGGCAAGGCCGGACGGGTCAGCTGGAACTTCGAGAAGTTCCTCGTCGCACCCGACGGCACCGTCTCGCGCTTCCGTCCGACCACGAAGCCGGACGCCCCCGAGGTGATCGCGGCCATCGAGGCCGCCCTGCCCGCCTGACGCACCGCGTCCTGCGGACGCACACCGAGCACTGGACGGGAGGCCCGGTGCAGGTGAGCCGGTCAGCTCACCTGCACCGGGCCTCCCGTCTGTACGCTCGTCCCCATGCCGATCCCGGAGACCGCCGTCGCGCACCCGACCCCGTTCGTGGAGATCCCGCGGCACGAGTGGTCGCAGCTCGCACCCAAGGAGCACCTGTCCCTCACCGAGACCGAGATCGTGCAGCTGCGCGGTCTCGGCGACCGGTTGGACATGCAGGAGGTGCAGGAGGTCTACCTCCCACTGTCGCGGTTGCTGACGCTCTACGCCGCCGGCGCACGGAACCTGCACGCGTCGACATCGGCGTTCCTGGGTGACCGCGCCGGTCGCACGCCGTTCGTCATCGGCGTCGCGGGCTCCGTCGCCGTCGGCAAGTCGACCGTCGCCCGACTGCTCCGCGAGCTGACGAAGCGCTGGCCGGACACCCCGCGGGTCGAGCTGGTGACCACCGACGGCTTCCTGTACCCGAACGCCGAGCTCGAGCGTCGCGGGATCATGGACCGGAAGGGCTTCCCGGAGTCCTACGACCGTCGCTCCCTGCTGCGGTTCGTCAGCCAGGTGAAGAGCGGCGCGACCGAGGTACGGGCGCCGTACTACTCGCACCTGGTCTACGACATCGTGCCGGACGCCGAGATCGTCGTCCGCCAGCCGGACATCCTCATCGTCGAGGGCCTGAACGTGCTCGCCCCGCCGGTGCACGGGCGGCTCGCGCTGTCCGACCTGTTCGACTTCACGATCTACGTCGACGCCAAGACCAAGGACATCGAGGCCTGGTACGTCGACCGGTTCCTGGCCCTGCAGGAAGAGGCGTTCTCGAGCCCGGACTCCTTCTTCCACCGGTTCGCCTCGCTGTCGCGCGACGACGCGGTGCGGACGGCGACCGAGGTCTGGCGGGCGATCAACGAACCGAACCTGCTCGAGAACGTCCTGCCGACCCGGTCCCGCGCGACCCTGGTGCTCAAGAAGGCCGCCGACCACAAGGTGAACTCGGTCCTGCTCCGCAAGATCTAGCGCGGGCGCGCGCGGGTGCGCGCGGGCTTGCACCCCGGTATGGGCGTCGCGCCCCCAAGAGTCGGGGCGCAACGACCGCAGCGGGGCGCGAACGCGGCGCGCGCGCAGCGCGAAGTCGCGCCCGCCCTACGCGGCGTCGAGCGCCAGGCGCTCCTGCACGACGGCGGCGAGCTCCTCGGCGATGCGCTGGGCATCGTCCTGCGAGGCAGCCTCGACCATCACGCGCACGACCGGCTCGGTGCCCGACGGACGGAGCAGGACGCGACCGGTGTCACCGAGCGCTGCTGAAGCCGCGGCGACCGCGTCCTGCACGCCCTGGTCGGCGAGACCGTGCCGGTCGACCCCGCGCACGTTGAGCAGCACCTGCGGGAACACCGTCATGCACGAGGCGAGCTCCTGCAGCGACTTCCCGGTGCGCGCCATCTCGGCGACCAGGTGCAGCCCGGTCAGGATGCCGTCACCCGTGGTGGCGTACTCGTTGAAGATGATGTGGCCGGACTGCTCGCCACCGATGGAGTAGTCGCCCTCGTTCATCTTCTCGAGCACGTAGCGGTCGCCGACGCCGGCCTCGATCACGGTGATGCCCGCATCCGCCATGGCACGCTTCAGCCCGAGGTTGGACATGACCGTCGCGACGAGGGTGTCGTCCTTCAGCCGCCCGCGCTCCTGCAACGACAGCGCCAGGATCGCCATGATCTGGTCACCGTCGATGGCGTTGCCCGCGGCGTCCACCGCCAGGCAGCGGTCGGCGTCGCCGTCGTGCGCGATGCCGATGTCCGCGCCGGCAGCCAGGACGGCGCGGGACAGGTTGTCGATGTGGGTCGAGCCGACGCCGTCGTTGATGTTCCAGCCGTCGGGCTCGGCGCCGATGAGCGTCACGCGGGCCCCGGCGTTCACGAACACCTCGGGCGAGACGCCGGCGGCAGCACCGTTGGCGCAGTCGAGCACGACGTGGATGCCGTCGAGCCGGTGCGGCAGCGTGCCGAGCAGGTGGACGACGTAGCGGTCCTCGGCGTCGGCGAACCGGGTGATCCGGCCGACGTCGATGCCGGTGGGGGTCGGCGCGGAGTGGTCGTGCATGGCCGCTTCGATGCGGTCCTCGACCTCGTCCGGCAGCTTGCGACCACCCGTGGCGAAGAACTTGATCCCGTTGTCCGGGGCGGGGTTGTGCGACGCGGAGATCATCACGCCGAAGTCGGCGTCGATGTCCGCGACGAGGAACGCCGCAGCGGGGGTGGGGATGACCCCGGCGTCGAGCACGTCGACGCCGGCGGAAGCGAGCCCGGCCGCGACGGCGGCACCGAGGAACTCGCCGGAGACGCGCGGGTCACGCGCGAGGACCGCGCGCGGGCGCGGTCGACCGGACGCCCGGCGGGCGTCGGCATGGTGTCCGTGTGTGAGGACGGCCGCGCTCGCCTGGGCAAGACCCAGTGCGAGCGCGGCCGTCAGCTCGCCGTTGGCGAGACCACGAACCCCGTCGGTACCGAACAGACGCGGCATTGCGATCTTCAGCCGGTGACGACTAGCGCTTCGAGAACTGCGAAGCCTTGCGGGCCTTCTTGAGACCGGCCTTCTTGCGCTCGATGACGCGGGCGTCACGGGTGAGGAAGCCGGCCTTCTTGAGGGTCGCGCGGTTGTTCTCGCGGTCGATCTCGTTCAGGGTGCGGGCGATGGCGAGGCGGAGTGCGCCGGCCTGACCCGAGGGGCCGCCACCGGTGATGCGGGCGACGACGTCGTACGAGCCGAGGAGCTCGAGGACCTTGAACGGGTCGTTGATGAGCTGCTGGTGCAGCTTGTTCGGGAAGTAGTCCTCGAGCGAGCGACCGTTCACGACGAACGTGCCGGAGCCCGGAACGAGGCGAACGCGCGCGATGGCCTCCTTGCGGCGCCCGACGGCACCGCCGGAGACGTTGAGGATCTGACGGGGAGCGGCCTCGGCAGCGGCGGGTGCGCTCTCCGTGGTGAAGCTCTCCGGGGTCTGGTCGAGGGAATCAGCGATCTGAGCCATGAGTTTCTCTATGTCCTTGAAGTCGTCGTGGCCGGAACTACTGTGCGACCTGGTCGAAGATGTACGCCTTGGGCTGCTGCGCGGAGTGCGGGTGCTCCGCGCCGGCGTAGACCTTCAGCTTCTTGAGCTGCTCGCGACCGAGGGTGTTCTTCGGCAGCATGCCGCGGATCGCCTTCTCGACGGCGCGGGTGGGGTGCTTCTCGAGCATCTCCGGGTAGGAGGTCGCCGTGAGGCCGCCCGGGTAGCCCGAGTGGCGGTAGTAGACCTTCTTCGCGAGCTTCGACCCGGTCAGGGCGACCTTGTCGGCGTTCACGATGATGACGTAGTCACCCATGTCCATGTGCTGGGCGAAGGTGGCCTTGTGCTTGCCGCGCAGGAGCGCCGCGGCGTGGGTGGCGAGACGGCCGAGGACGACGTCGGTCGCGTCGATGACGATCCAGTCGTGCTGGACGTCTGCCGGCTTCGGTGAGAACGTGCGAGTCACAGGAGTGCTGCTTTCGTGTCGAGGTGAGGAGTCCGTGAATCCCACTCCGGTCGGGGTTCCCCGCGGCAGAAGCCGGCGGAACGCCCGGATGGAGGGCTCATCTGACTGTCCGGCGCGCGTGGCGCACAGACCAAGGTGAGAGCTTAGCCGACGCGAGTCGCGTCGGTCAAACGCAGCCGCTGCCGGACGGGAGTCACGTGGCAAACCCGCCACGAGCCTCCCGTCCGTCCGTGGGTCGCGCCCACCCCCGCATGGTGAGCAGGAATGGTCGGGTCGCGCACGGCGAACCCGACCATTCCTGCTCACGAAGTGCCCCCGTGGGGCGTGGGGACTACTCCGCGGCGGCCGCGGTCCTCCTGCGGCGGACGATCAGGACACCGGCACCCGCGGCGAGCAGCAGGAACGCGAGGAGTGCTCCGGCACCGAGGCCCTCCGCACCCGTGAACGCGAGCTGCCCGTCAGCGGTGATCGTGATCGGGGTCCACCCGATCAGGCTCCCGTCCGCTGCCGTCACCGCGAGGCGGTGTGCACCAGCGGGGGTGTCCGACGGGATCGTGACGCGCACCGTGCCGTCCTCAGCGACCGTCACGGTGCCGAGCAGCGTCGGCGTCGAGTACAGCCACACGTTCACGACGTCACCCGCGTACTGCGTGCCGACCGTGACCGTGATGGTCTCCCCCGCACGAGCCGACGACGGCGCCGAGACGCTCCCGCGGTTCGCGTCGGTCAGACCGGTCTCGGACGGGCCCACCGGCGGCACCGTGCCCGGAGCGGACGGGGTCGGAGCAGGGGTCGGCTTCGACGTGGGCGTCGGGGTCGGGGTCGTGCCGCCGTCACCCGGCGTCGGGGTCGGGGTCGGCACCGGGGTCGGGCCGGTCCCGGGGTCCGTGCCCGGGTCCGTGCCCGGGTCGGTGCCCGCAGCATCGAGGTCGAAGCCCACCAGGATCGGGTCGTGGTCGCTCGCGCGGAACACGTCGTCCGTGTACAGGTCCGACGCGTTGTAGTTGTAGCGGCTGTACTCCAGACCCACCGACTCGACCGAGTTGATGTTCCAGATGTCCACCCCCGTGACCGTCTCGGTGGCGGCCGGGGACGCGAACACGTGGTCGAGCGACCCGCTCAGGCCGGAGAACACGTACGAGTACTCGGTGGCGTCGAGCGCCGGGCCGAGGTCGGTGTAGCCGGCGTCGTCGAGGACGACCACCGGGTCCTCCTTGCTGTAGGCGTTGAAGTCGCCGAGCATGAACACCTTGTCGGTGCCGTACTGCGCCTGCATGTCGGTGGAGAAGGTCACGAGGGCCTTCGCCTGCCGCACCCGGTCGGCGTTCGAGGCGCCCTGGCCGTCACCCTGGTCGGCGTTCTCGCCGGTGCCGGAGCCCTTCGACTTGAAGTGGTTCGCGATCACCAGGAAGTCGTCGTCCGCGGTGCCGCCGACGGGGCGGAACGCGTCCGCGACGGGCTGCCGGGCGTTCGTGAACGCGTCGTCGAGCAGGATCGTCGACTCGCCGACGGGTTCGACGCGGTCCTGCTTGTAGATGAGCGCGAGGCGGATGACGTCCTCGCTCGCCGGGACGGTCGCGGGCGACTTCGCGTAGGCCCAGGTGTCCTCGCCGGTGGCGGCGTTCAGGGCGTCGACGAGCGTGGCGACCGCGGCGTCACGGTCCTGGCCGAAGCGCGCCGAGTTCTCGATCTCCTCGAGCGAGACGACGTCGGCACCGAGGCCGTTGATCGCCTTGACGATCTTGACCTGCTGGCGCAGGAAGTCCTCTTCCTCAGCAGCACCGCGGGCGTCACAGCCGGAGTTCACCGTGACGGGGTCGCCCGCGCGGTCGGTGTAGTACGAGCACCCGGTGAGCTGGTCACCCGTGGTCGGGAAGTAGTTCAGCACGTTGAAGCCGGCGAGCTTGAGGTCGCCGCCGACGTCCTGCGGCTTCGCCTGCCGCACGTTCGAGAACGACGCGGGCAGGTCCGCCGCCGGGGTCGCACCGGTGATCGGCGCGGTCGGCTGGAACTTCCACCCGCTGTTGCGGTAGTCGAGGACGACCGGTGCCTCGAACGTAGCGGTCGCACCGACGGTCACCGGGCCCTGGGTGAGCCACGACACCGGGATGCCCTGGTTGGCCTTCGTCAGGAAGTTGGTGCTGGCGCCGTCGTCGAGCGTGACCTTGCGCGCAGCGTTGGACGCCGCGGCGGCCGTCGCCTCGGCGCTGCCGGGGCGACCGACCTCGGTCGGCTGGACGAGCCGGCCGGCGCCGCTGGCGAGCACGACCTCGCCGTACTGGTTCGTCGTGTAGTTGTCGGCGACGGTGTAGGAGCCCTGCGGGGCGATGAGCATGCTCTCGAGCGACTCGCGCTGCGCGTCCGACGACGGGAACGCGACCGCGGCGGGCTGCGGGGCGGCGACGGCGTCGCCGAGCTTTTCGAGCGAGGATGCCCCCGACACCGTCAGCTCGGTCAGGCCGAAGTACTCGGAGACCGCACCGGTGACCCGCACGTGGTCGCCCTCGGCCACCAGCCCGGCGGTCGCGGACGAGAAGACGAACACGGCGTCGGACGCGGTGTGGGTGCCGAAGTCGATCGCGCCGCCGGTCCCCGGGGTCTGGATCGTGTAGCCGTTGAAGCCGCCGGACGCGTAGACCGCGGTGACGACACCGTCGGTGGTGACGTTCTTGCCGGTGTAGGGCGAGGTGTCCGTGGTGCCCTGCAGCTGCGCGATGGTAACGGCCTCGGCAGGGGCGCCGGGGTCCGTCGGGTCGGTCGGGTCGGTGGGCTCCGTCGGGTCGGTCGGCGCAGCCGTCTCACCCGCGGCGTTCCGCGGGGTCAGGGTCGTCGTCACCGAGAAGTCCGCGCCGTTGTCGTCGGTGTCCGTGGTGCCCTGGCGGACCAGGCCGTTCGGCACGGCGTTCGCACCCTCGACGGTGCGCACGGTGCCCTCGAAGGTGTTCGAGGCGCCGTAGCCGAGCAGGTCGACGACGCCAGCGGTGCCGGTCGTCACGGGACCCGCGGCGAGCGCCACCGGCGTGGTGGCGTCGGACAACACGAGCGTGCCCGTGGTTCCGGAGGGGTTCAGCGAGGCGGTGTCGTCCGCCGTCGGCAGGTCCGCGCCGACCGGGGTGGCGCCGCCGTTGCCGGCCATCGACACCAGGAACGTGCCCTTGGCCGGCACCGTCCCCTCGAGCGCGCTCGTCGAGAAGGCGCCGGTGCTCGTCGCCGAGCGGTACTGCAGCGACCAGCCGTCGAGCGACACCGGGGCGTCGGTCGGGTTGCCGATCTCGATGAACTTCTGGTTGTAGAAGGCACCGTTGCTGCCGGCCTTCAGGTAGGCCTCCTCGATGACGAGGCCACTCCCCTCGGGGTTCGCGGTCGCTGCGGTGACGGTGACGAGCGGGGCCGCGAGGAGTGTCGCGGCAGCCGTGGCGCACAGCAGAGTGCGCCCGAGGGAGTTGGGCATGCCCGCACGCTACCGACCTGCGGAGTCCCTCAGGTTGCGTCGAGGTAAATGATTGCGTTCGGCAACATCAGGACCGGGCGTTCACTCCCGCCGCGCCCGCGTCTGCTCCGCCCTCCCCGCGAGCTCCGCGTCGGCCGGGTACCCCACCTCGGTCAGGGTCAGCCCCTTCGCCGGAGCGGTCTTGAACGCGCTCGTCCGCGTCTCGGCGACGCGGAGCTCCTCGAGCCGTTCCGGCCCGAACCGTCCCTCGCCGACGGCGACGGTCGCCCCCACCATCGCGCGCACCATGGAGTGGCAGAACGCATCGGCCTGGAGGCGCGCCACCAGCACGCCGTCCGGCTCGCGGTCCCAGCGGAACTCCTGCAACGTCCGGATGGTCGTCGCGCCCTCGCGCGGCTTGCAGAACGTCGCGAAGTCGTGCAGCCCCAACAGCGTCAGCGCACCGCGCTCCATCGCTGCCGGGTCGAGGCTCGCCCCGTGCCAGACCGTGTGCCCGCGCCGACGTGGATCGCGCGGGGCGTCGGCGTCCGCGATCCGGTACTCGTACCGTCGCCAGAGCGGCGAGAACCGTGCGTCGAACCCGTCCGGCGCGACCGACGCCCGGGTGACGACGACGTCGCCCTCGGGTGCCGCGATGCCGTTCACGCGTTTGACGAGCCCGTCCAGCGGTGAGCGCCCCGTGCCGCGCTTGGCGCTGAGCGCGTCCCACTGCTCGGCGGAGAGGTCGAGGTGGGAGACCTGCCCGGTGGCGTGCACGCCTGCGTCGGTGCGTCCGGCGACGGTGAGCAGTGGCGGCTCGCCCCACCGGGTGAAGACGGTGGCGAGGGCGGCCTCGAGCGCGCCCTGCACGGTCCGCAGCCCGGGCTGCCGGGCCCACCCGGAGAACGCGGCCCCGTCGTACGCGATGTCCAGCCGCAGCCGGATCCCGGCAACCTCGCCGCCGCTCTGCGGGCCCGCCGTCTCGTCCACGCGACCACCGTACCGGGGCCGCACCGCGCCTCCCGGCAGCCGGCGGACACCCGTCTGCGCAACCGAAGGCCGCTGCGCCGCTGACGCGCGCTGTCCACCGGTGTCAGCGCCACGTCAGTGCCGCGTGAGCGCCCCGCGGCACCATCGTCCTCGACATCGACGAAAGGACATTTCGATGACCACGACACCGCTCGCGGTGGAGGCCTCCGGCCTCGTGAAGACCTTCGGGACGAACCGCGCAGTGGACGGTGTCGACCTCCGTGTGGAGGCCGGCACGGTCTACGGCGTGCTCGGTCCCAACGGCGCCGGCAAGACCACCACCATCTCCATGCTCGCGACCCTGCTCAAGGCGGACGGCGGCGAGGCCCGGATCTTCGGGCACGACGTCCGACGCGAGGCGCAGACCGTCCGCACCCTGATCGGGGTGACCGGTCAGTACGCCAGTGTCGACGAGACGCTCAGCGCGACCGAGAACCTGGTGATCTTCGCGCGCCTGCTCGGGCTGTCCCGCGCGGACGCGAAGCGGAAGGCCGTGGAGCTGCTCGAACGCTTCGGGCTGACCGAGGCCGCGTCACGCCCGCTCAAGGCCTTCTCCGGTGGCATGCGTCGCCGGCTCGACCTGGCTGCGAGCCTCATCGCGCAGCCGCCGCTGATCTTCCTCGACGAGCCGACGACGGGGCTCGACCCCCGGACCCGTGCGCAGATGTGGGACACCATCCGCGAGCTCGTGGCGACGGGTTCGACGGTGCTGCTGACGACGCAGTACCTGGACGAGGCGGACCAGCTCGCCGACCGCATCGCGGTCATCGACCACGGCAAGGTGGTCGCCGAGGGCACGAGCGACGAACTGAAGGCCTCGATCGGCAGTTCGTCGCTGCAGCTCCGCCTGACCGATGCGCTCCGGCTCGACGCCGCGCGCACGATCGTCCGGAACACCCTCGGTGTCGACGCGGTGGCCAGCCCCGAGGGCTCGCGTCTCACCGCGCCGATGTCGGACCCCGACCGCGTGACGGACCTGCTGGTGTCGTTCCGCGAGGCCGGCATCACCCTCGCCGAGATGAGCGTGCAGAAGCCCACCCTCGACGAGGTCTTCCTGACGATCACCGGCGCACCGGCGACCGCCGACGACGACGGCACCGACGACGACAACGACAGCACCGACCGCGAACTCGCAGGGAGCATCGCATGACCACCATCACCACCACCACGGGCACCGCTGCGCCCCGGATCACCCCGCGCCCCGGCGTCGGTGCGACCGGCCTCGGCGCCACCGTCCGGCAGTCGCTCACGATGGCGTACCGCGGGCTGATCAAGGTCCGGCGCACCCCGGAGCAGCTGTTCGACGTCACCCTGATGCCGATCATCTTCACCGTGATGTTCACGTACATCTTCGGTGGTGCGATCGCGGGTGACGTCGCGAGCTACCTGCCGATCATCATCCCCGGCATCCTGGTCCAGACGAACATCACGTCGTCGATCGTCACCGGCGTGCAGCTGCGCGAGGACATGGACAAGGGCGTCTTCGACCGCTTCAAGTCCCTGCCCATCGCCCGGATCGCCCCGCTCGCGGGTGCGCTGCTCGCCGACACCGTCCGGTACGCGATCGCCACGACGATCACCTTCACGGTCGGCATCATCATGGGTCTGCGTCCCGCCGGCGGGTTCGGTGCGGTCGTCCTGGCCGGGTTGCTGGTCATCGTCGTCGCGTGGGCGATCAGCTGGATCTTCGCCTACTTCGGCGTCGTCGCGCGGACGGCGTCGAGCGTCTCCGGCATCTCCAACATGGTGCTGTTCCCGCTGACGTTCCTGTCGAACGCGTTCGTGCCTGCGGACACCCTGCCGGACTGGCTGCGCTGGTTCTCCGAGGTGAACCCGATCTCGCACCTGATCACGGCGGTCCGTGAGCTCGTGAACCACGGCACGGTGGGCGTCGACCTCTGGATCAGCCTGCTCGGCGCAGCGGTCGTGGTCGCGGTGTTCGCGCCGCTGACGGTCCGCGCGTACATGCGGAAGGCCTGACGGGCGCCGATCAGCGCACGCGGAACCGCAGCTCCTCGAGCAGGAGCCGCGCCTGCGAGACGGCCTCGGCCCGGTTCGATCCGGCCGAGGCCGTCTCGGCGTCCGCCAGCACCGCGTCGCCGAGGGCGTCGGACAGCACCGACCGCATCCGTGGGTGCGCGAGCACGCCGAAGTCCTGCCGCGAACCGAGTCGGGTCGCCAGCCCCCAGCAGCGAGCGGCGTGCTCCGGCTGTCCGTCACGGGCGGCGGCGAGCGCCAGGCCGAGCAGGGCGGTCCCGATCACGGGCAGGTCCAGCCACCACGGGTGGACGCGCAGCATCACGAGCGCACCGACGCGCAGGCGTCTCGCGACCGCCACGTCGTCGACCGGGAGGCCCGGGGCGGCCCCGCCGGACCGGCGCACCGCCGCCTCGTCCCGGGCCGCGAGCCGCGCCGACCCCGCCATGAGCGTCCAGTGCGGTGTCTGCTTCCGCAGGGGCAGCACGGAGTCCCAGGCGCGGGCGTACTCCGCCGCCGCCTCGTCGAGGGCTCCTTCCCAGCGCGAGCACTCCGCACCGATGGCCATCGCGAGCACGCCGATCTGCACCCGGTCCTCGTCGAACCCGCCGCGGGCCTCGACCGGCCGGTGCTGCAGGTCGTCGGCGACCTGCCGGGCACGCACGACGTCGCCGGTGCTCGCGGCGCAGAGCCCGACGGTCCAACCGATCTCGTACAGGTCGTCGTCGGCCCCGAACCGTTCGAGTTGCTCGCGGGCGACCTCGGCGGAGCGCAGGGCGTCGGCGTGCCGACCGGTCTGCGCCAGGAGCTGGGTCATGGTGACGGCGATCGACCCGGTGGTCCAGGCATCGTCGCTCGACCGTGAGAGCGTCTCGGCGCGGGTCGCGTACCGCAGGGCGACGGCGGACTCCCCGTCGTTCTCGGCGAGCGGCGCGCTGAGCATGTTCGCCAGGCAGGCGACCCCGGGCTCCGGGTCGTCGCGGTAGCGGGCGAGCAGGGCGTACCCGTCGGCCGGTCGCCCCAGGGTGAGGAGCAGCGCTGCCTGGGCGTCGAGCACCGCGAACCCGGTGGTGCCGTCGCGCATCACGCGGCGCAGGGTCGACACGGCGAGGGCTGCGGTGCGCTTGTCGCTGAACGCGGACGACCCGCCGGTGACGACCAGCCCGAGGACCGTCGCTGCGCGGTCCTCGGTCGCCGGTCCGGTACGGCGCAGGACCGGGACGACCTCGGGGCCGAGTGCGACGACCTCGCCGTGGGCCCCGCGCAGCGACCAGTAGCCGCCGAGGGCCGCGAACAGGTGCGCGACCGCCGCGGTGTCGTCGGCCGCCAGGCTCCAGCGGAGCAGCGTGACGAGGTTGTCGGATTCGCGGGCGACCTCGCGGAACCGCTCGAGCTGGGCGGAACCCGTGATCGTGAGGAGGTTGCGCTCGGCCGCGAACCCACGGCCCCAGCCGATCATGGCCGCACGGACGGCCTCGGTGGCGCCGCGGTTCCCCAGCCGGGCCGCACCGAACTCCCGCACCGTCTCGAGCAGCCGGTACCGCACGGGCTCGCCCTCGTGCTCGACGAGCTGCACGAGCGACTGCTCCACGAGCTCGGCGAGGTCGTCGAGCGCGTCGGCCCGGCGGTCCGGGGCGGCGACGGCCTCGACGGCGTCGACCGCGAGTCCGTCCGGGAAGAGCGCCAGCCGGGTCAACAGGTCCTGGGCCCCGTCGTCGAGCAGGCGCCAGCTCCACTCGATCACGGCGAGCAGGGTGCGGTGCCGCTCCGGGGCGCTCCGGTCGCCGCCGCGCAGCAGCGCGAACCGGTCGTCCAGCCGGCGCTCGATCTCGTCGGCGCTCATCCCCCGGATGCGTGCGGCCGCGAGCTCGATGGCCAGCGGTGACCCGTCGAGCCGCGTGCAGATCCGGCGCACCGCGTCCACCGGCAGCACGGCTCCGGGTCGTGCGGCCCGCGCCCGCTCGGTGAACAGCCGGACGGCTGCCCCGTCGGCCTCGACGGGCAGGGGCGCGAGGGGAGCCACGACCTCGCCGGCGATGGCGAGCGGCGCGCGTGACGTCGTCAGGATCCGCAGCTCGGGCACGGTCGCGAGCAGGTCCGCGGCGAAGGCGGCGACCTCGGCAACCAGGTGTTCGCAGTTGTCCAGGACGAGCACGGTCGGCCCGTCGGCGAGCGCCCGCACGACCCGGGTGCGCAGGTCGGCCGCGACGGCGTCCCGGAGCGACCTGGTGGAACGGAACTCGGCGATCCCGAGCAGCGCGCCGAGGGCCGGCACGATGTCGTCAGCCGTGGCGAGCGGCGCGAGCTCGAACACGACGACGCCCTGTGTCGGCGGCAGGCCGGCGGCGACCGCCTGCGCGAGGCGGGTCTTCCCCAGCCCACCCGCACCGAGGATCGTGACGAGCCGTCCGGCGGACAGCAGGTCCGAGACGGCGGCGAGGTCGGCCTCCCTCCCGACCAAGGTGTTCGGCGCAGCACGCAGGCCGACGCGGCGGACGCTGCCCGTGGCGGGGCCGGACCGACGCAGCAACTCGGCGTTGAGGCGGACCAGATCGGCCGAGGGGTCGGCGCCGAGTTCGTCGGCGAGCCGGTCACGGTGCGCTGCGAAGGCGGCGATGGCCTCGCTCGTGCGGCCGGCCGCGGCGAGGGCACGCATCGAACCGGCGACCGCGACCTCGTCGTAGGGGTTGGCGACGGCCTCTGCTGCCCAGAGTGCGGCGGCCTCGTCGGCGTCGCCCTCGTCGAGCAGTGCACCGCCGAGCGCGCGTCGGAGTGTCCGCCGGAGCGCTGCCGCACGGTCCGCGAGTGCTGCGCCCAGGTCGCCGTCGACGTCGGCGCCCGGTTCACCACGCCAGAGGTCGAGGGCGGCACGGACCGCTGCCGGCTCCGCCTCGCCCACCGCACGCTCGGCGCGGGCGAGGTCGACGTCCTCGGGGTCGCCGCCCAACGCGTACCCGGTGCTCGTCGACACCACGAGGCCGTCCGCCACGCTCCGGCGCAGTCGGGACACGAGTGTCTGCAGCGCTGCACGGGCACCCCGCGGCTGCACGTCCGGCCAGAGGTCGTCGATCAGGGAATCGGTGGTCAGGGCGTGGCCGCGCGCGAGCACCAGCGCGGTCAGGAACGCCCGAGCGAGCGCCCCGGGCACCGGCGACTGCCGGCCGTCCGCACCCGTCACCGTGACCGGTCCGAGGACGTTGATTCGGGGCGGGACGGTCACGGTGCGAGTCTACGGAGCGCCGGTGTCACGGGGTCCTCGCGTCAGCCGCGCGGACGGTGGAACGCCGACGGACCCGTGCGGGTGTCGAGGTTGTCCGTCGCACGGCGCTCGGACTCCACGATGCCGCGGAGCGCCACGAGCGCGGACGCCGTCACCGCGACGTGCGACGGGTTCTCGTGCGAGGCGTCGAGCGCCTGCTCGAGTCGCTCGATCGCCTTGTCGCCGTCGTCCTCGGGGGACTCCCCGCGGATCACGCCGGCGAGCTGACGGATCGCCTCGAAGAGCGGTTCGGTGAACGCGGGGTCGGGACGGCCGAGGTTCCCCGACACCGGGCCCGACCGAGCGACGAGTTCGGTGAGGTCGGTCGTGTACCAGGCGACCCGTTCGAGCGCCCGGAAGCGCGCCCCGTCCTGCTGGAGCCGGGCCCGTGACCCGCGGAGCGCTCCGCGGGGGTTGATCTTCCGGCTCTCGTGGGCGACGGACACCCGCGCGCGCACGTCGGCGATCGCACGGTCGAGCTTGTCCTGCTGCCGGTTCCAGGCGTCCTCGTCGCGCTTGCCGCTCTCCAGCACGTGTGCGAGCCCCTCGAGGTGATCGGCCAACACGGCGTTCACCTCGTCGATCCGGCGTTCGGCGTCCCAGAAGTGCAGCGGCGGGAACACCAGGAAGTTCACGAGCAGGCCGACGACCACGCCGACACCCATCTGCACCAGGTACCCGAACGAGTAGCCCTCGGCGTTCGCCCCGCCGACGAGCAGCACGAACAACGCCGCCGTCGAGACCCAGGTGCTGCCCTCGCCGAGCACCCGGAACCCGCCGACGAGTACGCCGATGCCGACCGCCAGGGCCACGGCGAGGATCCCCGGGTCGCCCACGATCATCGTGAAGCCCGCGACGGCGATGCCGAGCAGGATGCCGACGAGCGTCTGGATGCCGTTGCGCAGCCCCGCGTAGACCGTCGTCTGCATCGCGACGATCGCCCCGAGCGGTGCGTAGTACGGGTAGTCGGACGCGACCCCGGGCACGTGCCTGGCGATGAACCAGGCCAGTGCCGCGGCGCCTGCGGCCTTGGCTGCGTGCAGCAGTCGCGGCTGCGTGCCGGACGTGCGGCTCCACCGCCACGCGCGGCGACCGACGCCCGCGATGTGTTGGAACTCCATGTGGTGACTCTCCCTGTCGGGCGGACACGCTACGGGGCGCCCACTGGGAAGGCGACGGTCCTGCGTTCTCCGGACGTCGGGGTGCATGCGTACCGCTCCCGAACGCGACGAAGCCCCCGCGACCTGGGTCGCGGGGGCTTCGTGGTGACGCGGGGTACTACTTGGTGTCGTCGCTCTTCTCAGCGGCGTCGGCCTCGACCTCGGCAGCAGCCTCGGTCTCGGTCTCCGACTCGACCGGCGCGGACTCCTCGGTGGTCTCGGTCTCCTCGACCGGGGCCTCCTCGGTGGTCTCGTCGGCAGCCGGCTCCTCGACCGGAGCGGCGGCGGCCGGAGCCGCGGTGCGCTTCACCGGGGCGGGCGTGCCCGACACCGGCTCGAGGACGAGCTCGATCGACGCCAGCGGGGCGTTGTCGCCCTTGCGGAAGCCGAGCTTCGTGATGCGGGTGTAACCGCCCTGACGGTCCTCGACCTGCGGGGCGATCTCCGTGAACAGCGTGTGCACGACGGACTTGTCGCGCAGGGTCGCGATGACCCGACGACGAGCGTGCAGGTCGCCGCGCTTCGCGAACGTGATGAGCCGCTCGGCGACCGGACGGAGGCGCTTGGCCTTCGTCTCGGTGGTCGTGATGCGGCCGTGCGTGAAGAGGGCGTTGGCGAGGTTGCTCAGGAGCAGGCGCTCGTGAGCGGGACCGCCACCGAGGCGGGGGCCCTTGGTGGGCTTCGGCATGTCAGTTCTCCAGTGGTGAAAGTGGTGCGCGCGGTGTCAGCGCGCTTGCGCGTGAGCGCGAGATCAGTTGTTGGACTCGTCCTCGTCGTACCCGCTGTAGAAGTGGGCACCGTCGAATCCGGGGACGGTGTCCTTGAGGGACAGGCCGAGCTCGGTGAGCTTGTCCTTGACCTCGTCCACCGACTTCTGACCGAAGTTGCGGATGTTCATGAGCTGCGTCTCCGACAGGGCGACGAGCTCGGACACCGTGTTGATGCCCTCGCGCTTCAGGCAGTTGTAGCTGCGGACCGACAGGTCGAGGTCCTCGATCGGCGTCTGCAGCTCGTTCGACAGGACAGCGTCGACCGGCGCGGGGCCGATCTCGATGCCCTCTGCGGCCGTGTTGAGCTCGCGAGCGAGCCCGAACAGCTCGACCAGCGTGCGACCGGCCGACGCGATGGCGTCGCGCGGCGTGATCGCCGGCTTCGACTCGACGTCGACGACCAGGCGGTCGAAGTCCGTGCGCTCACCGGCACGCGTCGCCTCGACGCGGTAGGTGACCTTGAGGACCGGCGAGTAGATCGAGTCGATCGGGATCTGACCGGCCTCGGAGAACTCGGAACGGTTCTGCGTGGCCGAGACGTAGCCGCGGCCGCGCTCGATCGTGAGCTCGAGCTCGAACCGCGCGGTGTCGTTCAGGGTCGCGATGACGAGTTCCGGGTTGTGGATCTCGACGCCGGCCGGAGCGGAGATGTCCGCTGCGGTGACCTGACCGGCACCCTGCTTGCGCAGGTACGCGGTGATCGGCTCGTCGTGCTCGCTGGAGACGACGAGGCTCTTGATGTTGAGGATGATCTCGGTGACGTCTTCCTTCACACCGGGAACGGTGCTGAATTCGTGGAGGACACCGTCGATGCGGATGCTGGTGACAGCCGCGCCGGGGATCGAGGAGAGGAGCGTGCGGCGCAGCGAGTTGCCGAGGGTGTAACCGAAGCCCGGCTCGAGCGGCTCGATGACGAAGCGCGAGCGGTGCTCGGAGATCGACTCCTCGGTCAGGGTGGGGCGCTGTGCAATGAGCACTGTGGGATTCCTTTCGGCGAAGTGTCCGCTATATGACACTTGGCGGTACGACGGGGCCGCGTGGGCCCCGACGGGTCTGTTGAGTTGTGATCACGCGCACCGATGTGCGCGATCGAACGACCAGGAATGGCCGCGGGCCCTGCCCGACCCCGTCAGGGGACGAGCAGGGCGCGGCCGGTTGCTCCTCGCGTCAGACGCGACGACGCTTCGGCGGGCGGCAACCGTTGTGCGCCTGCGGAGTGACGTCGTTGATCGAACCGACCTCGAGGCCAGCGGCCTGGAGCGAACGGATCGCGGTCTCGCGGCCCGAACCCGGACCCTTCACGAAGACGTCGACCTTCTTGACGCCGTGCTCCTGCGCCTGACGCGCAGCGGACTCGGCGGCGAGCTGCGCCGCGAACGGCGTCGACTTGCGCGAACCCTTGAAGCCCACGGCACCCGAGGACGCCCAGCTGAGGACGGCACCCGACGGGTCGGTGATGCTGACGATCGTGTTGTTGAACGTGCTCTTGATGTGGGCCTGGCCCACTGCGACGTTCTTCTTCTCCTTGCGGCGCGGCTTGCGCGCGGCAGTCTTGGGGGTAGCCATCGGGGTCTCCTATCGAGCCTTCTTCTTGCCTGCCACGGTGCGCTTCGGTCCCTTGCGGGTACGCGCGTTGGTCTTGGTGCGCTGACCGCGCACCGGGAGACCACGACGGTGGCGAAGACCCTCGTAGCTACCGATCTCGACCTTGCGACGGATGTCGGCTGCCACCTCGCGGCGGAGGTCACCCTCCACCTTGAAGTTGCCCTCGATGAAGTCACGGAGGGCGACGAGCTGGTCGTCGGTCAGGTCCTTGACGCGGATGTCACCGGAGATACCGGTCTCGGCGAGTGCCTGGACCGCGCGGGTACGGCCGACGCCGTAGATGTACGTGAGTGCGATCTCCACGCGCTTCTCGCGCGGGATGTCGACGCCTGCTAGACGTGCCATGTGATGGCTGCTCCTGTTGTCGATGGAGGTGTGGAGCAGTACCGGTGCCCGGGCCTCCGACCCGAGGTGTCCCCCGATCGTCGTGCGACCGGGTTCTGGTACTGCGTTGTCGATCTTCAGTTGTGGGTCGTGCTCGAGCAGCCTGCTGTCCGAGGGACAGCGTCGGCGCCGGTCACGCGCCGGGGACTAGCCCTGGCGCTGCTTGTGACGCGGGTTGCTCTTGCAGATCACCATGACGCGGCCCTTGCGGCGAATCACTCGGCAGTGCTCGCACATGGGCTTGACGCTGGGGTTGACCTTCATTGTTCTTTCCTCGTGCTCGCTGGCTTCGTGCGCGGCAGGATTGCCGAGCCGTTCCTTTCCAGCTCGCGGATCACTTGTAGCGGTAGACGATCCGGCCGCGGGTCAGGTCGTACGGGCTCAGCTCCACGATCACGCGGTCCTCGGGGAGGATGCGGATGTAGTGCTGGCGCATCTTCCCGGAGATGTGCGCGAGGACCTTGTGTCCGTTCGTCAGCTCAACGCGGAACATCGCGTTGGGCAGAGCTTCGAGCACCGAGCCTTCGATCTCGATGACGCCGTCTTTCTTGGCCATAGCCTCACTGTCGCTTGGTTGTGGAACAGGTGTGATCCCCGAACCGGTCTGCGGGTCGGTCGCCACACCCGAGAGGGCATGACACACCAAAGATCGATCTTATGTGGTAAACCCGCAATTGCCAAGTGCAGGCGCGGCACGCCCCCTCACCTGGGGCTTCCGCTGGCACACCTGAGTGTTCCACAGTGGTTTGACGGCGTGCTCCGGGCCGGAGCTTGTGCCCGGACCGTAGCGTTGCTCCGCAGCCACGTCCGCCGCCCACGTACCCTGCGCGGACCACCGAACGGAGACCACGTGCCCGACGCCACACGACGCCCCTTCGCCGCACACGGCAAGCAGGCCCGCCGTCGCGGCTGGACCACGCTCGTGACCGTCGTGGCCTCGGCGCTGGCCGTCGTGCTCGTGAGCGGGACGAGCGTCGCCGCCATCGCCGGCGCCCAGCTGGCGACCGCACCGCAGACCGTGCAGCTCAGCACCGACGACCAGAGCACCGCGAAGACCGCCGACATCACGGCGATCAAGGGCGGGGCGAACATCCTGCTCATCGGCAGCGACACCCGCGTCGGACAGTTCGACTCCGACGAGGACGTCGAGGGCGCCCGCAACGACGTCACCATGCTCATCCACATCTCCGAGGACCACCAGCAGCTCACCGCGGTCAGCTTCCCCCGCGATCTGATGGTCCCGATCCCGGCCTGCACCAACCCCGCGAGCGGGACGACCTACCCGGCCTCGACCTCCGCCATGTTCAACACGGCGCTCGGCAACGGTGGCGTCTCGTGCGTCGTCGACACCGTCGAGAACCTCACCGGCCTGAGCATCCCCTACGCCGGGCTCATCACCTTCGACGGCGTGATCGAGATGTCGAACGCCCTGGGCGGCGTCGACGTCTGCGTCGCGGAGCCCATCGACGACACCTTCACCGGTCTGCACCTCACCGCCGGCTCGCACAACCTCGAGGGCTCCGACGCCCTCGCGTTCCTGCGCACCCGCCACGGCGTCGGCGACGGCAGCGACCTGGCCCGGATCAGCTCGCAGCAGGTGTTCCTGTCGGCGCTGCTCCGCAAGGTCACCTCCGACGGCACCCTGTCGAACCCCATCACGCTCTACAAGCTCGCCGGCGCGGCCCTGTCGAACATGACGCTGTCCGACGGCCTGGCCCAGACCCGCACCCTCGTCGGCCTTGCCTCCGCACTGCGCGGCATGAGCACCGCCAACATGCTCTTCGTGCAGTACCCCGTCGCCGACGACCCCGACGACAGCGCGCGGGTGATCGTCGACCAGGAGACCGCCCACACGCTCAACGTGGCGCTGCAGAACGACGTGAAGTCCTCGCTGAGCGACTCGAGCACCGGGCGCGCGTCCGAGGAGTCGCCGACAGCCGGGGGCACCGCGACGACCGCGCCGTCGACCGGCACCACGCCGTCCGACACGGCGTCGGCGCCCGCGTCGAGCGGCGCATCGTCGGGAACGTCGTCCGCACCGAGCTCGTCGGCCACGAGCACGGCGACGTCGACCCCGCTGCCCTCGTCGATCACCGGACAGAGCGCCTCCGAGCAGACCTGCTCCGTCGGCAACTGACCGCCGGACAGGGCGGACAGCGCGACGCCCTCCGGGCACTGGGCAGACGCGTCTGCGCAGGGCGGGCGACGAGGCGGGGACGACCCGCGCCTCCTGGCCGTCACGACCGAGGCAGCCTGGAGGCCCGTCCTACGGGATCGGGACGGGCGTCACGCCCAGCGGGGCCAGGCCCGCAGCGCCGCCGTCGGCGGCCGTCAGGACCCACACGCCGTCGGCGTGCACCGCGACACTGTGTTCCCAGTGCGCGGCGTCCTTGCCGTCCATCGTGCGGACGGTCCAGTCGTCGTCGTCCGTCGAGCTGTCGATCGTGCCCGCGGTGACCATCGGCTCGATGGCCACCACCAGGCCGGGCTTCACCGCCGGACCGGCACCGCGGACGCGGTAGTTGAAGACCGGCGGGTCCTCGTGCATGGAGCGACCGATGCCGTGCCCCGTGTAGTCCTCGACGATGCCCCAGGCGCCGGTCTCGTCGATCGCGTCCTCGACCGCGGAACCGACCTCGTGCAGGTTCTTCGCGTGGGCGAGCGCCGCGATGCCGTGCCAGAGCGAGCGCTCCGTGGTGTCGCAGAGCGTCTGGCGTGCTGCGGACACCTCGGCGTCACCACCGGGGACGACCGTGGTGAACGCGCTGTCGCCGTTCCAGCCGTCGACCTCGGCACCGGCGTCCACCGACACGATGTCACCGAGAGCGAGCACGCGGTCACCGGGGATGCCGTGCACGATCTCGTCGTTCACGGACACGCACAGCGTGTGCCGGTAGCCCGGCACGAGCTGGAAGTTCGGGATCCCGCCGCCGTCGCGGATCGTCCGCTCGGCGATCGCGTCGAGCTCACCCGTCGTGATGCCGGGACGGATCGCCGCACGCACGGCGTCGAGCGCCTCGGCGGTCAGCAGCCCGGGGCGCACCATGGCGCGGAGCTCGTCCGGCGTCTTGTAGATCGAGGGCTTGCGGAAGCGGACCACGCCGGGTCAGACGCCCGCGGTCAGCCCGCGAGCCGACAGCGCGGCCTGGATGCGGTCGCCGACCTCGTCGATCGCGCCGAGGCCGTCGACGTCGAGGACGAGACCACGGTCGCCGTAGGCACCGACGATCGGGGCGGTCTGCTCGGTGTAGACCTGCTGGCGACGACGGATCGTCTCCTCGTTGTCGTCACTGCGGCCCTGCTGCTCGGCACGCTTGAGCAACCGGCCGACGAGCTCGTCCTGGTCGGCGACGAGCTGCACGACCGCGTCGATCCCGGTGCCCTGCTCGGCGAGCAGCGCGTCGAGGTACTCGACCTGCCCGACCGTGCGGGGGTACCCGTCGAGCAGGAACCCCTCGGCTGCGTCGGCCTCGTTCAGGCGCGACTTCACGAGCTCGTTCGTCAAGGAGTCCGGCACGTACTCGCCGGCGTCCATGATCGCCTTGGCCTGCACACCGAGCGGCGTGCCCTCTGCGACGTTCTTGCGGAAGATGTCGCCCGTCGAGACCGCCGGGATCCCGAAGGACTCGGCGATCCGCCCGGCCTGGGTGCCCTTCCCCGCTCCGGGGGGTCCGACGATGATGAGACGTGCGCTCAACGGAGAAGCCCTTCGTAGTGACGCTGCTGCAGCTGCGAGTCGATCTGCTTCACGGTCTCGAGACCGACACCCACGATGATCAGGATGCTCGCGCCACCGAACGGGAAGTTCTGGTTCGCGCCGAACAGCGCCAGTGCTGCCAGCGGGATGAGCGCGATGAAACCGAGGTAGAGCGAGCCGGGCAGCGTCACCCGGGTGAGGACGTAGTCGAGGTACTCGGCGGTCGGACGACCGGCACGGATGCCGGGGATGAACCCGCCGTACTTCTTCATGTTGTCGGCGACCTCTTCGGGGTTGAAGGTGATCGCCACGTAGAAGTACGTGAACCCGACGATGAGCAGGAAGTACAGCACCATGTAGAACAGGTTGTCGCCGGAGACGAGGTTGTTCTCGATCCAGGTGACCCACGCCGCGGGCTCGGAGCCGTCCGAGGGCTTGTTGAACTGCGCGACCAGGGCCGGCAGGTACAGCAGCGACGACGCGAAGATGACGGGCACGACGCCGGCCATGTTCACCTTGATCGGGATGTACGTGTTGTTGCCGCCGTACGTGCGTCGGCCGACCATGCGCTTGGCGTACTGGACCGGGATCCGCCGCTGCGACTGCTCGACGAACACGACGGCCATCATGATGACCAGTCCGACCAGGATGACGAACAGGAAGAGCTCGAACGACTGCGACTGCTCGATGGCCCACAGCGCCGACGGGAACTGCGCCGCGATCGACGTGAAGATGAGGAGCGACATGCCGTTGCCGATGCCGCGCTCGGTGACGAGCTCGCCCATCCACATGATGAGGCCGGTACCGGCGGTCAGCGTGACGACCATGAGCATGATCGCGTACCAGCTGTCGTTCGAGATGATCGACGAGCAGGAGGACGACGCGTTCGTGCCGAAGAGGGCACCCGAGCGGGCGACCGTGATCAGGGTGGTGGACTGCAGCACGCCCAGCGCGATCGTGAGGTAGCGCGTGTACTGCGTCAGCTTCGCCTGACCGGACTGGCCCTCCTTGTAGAGGGAATCGAAGTGCGGGATGACCACGCGCAGGAGCTGCACGATGATCGACGACGTGATGTACGGCATGATGCCGAGCGCGAAGACCGAGAGCTTCAGCAGCGCGCCGCCGGAGAACAGGTTGATCAGGTCGTAGAGACCGCCGGACGACGAGGCGCTGGCGAGACAGCTCTGCACGGCCGCGTAGTCGACGAACGGTGCCGGGATGTACGACCCGAGGCGGAACAGCGCGATGATCGCGAGGGTGAAGCCGATCTTCTTGCGAAGATCAGGGGTGCGCATGATGCGCGCGACCGCTCTGAACACGAGGACTCCGAACTTCTGGGACCGGGGCCGTCGATCGCGGCCGTTCCGGTGTCGGTCGGCAGGGCCGACCAGGCTGGCGGATGCCGGCCACTGTCAAGGAAACCGTAACGGCGGCCCGTGCGCAAACGCACGGGCCGCCGACGGGGGTTACTGGGAGACGGTGCCGCCAGCAGCCACGATCTTCTCGGCGGCGGACGCCGAGACCTTGTCGACCGTGACCGTGATCTTCACGGTGATGTCACCCTGACCGAGAACCTTGACCTTCTCGTTCTTGCGGACGGCGCCCTTGGCGACCAGGCCCGCAACGGTGACGTCGCCACCATCGGGGTAGAGCTCCGAGATCTTGTCCAGGTTCACGACCTGGTACTCGACCCGGAACGGGTTCTTGAACCCGCGGAGCTTCGGGGTGCGCATGTGCAGCGGCATCTGCCCACCCTCGAAGCCGACCCGGACCTGGTAACGGGCCTTCGTGCCCTTGGTACCACGCCCAGCGGTCTTGCCCTTCGAGCCCTCACCGCGACCCACACGGGTGCGGTCCTTCTTGGCGCCCTCTGCGGGGCGGAGGTGGTGCAGCTTCAGCACCTGCACGCGCTCGTTCTTCTCGTCGCTCATGCGTCGACCTCCTCGACCTTCACGAGGTGCGCCACCGTTGCGATGTACCCGCGGTTCTGGGCGTTGTCCTCACGCTCGACCGTACGGCCGATGCGCTTGAGACCCAGGCTGCGGAGCGTGTCGCGCTGGTACTGCTTCTCGCTGATAACGGACTTGATCTGCGTGATCTTCAGCGTCGCCATCACGCACCTGCCTTCTCGGTCGCGGCACGCAGTGCTGCAGCCTCGGCCTGGAGCAGACGAGCCGGGACGACCCGCTCGACGTCGAGGCCACGACGGCTCGCGACGGCGCGGGGCTCCTCGAGCTGCTTCAGAGCCTCGACGGTCGCGTGCACGATGTTGATGGTGTTCGACGAACCGAGCGACTTGCTCAGGACGTCGTGGATGCCGGCGCACTCGAGCACGGCGCGGACGGGACCACCGGCGATGACACCGGTACCCGGGCCGGCCGGACGCAGGAGGACGACGCCAGCAGCGGCTTCACCCTGCACGGGGTGCGGGATGGTGTTGCCGACGCGGGGGACGCGGAAGAAGTTCTTCTTCGCCTCTTCGACACCCTTGGAGATCGCAGTGGGGACCTCCTTGGCCTTGCCGTAGCCGACGCCCACGAGGCCGTTGCCGTCACCCACGACGACGAGCGCCGTGAAGCTGAAGCGACGACCACCCTTGACGACCTTCGACACGCGGTTGATGGTCACCACGCGCTCGAGGAACTGGCTATCACCACCGCGGTTGTTGCGGTCGCGGCCCTGCTGACGGTCACGACCGCCACCACGACGGCCACGGTTGTCAGCCGAGTCGCGGTTGTTCGATGCGGAACCGGCAGCGGTCTCGACGGGACGCTCGGCGACGGCAGGTGCCTCCGCCTCCTTGCCCTTCGCGGCGGTGTCGGTGCCCTCAGCGGCTGCGTCGGTGCCCTCAGCAGTTGCCTCGGTGCCCTCAGCGGTCGCTTCGGTGGCCTCGGGGGCCTCCGTGCTCGCCTCGGTGGTCTCGGTCTTGGCGTCTTCGTTGGTGTTCGCGTTGTCGCTCACAGGTTCAGCCCTCCTTCACGGGCACCATCGGCGATCGCGGCGACGCGACCGGCGTACTTGCTGCCACCGCGGTCGAAGACCACGGCCTCGACGCCAGCCGACTTCGCGCGCTCGGCGAGGAGCTCACCGACGCGACGGGCCTTGGCGGTCTTGTCGCCGTCGAACGAGCGGAGGTCTGCCTCCATCGTCGAGGCGCTTGCGAGGGTGTGACCCTTCGCGTCGTCGATGACCTGCACGAACACGTGACGCGACGAGCGGGTGACGGCGAGACGGGGACGAGCCTCGGTGCCGGTGATCTTCTTGCGGAGACGGTTGTGACGACGCGCCTTGGCGGCCGCCTTGCTCTTGCCTCGTGTCTTGAGGAGTCCCATGATCACTTACCTGACTTTCCGGCCTTGCGGCGCACGTTCTCGCCGGCGTAACGGACACCCTTGCCCTTGTACGGCTCGGGCTTCCGGAGCTTCCGGATGTTCGCCGCCACTTCGCCGACTGCCTGCTTGTCGATGCCGGCGACCGTGACCTTGTTGTTGCCCTCGACCGCGAAGCTGATGCCCGCGGGCGGCTCGACCGTGATCGAGTGGGAGTACCCGAGCGCGAACTCGAGGTTCGAGCCCTTCGCCTGCACGCGGTAACCGGTGCCGACGACCTCGAGGCCCTTGGTGTAGCCCTGGGTCACGCCGATGATGTTGTTGGCGATGAGGGTACGGGTCAGGCCGTGGAGCGAACGCGACTCGCGCTCGTCGTCCGGACGGGTGACGAGAACCTGGTTCTCCTCGACCTTGGCCTGGATGGGCTCCGCGACGACGAGCGCGAGCTCGCCCTTCGGGCCCTTGACCGCCACGCTCTGACCGTCAACGGAGACGGTCACGCCGGCGGGGATGTCGATGGGAAGACGTCCGATTCGTGACATTGTCGATCACCACACGTAGGCGAGGACTTCCCCACCCACGCCCTTCTGCTCGGCTTCGCGGTCGGTCAGCAGGCCGGACGAGGTCGAGAGGATCGCCACGCCGAGGCCACCGAGGACCTGGGGGATCTCCGTCGACTTCGCGTAGACCCGGAGGCCCGGCTTCGACACGCGCTTGATGCCGGCGATCGAACGCTCGCGCTCGGGGCCGTACTTCAGGTCGATGGTGAGGGTCTGCCCGACTCGGGCGTCCTCCACCTTCCACTCGCTGATGTAGCCCTCACGCTTGAGGATGTCGGCGATGTTCTTCTTGAGCTTGGAGCTCGGGAGCGCGACGGCGTCGTGGTGCGCGGAGTTCGCGTTCCGCAATCTGGTCAGCATGTCTGCGACCGGATCGGTCATCGTCATGATGTTCGTCCATTTCTCGCCTGGTTTCGACACCCGTTCCACGAATGCCGACCTGAGCGATCGAGTGATCCCGGGGCGGTTCCCCAGGATCGGTGTGTTCGTGCGTGCGGGCCGGAGGACGTGAATCCTCCGGCCCGCACCGCCCGAAGTAGTTTAGACCGTCTGCTCGTTGGAGCGGAACGGGAAGCCGAGCTGACGGAGCAGCGCGCGTCCCTCGTCGTCCGTCTTCGCGGTGGTGACGACAGTGATGTCGAAGCCGCGGACACGGTCGATGCGGTCCTGGTCGATCTCGTGGAACACGGACTGCTCCGAGAGACCGAACGTGTAGTTGCCGTTCCCGTCGAACTGCTTGTCGCTGAGACCGCGGAAGTCGCGGATGCGGGGCAGTGCGAGGGAGATCAGGCGGTCGAGGAACTCCCAGGCGCGGTCACCGCGGAGGGTGACGTGCGCACCGATCGCCTGACCCTCGCGCAGCTTGAACTGCGCGATGGACTTGCGAGCGATGTTGACCTGGGGCTTCTGACCCGTGATCGCCGTGAGGTCCTTGATGGCCCCTTCGATGATCTTCGAGTCGCGAGCGGCCTCGCCGACACCGGTGTTCACGACGACCTTGACCAGGCCGGGGACCTGGTTGACGTTCGCGTAGCCGAACTGCTCGGTGAGCGTGGCCTTGATCTCGTCCTTGTACTTCTGCTTGAGGCGCGGCTGGGCCTTGGGGGCCTCAGTCGTTGCAGTCGTGTCAGTCATCAGAGCGTTTCACCTGACTTCTTGGCGTAGCGGACACGGACGGTCTTCTTGACCCCGCCCTTCTCCACCTCTTCGGTACGGAAGCCGACGCGGGTCGGCTTCTTCGTCTTCGGGTCGACGAGGGCGACGTTGGACACGTGGATCGAGGCTTCGTGCTTCTCGATGCCACCCGTCTTCGAGCCGCGCTGCGTCTGGCCGACGCGGACGTGCTTCGTGACGAAATTCACGCCCTCGACGACGACGCGCTGCTTGTCCTTGAGGACCTCGATGACCTTGCCCTGCTTGCCACGGTCGCCGCCACGCTCCTGCGTCGCGCCCGTGATGACCTGGACGAGGTCACCCTTCTTGATGTTCGCCATGGCTTACAGCACCTCCGGCGCGAGCGAGATGATCTTCATGAACTTCTTGTCACGGAGCTCGCGACCGACCGGACCGAAGATGCGCGTGCCGCGCGGGTCGCCGTCGGCCTTGAGGATCACTGCCGCGTTCTCGTCGAACTTGATGTAGGAGCCGTCCTGACGACGGGTCTCCTTCTTGGTGCGAACGATGACCGCCTTCACGACGTCACCCTTCTTCACGTTGCCGCCGGGGATGGCGTCCTTCACCGTGGCGACGATGACGTCACCGAGACCGGCGTAGCGACGACCCGAACCACCGAGCACGCGGATGGTCAAGATCTCCTTGGCACCCGTGTTGTCGGCGATCTTCAGGCGGGATTCCTGCTGAATCACTGCTGTCTCCTATTCCGAAGCAGGCCGAGGCCTACTTGGCCTTCTCGAGGATCTCGACCAGGCGCCAGCGCTTGGAAGCGCTGAGGGGACGGGTCTCGCTGATCACGACGAGGTCGCCGACACCAGCGGTGCCGAGCTCGTCGTGGGCCTTCACCTTGGACGTGCGACGGATGATCTTGCCGTAGAGCGCGTGCTTCACGCGGTCCTCGACCTCGACCACGATGGTCTTGTCCATCTTGTCGCTGGTCACGTAGCCGCGACGCGTCTTGCGGTAGCCGCGAGTGAGGGCGGCGGAGGTCTTCTCTTCGTTCGCCATTACTTCTCCTCGGCGGTCTCGGCCTCGGTCGACTCAGCCGGCTTGTCAGCCTTCTTCGTCGTCTTCTTGGCCTTGGTGGCGGTCTCGACGGGCGCGGGAGTGGCACGGATGCCGAGCTCGCGCTCGCGGAGGACGGTGTAGATGCGAGCGATGTCGCGCTTGACGGCACGGAGACGACCGTGGCTCTCCAGCTGGCCGGTGGCCGACTGGAAGCGGAGGTTGAAGAGTTCCTCCTTGGCCTTCTTCAGCTCGTCAGCGAGACGCTCGTTCTCGAACGTGTCGAGCTCCGTCGGACGGAGCTCCTTGGAACCGATCGCCATTATGCGTCGCCCTCCTCGCGCTTGATGATGCGTGCCTTGAGGGGCAGCTTGTGGATTGCACGGGTCAGCGCCTCACGGGCGATGTCCTCGGTGACGCCGGAGAGCTCGAAGAGCACACGACCCGGCTTGACGTTGGCGACCCACCACTCGGGCGAGCCCTTACCGGAACCCATGCGGGTCTCAGCCGGCTTCTTCGTGAGCGGACGGTCCGGGTAGATGTTGATCCAGACCTTGCCGCCACGCTTGATGTGACGCGTCATGGCGATACGAGCGGACTCGATCTGACGGTTGGTCACGTACGCCGGGGTGAGGGCCTGGATGCCGTAGTCGCCGAAGCTGACCTTGGTACCACCGGTTGCCTGACCCGAACGCTTCGGGTGGTGCTGCTTACGGTGCTTGACTCGACGGGGAATAAGCATGGTTACGCCTCAACTCCTGCGCCGGCCGGCGCGTCCTGCGGGGCCTGCTGCGGGCGGCGGTCACCGCGGTCGCCGCCACGACGGTCGCCGCCACGGTCGCCACGCTCACCGCGCGGGCCGCCACGACGCTCGGGGCGCGACGAACGCTGGTTCGCCTGCTCGCGAGCGAGCTCCTTGTTCGTGATGTCGCCCTTGTAGATCCAGACCTTCACGCCGATGCGGCCGAACGTGGTCCGGGCCTCGTAGAAGCCGTAGTCGATGTTCGCGCGGAGGGTGTGCAGCGGCACACGGCCTTCGCGGTAGAACTCCGAACGGGACATCTCGGCGCCGCCGAGACGGCCCGACACCTGGATGCGGACACCCTTGGCGCCGGCGCGCTGTGCACCCTGCAGGCCCTTGCGCATGGCGCGACGGAACGCGACACGAGCGGAGAGCTGCTCGGCGATGCCCTGCGCGACGAGCTGGGCCTCGGTCTCGGGGTTCTTGACCTCGAGGATGTTCAGCTGGATCTGCTTCTTGGTGAGCTTCTCGAGCTCACCGCGAACGCGCTCCGCCTCGGCGCCGCGGCGGCCGATGACGATGCCCGGACGCGCCGTGTGGATGTCCACGCGGACACGGTCACGGGTTCGCTCGAGCTCGATGCGAGCAACACCGGCGCGGTCGAGGGTCTTCTTCAGGTACTCGCGCACCTTGATGTCCTCGGCCACGTAGTCGGCGTAGCGCTGACCGGCCTTCTTGCTGTCGGTGAACCAGTGCGAGACGTGGTCCGTCGTGATCCCGAGACGGAAGCCGTACGGGTTGACCTTCTGGCCCATTAGTTGCTCGCCTTCTTGCTCGTCGCGGCAGCCTCGGCCTCTTCCGGCGTCGCGAGGACGACCGTGATGTGGCTGGTGCGCTTGTTGATGCGGAAGGCCCGGCCCTGGGCGCGCGGCTGGAACCGCTTCAGGGTCGTTCCCTCGTCGACGAAGACGCGGCTCACGTAGAGGTCGCGCTCGTCGAGGAAGCTGTTCGTCGAGTCAGCCTTCACCCGGGCGTTCGCGATCGCCGAGGCGACCAGCTTGTACACGGGCTCCGAAGCGCCCTGGGGGGCGAACTTCAGGATGGCGAGCGCCTCGTGGGCCTGCTTGCCGCGGATCAGCTCGATGACGCGACGGGCCTTCTGAGGCGTGACGCGGATGTGTCGCACGCGTGCGATCGACTCCACCATTTCGTTCCTCCTCTGCGTCCCCGCGTTAGCGGCGACGGCCCTTCTTGTCGTCCTTCACGTGACCACGGAAGGTGCGGGTCGGCGCGAACTCGCCGAGCTTGTGACCGACCATCGACTCGGTGACGAACACCGGGATGTGCTTGCGGCCGTCGTGCACCGCGATGGTGTGACCGAGCATGTTCGGGACGATCATCGACCGCCGCGACCACGTACGGATCACGTTCTTGGTGTTGGCCTCGTTCTGCGTGACGACCTTGCGGAGCAGGTGCTCGTCGACGAAGGGGCCCTTCTTCAGACTGCGTGGCATCTTCTGAACTCCTACTTGCGCTTCTTGCCGGCGTTACGGCGACGGACGATGAGCTTGTCGCTCGGCTTGTTCGGCTTGCGCGTGCGACCCTCGGCCTGGCCCCAGGGGCTGACCGGGTGACGACCACCGGAGGTCTTGCCCTCGCCACCACCGTGGGGGTGGTCGACCGGGTTCATCGCGACACCACGCACGGTCGGGCGGACGCCCTTCCAGCGCATGCGGCCGGCCTTGCCCCAGTTGATGTTCGACTGCTCGGCGTTGCCGACCTCGCCGATCGTGGCGCGGCAGCGTGCGTCGACGTTGCGGACCTCGCCCGACGGCAGACGGAGCTGCGCGTAGGGGCCGTCCTTGGCGACGAGACGCACCGAGGCGCCGGCCGAGCGGGCCATCTTCGCGCCGCCACCGGGGCGGAGCTCGATGGCGTGCACGACGGTACCCACCGGGATGTTGCGCAGCGGCAGGTTGTTGCCGGGCTTGATGTCGGCGCCGGGGCCCTGCTCGATGACGTCGCCCTGCTTGAGCTTGTTCGGCGCGATGATGTACCGCTTCGTGCCGTCCACGTAGTGCAGGAGCGCGATGCGCGCAGTGCGGTTGGGGTCGTACTCGATGTGAGCGACCTTGGCGTCCACGCCGTCCTTGTCGGAGCGACGGAAGTCGATCACGCGGTACTGGCGCTTGTGGCCACCACCGATGTGACGCGTGGTGATGCGGCCGGAGCTGTTGCGACCACCGGTCTTCGGCAGCGGACGAAGCAGGGACTTCTCCGGAGTCGAACGGGTGATCTCAGCGAAGTCGGCGACCGACGAGCCGCGACGACCGGGGGTCGTCGGCTTGTAGTTACGAATAGCCATGATTTATCCCTCTGGTCCTCAGCCGACAGCCGTGAAGATGTCGATCGAACCGGACTTGAGCGTCACGATGGCGCGCTTGGTGTCCTTGCGCTTGCCGAGACCGAACTTGGTGCGACGGGTCTTGCCCGGGCGGTTCAGCGTGTTGATGCTCGCGACCTTGACTTCGAAGATCTTCTCGATGGCGAGCTTGATCTCGGTCTTGTTCGAACGGGGGTCCACGATGAACGTGTACTTGCCCTGGTCGATGAGCGCGTAGCTCTTCTCCGAGACGACCGGCGAGATGATGACGTCGCGCGGGTCCTTGTTGAAGCCGCTCATGCGGTGATCTCCTTCGCGGTCTTCGACGCGATGAAGGCGTCGAGGGCGCTCTTGCTGAAGACGACGGCGTCCGACTTGAGGACGTCGTAGGCGTTCAGCTGGCCGTACGAGAGCGCGTGGACGTTCGGCAGGTTGCGGATCGACTTGAGCGTCAGCTCGTCGTTCGACTCGAGCACGATCAGCACGTGCTTGACGGGCGCGACCTTCTCGAGGAGCGTGCGAGCGACCTTGGTCGACGGCACGTCGGCCTCGACGAAGCCGTCGACAGCCGAGATGCGGCCACCGCGGGCGCGGTCCGAGAGCGAGCCGAGCAGCGCTGCGGCGATCATCTTCTTGGGGGTGCGCTGCGAGTAGTCGCGGGGGGTCGGTCCGTGGACGACGCCACCACCGGTGTGCTCGGGAGCACGGACGGAACCCTGACGGGCGCGGCCGGTGCCCTTCTGCTTGAACGGCTTGCGACCGGCACCGCGGACTTCGCCGCGGTTCTTGGTCTTGTGGGTGCCCTGACGCGCGGCTGCGAGCTGCGCGGTGACGACCTGGTGGATCAGCGGGACGTTGGTCTCGACGTCGAAGAGAGCTGCGGGCAGCTCGACGGTGCCGGACTTGACACCCGATGCGTCGAGGACGTCGATCGTGGTTGCGGTCGTGGTGGCCATGATCACTTACCCTTCACGGCGGTGCGGACGAAGACGGAGCGGCCACGAGCACCGGGGACGGCGCCCTTGACGAGCAGCAGACCCTTCTCGGCGTCGACGGCGTGCACCGTGAGGTTGAGGACGGTCACGCGGTCGCCACCCATACGACCGGCCATGCGCATGCCCTTGAAGACACGCGACGGGGTCGAGGAAGCACCGATCGAGCCGGGCTTGCGGTGGTTGCGGTGTGCACCGTGCGAGGCGCCGACGCCGTGGAAGCCGTGGCGCTTCATGACACCGGCGAAGCCCTTGCCCTTGGAGGTACCGACGACGTCGACCTTCTGGCCCGCCGTGAACGTGCCGTCCACGGTGAGCTCCTGGCCGAGCGTGTACTCAGCGGAGTCGTTGGTCCGGATCTCGGTGAGGGTGCGACGCGGGGTCACGCCAGCGGCCTCGAAGTGGCCAGCGGCCGGCTTGTTGACCTTGCGCGGGTCGATGGCACCGGCGGCGATCTGGATCGCCTCGTAGCCGTCGCGCTCAGCGTTGCGGATCTGGGTGACCACGTTCGGGCCGACCTCGATCACGGTGACGGGGATGAACTTGTTGTTCTCGTCCCACACCTGGGTCATCCCGAGCTTCTTGCCGAGGAGGCCCTTGACGGTCTTGGTTGAGTTCGCCATTGGTCAGCCCCCTTACAGCTTGATCTCGATGTTGACGTCTGCCGGCAGGTCGAGTCGCATGAGCGAGTCAACGGCCTTCGGCGTCGGGTCGACGATGTCGATGACCCGCTTGTGCGTGCGCTTCTCGAAGTGCTCGCGCGAGTCCTTGTACTTGTGAGGGGAACGGATCACTGCGATCACGTTCTTCTCGGTGGGGAGTGGCACCGGGCCGACCACGGTTGCACCGGCACGGGTCACCGTGTCGACGATCTTCCGGGCCGACGTGTCGATGACCTCGTGGTCATACGACTTGAGCCGGATGCGGATCTTCTGTCCCGCCATGTGTCTCTTGTCCTCTCTCTGCGCCGCGCACCCGCAGGCCGCCTGACGCCGCTCGGCTCCGCATTGCTGCAGACCGTGCTGTTTTCCTGAACCAACCGGCCGCATCCGCTGGGGATGACCGCTGTTCACCTGTCAACCGCGCGGGCGACCTTGGCCGTCCAGCGTGGGCAATCGACTTCCTCGCACTCCGGGCGCAACAGTGTCGCGTCCGTCATGACCTCGGGGAGTCGTGTTCTGCTGCCTGCGGCCCAACCCAGCCCTGCTGAACAGGGGGGTTGTGCACTGCCAGAGCAGTGATCCTGCGGACTCGCACCCGCGGGGAATTCGGAACCGGACAAGTCTCGCATGTCCCGAGCCCACGTGCAACCCGGGCGTGTCGCGATGTGCCGGGCGTGTCGACACCGGCTCGCCCCCCGGATCCACGCGGATCGGACGGCCTGGAGGCACGGGTCGCCGCCGCAACGCGGAGCGCCCTCCGGACATGGTCCGGAGGGCGCTCGTGGAGACGGTTACTCGGCCGTCACCGGAGGGACGAACCACGGCGGGAAGACCGCCACGCGCGGCGCGTGGCCGCCGTGGTCGGCGAGCACCGCACGGACCGTCTGGCGGGCCTTGTCGTTCGGGACACCGATCACCGCGACGGACGAGAACGGCACGCTCGGCCCCGCGAGGAGCTCGAGTCCGAGCATCTCGGGGTCGGAGAAGTCGGTGCGGCGGATCAGGTTCGTCCCGGCGTCGGGGCCGACGGCGAACCGGACGTCGTCAGCGTCGGCGTCCTGGTCGGCGACGACCACCGAGTCACCGAACGCCGAGACCGGGACGACGAGCACGACGTAGTCCACCGCGCGCGTGCGTCGGGCGGCGTCGGACCACCGCTCCCCGACGGCGCCGGTGCGGAGTTCGTCCCACCGGACGGCATCCGGCGACAGGGTGAACGGCACGTGGCTCGCGATGGTGCTGCCGTCGGGTGCTTCGGCCTCGGCGCGTGCGGCTCGGGTCTCGGGGCTGCTGACGTCGACGGCGGGCTCCGCCTGGTCGGCAGCCAGGATGGCGCCGGACCCGACGATGCCGTCGAGGTTGTCGATGTGGGTCACGTGGTGCGCACGCAGCGACGCGAACACCCGAGCCTCGGGCAGGTCGGCCGACGACGACCGGAGCGACGTCGGTGAACGCAGCGACGTCCCGGGGCCGGAGGCAGGCGGGTCGACGCGCAGGTTGGTGGTGATGCGGGTCCGCCGTGGCGCCGGAGCGGCTGGGATCGCCGACTCCTCACGCTGCCGGGGCGCGCAGATGTCGCAGAGCTCGATGGGGAAACCGTGGATGCACTCGTCAGTCACGACTGTTGTGGGTCCTTCCGTGCCGTGTGGGGTGGTCCAGCACGTCGACCAACGCTACGTCATCCGGACGCTCCCGGGGTCATTGTCGGTAGAGCAGTGCCCGGACCTCGGACTCGGCGGCGTGGATCCGGGCCGGATCGATGGTCTCGCCGTGCTCGTAGGCGTCGAGCAGCCGCGGGTCGATGTAGCTCTGCCGGCACACCGTCGGGGTGTTGCCGAGCTCGTCGCTCGCGGCCTTCACGGCATGGGACACCGCACGCTTCCGCTTCGCCTGCGACGACAGCGGACCGGTCTGGGCAAGGTCGACGGCCGCGGCCACCGTGCCGTGCAGGGTGCGGAAGTCCTTCGCCGTGAAGTCGTCACCAGCACGCTCCTTGACGTAGGCGTTGATGTCCTCGGCGGACAACGGCTCCCACTCGTCACCGCGGCGTTCGCGGAACGACAGCAGTCGGGCGTTCGGCCCACGGCGCTTCATGCCGGCGATCACCGTCGCGAGGTCGGCGTCGTGGATCGACGACGACCACTCCTGCCCGCTCTTGCCGGGGAAGTCGAGCTCGATGTCGTCACCGGAGACGTGGGCGTGCGCGCACAGCAGGGTCGACAGTCCGCGGCTGCCGTGCTCGCTGGCGTACCGCTCCGATCCGACCCGCAGCGAGCCCTGGTCGAGCATCCGGAACGCTGCGGCCAGCGCTCGGCGGCGATCGGGTTCCGGTCGTCGGAGGTCCTGCGTGACCCCGCGCCGTGCGACCGGCAGCGACTCCGCGAGGGCGAGCGCCCGGTCGTACTTGATCCGGTCCATCCGTTCGCGCCACGACGGGTGGTACATGTACTGGCGGCGTCCGGCCCCGTCGATCCCGGTCGCGAGGACGTGCCCGTTCTCGTACGGCGAGATCCAGACGTCGTCCCAGGCCGGCGGGATGACGAGGTCCTCGAGCCGCTGACGCACCGCGGCATCGGTGACGGTCGCACCGTCGGGGTCACGGTACGAGAAGCCGCGGCCGCTCCGGACACGGTGGTAGCCACGACCGGAGGTCGTGGAACGGCGCAGACGAGTCACCCGGCCGAGCCAACTCCCCGCTGCCTGGGACGCCGTACGGGGCGGACGGACGCCGTCGTGGCGGGCGTACCCCGGGCCTCCCGTCCGCCGCCCGCCAGGGCCGTGAGCGGCCGACAGTGGCTCCGAGCGCTGCCACGTCGACCGGGGCAACGACACAGCGGGGCCGAGCCCGAAGGCTCGACCCCGCTGCGGCAGGTAACCGGAGTTACTTGAGGATCTTCTCGACCGTACCGGCGCCGACCGTACGACCACCCTCACGGATGGCGAAACGGAGGCCCTCTTCCATGGCGATCGGCTGGATCAGCTCGACCGTCATGGCGACGGTGTCACCGGGCATGACCATCTCGGTGCCCTCGGGCAGCGTGATGACGCCGGTGACGTCCGTGGTGCGGAAGTAGAACTGCGGGCGGTAGTTCGCGTAGAACGGGTTGTGACGCCCACCCTCGTCCTTGGTCAGGATGTACGCGTTCGCCTGGAACTCGGTGTGCGGCGTGACCGAACCCGGCTTCACGACGACCTGGCCGCGCTCCACGTCCTCGCGCTTGAGGCCACGGATGAGCAGACCGGTGTTGTCACCGGCGACCGCCTGGTCGAGCAGCTTGCGGAACATCTCGATGCCCGTGACGGTGGTCTTCTGCGTCGCGCGGATGCCGACGATCTCGACCTCGGCGTTCAGGTTGAGCGTTCCACGCTCGACGCGACCGGTGACGACCGTTCCACGACCGGTGATCGTGAAGACGTCCTCGATCGGCATCAGGAAGGGCTGGTCGGTGGCGCGCACCGGGTCCGGCACGTGCTCGTCGACCTGGGCCATGAGCTCCTGGACCGACTTGACCCACTTCTCGTCGCCCTCGAGCGCCTTGAGCGCCGAGACCTGCACGACGGGGGCGTCCTCGTCGAACTGCTGCGTGCCGAGGAGCTCGCGGACCTCGAGCTCGACGAGCTCCAGGATCTCCTCGTCGTCCACCATGTCGGACTTGTTCAGCGCGACGACGATGTAGGGGACGCCGACCTGGCGGGCGAGCAGCACGTGCTCACGCGTCTGGGGCATCGGGCCGTCGGTGGCGGCGACCACGAGGATCGCGCCGTCCATCTGCGCCGCACCCGTGATCATGTTCTTCACGTAGTCGGCGTGACCGGGGGCGTCGACGTGCGCGTAGTGACGCTTCTCGGTCTGGTACTCGACGTGCGAGATGTTGATCGTGATGCCGCGCTGGCGCTCCTCGGGAGCGTTGTCGATCTGCGCGAAGTCACGGGCCTCGTTGAGGTCCGGGTACTGGTCGTGCAGAACCTTGGTGATCGCCGCCGTGAGCGTGGTCTTGCCGTGGTCGACGTGACCGATGGTTCCGATGTTGACGTGCGGCTTGGTGCGCTCGAACTTGGCCTTGGCCACTGTGGGTCCTCCTCAGGACTCGGAAGCGTCATCCCCGGCCGGCCCTGGATGGGCTCGCGACCGTTGATGCGCGGTGTGTGTCTGTACTTTACTTGGTGGCGAGGGGCCCGTCGCCGGGCACCCCCGCCTGTGGAGAAGCGCTGAGCGCTACTCCCCCGCGTTCTTCGCGATGATCTCCTCGGCGACCTTGGCCGGGACCTGGCTGTAGGTCTCGAAGGTCATCGAGTAGACCGCACGACCAGAGGTCTTCGACCGCAGGTCGCCGACGTAGCCGAACATCTCGGACAGCGGCACGCTCGCGCGGACCACCTTGACGCCCGAGGCGTCCTCCATCGAGGCGATCTGGCCACGACGGGAGTTCAGGTCACCGATGACGTCGCCCATGTACTCCTCAGGAGTACGGACCTCGACGGCCATGATCGGCTCGAGGATCGCGGGACCGGCCTTGCGGGCCGCTTCCTTGTAGGCGATGGAACCGGCGATCTTGAACGCCATCTCGGACGAGTCGACGTCGTGCGCCGCGCCGTCCTTGAGGATGGCCTTCACGCCGACGGTCGGGTAGCCCGCGAGGATGCCGACCTGCATGGCGTCCTGGATACCGGCGTCGACCGAGGGGATGTACTCGCGCGGGACACGGCCACCGGAGGTCGCGTTGACGAACTCGTAGACCTTCTCGCTCGTGACCTCCATCGGCTCGAGCGCGATCTGCACCTTCGCGAACTGACCGGAACCACCGGTCTGCTTCTTGTGGGTGTAGTCGTAGCGCTCGACGATCTTGGTGAGCGTCTCGCGGTAGGCCACCTGGGGCTTGCCGACGCTCGCCTCGACGTGGAACTCGCGCTTCATGCGGTCGACGAGGATGTCGAGGTGGAGCTCGCCCATGCCCTTGATCGTCGTCTGACCGGTCTCGGCGTTGAGCTCGACGCGGAACGTCGGGTCCTCTTCGGCGAGCTTCTGGATGGCCGTGGAGAGCTTCTCCTGGTCAGCCTTCGTGTTCGGCTCGATCGCGACCTCGATGACCGGCTCCGGGAACGTCATCGACTCGAGGACGACCTGGTTGGTCGGGTCGCACAGGGTGTCACCGGTGGTGGTGTCCTTGAGGCCGATGACCGCGTAGATGTGGCCAGCGGTCACGTTGGCGACCGGGTTCTCCTTGTTGGAGTGCATCTGGAAGATCTTCCCGATGCGCTCCTTCTTGCCCTTGGTCGAGTTGATGACCTGTGCGCCGGACTCGATCGAGCCGGAGTACACGCGGACGTAGGTGAGGCGACCGAAGAAGGGGTGCACCGCGACCTTGAACGCGAGAGCCGAGAACGGCTCCGACGCGTCGGGCTTGCGGATGATCTCCTTCTCCTCGTCCTTGACGTCGTGGCCGATCATCGGCGGCACGTCGAGCGGGGACGGGAGGTAGTCGATGACGGCGTCGAGCATCGGCTGGACACCGCGGTTCTTGAACGCGGAACCGCACAGCACCGGGTAGAGCGTGCTGCTCACGGTGAGGGCGCGGATCGCGGCCTTGATCTCGTCGACCGAGAAGTCGGTGTCGCCCTCGAGGTAACGCTCCATGAGGACGTCGTCCGCCTCGGCCACGCGCTCGATGAGCTTCTCGCGGTACTCGGCGGCGCGGTCCTGCAGGTCGGCCGGGATCTCTTCGATCTCGTACTTCGCACCCATCGCGACGTCACCCTTGGCGTCGCCGCGCCAGGTGAGTGCACGCATCTGGACGAGGTCGACGACGCCTTCGAACGAGCTCTCCGAACCGATCGGCAGCTGGAGCACGAGGGGCTCCGCACCGAGGCGGTTGATGATCGTGTCGACGGTGTAGTAGAAGTCCGCGCCGAGCTTGTCCATCTTGTTGACGAAGCAGATGCGCGGGACGTTGTACTTGTCAGCCTGACGCCACACGGTCTCGGACTGGGGCTCGACGCCCTCCTTGCCGTCGAAGACGGCGACCGCACCGTCGAGGACGCGGAGCGAACGCTCCACCTCGACCGTGAAGTCCACGTGACCGGGGGTGTCGATGATGTTGATCTGGTTGTTGTCCCAGAAGCAGGTCGTCGCGGCCGACGTGATCGTGATGCCGCGCTCCTGCTCCTGCGCCATCCAGTCCATCGTGGCAGCGCCGTCGTGGACCTCACCGATCTTGTGCGTGATGCCCGTGTAGAACAGGATGCGCTCGGTCGTCGTGGTCTTGCCGGCATCGATGTGCGCCATGATGCCGATGTTGCGGACCTTGTTCAGGTCGGTGAGCACGTCCTGTGCCACAGGGTTCCTCCGGAAGAGTTGTAGGAGAGGTTGGCGGCCGTCCGGGCGCCGGGGTTCTTGACCACCTGTGCCCGGACGGTGCCGGGACTACCAGCGGTAGTGGGCGAAGGCCTTGTTCGACTCGGCCATCTTGTGCGTGTCCTCGCGGCGCTTGACCGCGGCACCGAGACCGTTCGACGCGTCGAGGATCTCGTTCATGAGACGCTCGGTCATCGTCTTCTCGCGACGGGCCTTGGCGTACGAGGTCAGCCAGCGGAGCGCGAGGGTGTTCGCGCGGTGCGGCTTGACCTCGACCGGGACCTGGTAGGTCGAGCCACCGACGCGGCGGCTGCGGACCTCGAGGGTCGGACGGACGTTGTCGAGCGCCTTCTTGAGCGTGACGACAGCATCCTGCTGGTTCTTGGCAGTGACGCCCTCGAGTGCACCGTAGACGATGCGCTCGGCGAGGCCCTTCTTGCCGTCGAGCAGGATCTTGTTGACGAGCTGGCTGACGATCGGCGCACCGTAGACCGGGTCGGCGACGACGGGACGCTTGGGGGCGGGACCCTTACGAGGCATCTAACTCAACCCTTCTTCGCGCCGTAGCGGCTACGAGCCTGCTTACGGTTCTTCACGGCCTGGGTGTCCAGGGCGCCACGGATGATCTTGTACCGCACACCGGGGAGGTCCTTCACACGACCGCCACGGACGAGCACCATCGAGTGCTCCTGGAGGTTGTGGCCCTCACCGGGGATGTACGCCGTGACCTCGGTGCCGTTCGAGAGCTTCACACGAGCGACCTTGCGCAGTGCGGAGTTCGGCTTCTTCGGGGTGGTGGTGTAGACGCGGGTGCACACACCACGCTGCTGGGGGTTCGCCTTCAGGGCGGGCGCCTTGGTCTTGGTGACCTTCGGCGTACGACCCTTGCGAACCAGCTGCTGAATAGTAGGCAACTGTTCTCCTGGTTCTTCGCTCGTGCTCTCTGGCCGGCGCGATCCGCCGGCTTCCTCGTCCCACGCTGATGACCGCCTGACGGCGGAGGAATCTGCGGGGGGACGGAGTGGTCCGACTGGGCGATCTTGCTCGCCGGACTTTTCGGGCGCGCCCGAGGGCGCACACCCAGAAGAGACTACCCGCGTAACGGGACGAAATCAATCCGGGCCGGCACCACGCCGGACACCGTCATGAGCCGGTGTCCGAGGACCCGTTGCCGACCGCCGACCGGAACGTCGCGCCCGAGCTCGAGAACCCCGTGATGTACCCGCTCGCGTTGACGTTGAGCGGTCCGGCCGTGGCCGTCCCGGTGCCGCCCGCGCCGGCGATGTCCGCCGTGAAGGTGGCCCGACCGAAGGTGGTGGTGGAGACGAGCCAGCCGTTCGTCGTCCAGCTGCCGACGGCGACGGTCGGCCGCGACTCGAGCGTCCACTTCTCGTTCGTGTAGGTGTACGCGGGGTTCTCGCCGTACGCGTAGAAGCTGCACCCGGCCGGCGCTGCGTCGTTCGAGGCGATGCAGCCGTCCACCCAGGCGTCCACGGCCCGCTTCGCCGCCTGGTCGCCCGCGTTCGTGAGCGTCGCGGTCATCTGCACCGGCGTCGAGGTACTGCCACCGAACCCGCCCACGACGGCGCTGCCTCCAGTGGCCTTGGTCCACTTGCCGCCGTCGTACGTGACCGCGTAGGTGCCGGGGAGGGCGCGGAGACCGACCGTGCCGTCCTTCGGGGTCTTCGTCGACGTGCCCGCGACCTGCACCGAGGCGCCGGCCGGACCCCGGACGCTGACGTCGACGCTGCCGAGCTCCGGCGCCTGCAGCTCCCACACCGGGAACACGCCCCAGTCGGTGCCGGTCTTGTCGAGCGTGAAGGTCGCCGCGACGTCACGGCCGGCCTGGCGCAGGTACGCGCGGACGGTGGCGGTGTCGCCGTCCGTGCGCGTCGCGGCCACCCGGTAACCGGTGACCTTGGCGGTCGCCTTCGCGTACGCGGCGTCGGTCAGGAGCACGTCGGCCTTCGTCCGGTCGATGCCCGCTGCGTCGAGGGCGTCGGTGACCTTCCCCGCGGTCAGGTCGTCGAGGAACGCCCGCACGGGGCGGTCGGCCGAGTGGGTGGCCGAGCCGACCGAGAACCCGACGACACCGGCGACGAGCAACAGCACGACGGCGGTGCTGCCGGCGATGATCCCGATGAGCTGGCCGCGGCGGAGCTTCCGGCGCGGAGCACGCGACGCGGTCGGGGCGTACTGCGCGCCGTGCGCGGTCGTCCCGGCCTGCGCCGTCGACCCGGCCTGCGCGTTCTGCGCGGCCGCGGGCGTCTCTTGCGTCCCGCGGATCGACGCCACCGACGGCACGGCTCCCCAACCGTCCTGCTGGTCCGGATCCGGCGTGTTCTCGTCGCTCATCGTTCCCCCGTTGCGTGTGCGTCCTGCCCGGGCAGACTACCGCCCGACGGTGTCGTCACCCGCGACGGTCGGCTCCTGCCGCTGCCCTGCGGTGGGTGTCGAGCCCGTCGTCCGGGCCTGGTGCCGGGCCATGGAGATCCCGCCGATCACCGACAGGAGCGCCACCACGACGGACCCGACCACGAACGGCCCGAGTGCGTAGCCAGCCGGGAAGACGAGGAGCTCGGTCAGGTCGCGGCGGATCGCCGCGTACCCGACGGCACCGACGCCGAGCATGACCAGGTAGGCGGTCGCGGCGGCGACCAGGCCGGTGACACCGGGGTTGCCCTCTCGCGCGCCGACCGCGGTCGCGAGGAACACCACCACTGCGGCGCCGATCACCATGGCCGGGCCGAGGTACGGGGTCGCGTCCGGCTGCGCGATCGCCTCGACGTCAGCGAGGAGCGCTTCGAACCCCGCGACGGCGACGACGAGCGCGATGAAGAGGACGGACGTCATCGTCGCGATCAACCACCGGGACATGAGGTGATCGTATCGCCGACGGGACGGTCAGCGGGTGGCTTCGGTCCGCTCCGCGTGGTCGGCGCCTTCAGGGGAGACTGCGCTGTCCGCGGTGTCCGCACGCTCCACGTGCCCCTGCGCTGCGGCGACCAGGGCCAGTGCGATCGTCGCGGTGATGATCGGGACGGTCTCGGTCATCGGAGCGACCTGCGTCGTGCTCGTGGTCGGCGCTGCCTGGAGGCCCGGGGCTGCGTCCGCCTCGAAGGGCTCGTCCGGCTCGTGGTCACGCAGGGCCGGGCCGATGATCGGCAGGACGCCGGTGGTGGCCGCCGGCTCGGCGTGCAGGACGGTCGCCTCGGAGGCCGCCGGCTCGCCGCGCTTCGCCGCACGACGGGCGCGTCTCATCTTCACCAGGACGACCACGGCCACGATCGCCCAGATGCCGTTGACGATGGTCGACGGCACCGCGTGGTGCGCGGCCACGTTGACGGCGACGGCCAGCCCGCCGACGAGGTTGAAGAGCTGGTAGACCGGCCCGTTCGGGAGCTTCCCCGTGGAGAAGAGAATGTAACCAGCCAGCACGGTTACAGCACCGAACCAACCAAGGAATTCCACGATTCCGACCAACACGCGCGACTCCGGGCACGACGGGAACGGCCGGTTCGAGCCGACCGTTCGAGAGGGAGATGAGCAGCCGCGATCACGGCGCCGTGAGCATCGTACGCACAGCGACGGGTGTCGCGGAAGAGGGGTCGGCGTGGCGCGTCACACCCCAGTGGGAGGGGGTCGGATCAGCCCTTCGCGGAGGCCGTGCCTGCGGTGTCAGCACCCGCGTCAGGGGACCGGTCGAGCACGTAGACCGATCCACCGAAGGTCCATGAGCTGCTGCTGCTTGCAGTGCCGTCGTCCCCGCTCTTCTCTGCAGACGAGACGGTCGTGATCAGGAACAGTCGATCGCCACCCTGGACTCCCTTGACGAACTGCAGCGCCTGGTCGAACGAGCCGTCGACCGCGACGGTGACGGGGATCACCGAGAAGTTCTGGCCGGTGACCGCCGCGTCCGTGACGAGGCTCGGCGCCTGCGGGGCGGACGGCACCGCTCCGGCCGTCGCGGACGGCGATGCCGACGGCGTTGCAGCGCCCTGCCCCGCAGCCGCGGCCTCCGCCGCGACCGCTGGCGAGTACGCCGTCGCGTCGCTCGCCGTGAACGACGACACCTGCATCCCGGAAGCCGCGGCGATGGTGTTGAGCTCGTCGATGAACGCCGACAGCCGAGCGGTGTCCGGCACCGAGGCCGCACGGGTCGACAGCTCGCGCTTCATGGCTGGCAGGTCCGCCGCCTGCTCGCGCAGGCGTGCGAGCTCGCTCCGGCTGGTGTCGTTCGTCTGCTCGACGGACGCCGTCTGGGTGTGCGCTGATGCCGTCTGAGCGAGCTGCGGCTGCACAGCGAGGAAGAACCCGCCGACGGCGACGACCGCCATCGCGAGGACGGCGAGCAAGAGACTCAGGCGGTTGCGCGACATGGTCAGTCCTTCTCCGCGTTCTTGACGGCGTACCGACCGTCGAACGCCTTCTCGTCGAGGTGGATGGTCATGTTGACCGCGTACCCGCCGCCGTCCTGCGACCGGGCGACCGAGTTGGCGTTCGCATCGACGAACCCGTTGACCCCGCCGACGGCGGTCAGCCAGTCCGGGATCGAGGGCAGGGCGTCGCTCGTGGCGTCGAAGGTGAGCGTCGCGATGCGTTGCCCCTGCAGGGGGTCGTCCGACTGCGCGTACGCTTCCTCGGCGCCGGCGGAGTCGATCGTGAGTCCGGTGATCTGCACCCCGGCCGGCAGTCTCGACCGCACCGACGCCAGCGTCGTCGCCCAGTCGATCTCCGTTGATCCGCCGACCGTCTGCGCGCTCTGCAACAACGCGCTCTCGGATTCAGCCACACGGACGTCCCGGTACTGCCCCTGCTGCTTGGCGAGCGTCGCCGTCTCACTCTGGGCTGCGGCCAGGTCCTGCTCGGCGGACATGCGGTCCGCCATCGCCCAGGCAGTCGCCAGTCCGACTGCGACGGCGACGACCAGCACGCCCGCCCACGCACGCCGGATCGTGGCGCGCTGCCGCCGGCTGACGTGGACCTCGGTGGGGAGCAGGTCCACTCGCGGCGGTCCTCCGACCACCAGGACACGCGACTTCGCGCCGGCTCTCGCCGTGCGAGAGGTCGCCTCTGTGCTGCTGCCGGGAACCGCCTTGGCTGGCCGGCGTCGGGCGGTCGAACCGGTCTCGATCATCTTGGTCATGCTGCTCGGCCTCCGACCGCGAGGCTCCAGGCGACCGAGATGGAAGCCGACCGCTCACGGAGGAGTTCCGGGGTGATGCCCCGTGCCGTCCGAGCGGACACGAACGGGTCCCCGACGGCGACCGGCAGGCCGGAGTAGTCACCGAGACTCTCCCGGAAGCCGGGGAGTGCCGCACCGCCACCGACGAGCACGATGCCCCGCACGACATCGGCTGGTCGGGTGTTGGCGTAGTAGGTCACCGTGTTCCGGACGCTGGTGAGCAGTTCACCGACCGTCTCACGCGTCACGGCCACGGCACGGGCGTCGTCCGGCGTCTGCGCTCGTCCGACCAGACCGAAGTGCCGCTTGATCGCCTCGGCTTCGGTGAGGGAGACCTCGAGCCGGGTGGCGATCGTCTTGGTCACGTGATCGCCACCCGTCGGGATGATGCGCACGAACGTGGGGACCCCGTCGTTGGCGATCACGACCGACGTCGTGTTGCCACCGCAGTCGACGATCGCGACCGTCCCGGCACCGGCGACCCGGGGCGCCAGGACCCGTGACAAGGCGAACGGGATCAGGTCGACACCCACCGGGCGCAGTCCGGCCAGCTCCGCAGCGCGCACGTTCGCGAGGACCGCGTCCTTGATCGCGGCGACGAGCAAACCGTTCACGACCGGTCCGGACTCCCCGACGCCCTCGGACACCGGGTAGAAGTCGAGGATCGCGTCCACGACCGGAACGGGGAGCATGTCCTGGACCTGGAAGGGGAGCGACTCGCGGATCTGCGCGAGCGGCGCCTTCGGCACGGTGAGGTCACGCGAGAGGACGCGCTGGTTCCCCATGCCCAGGACGACGTCCTTGGTCCGGAAGCGGCCGATCGACCAGAGTTCGCGGAATGCCGCCGCGACCGTGTTCGCTTCGAGGACCTCGCCCTGCTTCGTCGCATCCTTCGGTACCGGGACCTCAGCGACGCGCACGATCGTCGGGTTCGCCTTCTCGGCGTCGGCGACCTCGACTGCGCGGATCGACTCGGCGCCGATGTCGATGCCGACGATGTTCTTCGTCATGTCGTGTTCCTTCCGGTCGAGCCGGGCTCTGGGGGGGGGTGTCAGCCCGGTTCGTCAGGCGAGACCGAGGAGTCGGAGGTAGGCGTTCCAGATCGGGACCCCGGAGAACGCGCCCACCCACGCGCCGAGGAGCATCCACGGGCCGAACGGGATCCCCGTCGAGCGACCCGCACGCCTGGTCAGGAGGAGGACGATCCCGAAGGTACCGCCGAGGAGGAACGCTCCGAAAGCACCCACAGCGAGGGGTCCCCATCCGAGGTACGCGAGCAGGAGTCCCAGTGCACCGGCGAGCTTCACGTCCCCGAACCCCATCCCCCGTGGTGCCGCGATCGCGAGGACCAGGTAGACGCCACCGAGGATCACGAGACCGAGCAGACCCCGGAGCATCGCACCCCAATCGCCGGTCAGGACACTCGAAGCGGCCAGCAGCCCGACGAGCACCGGGTACATCGGCAGGACGATCCTGTTGGGCAACGTGTGCGTGTCGATGTCGATGAGCGCCAACGCGACGCTCACCGCCATGACGAAGAGCAGGGCGACGAGCAGGACCGTCTGACCCGCGACAACCGCACCGGGTGAGCCGTCCTGTGGCAGGAACCGGAGCACCACCGCGATGAACAACACCCCGGTCGAGGCCTCGACGATCGGGTACCGGACGGAGATCGGTTCGGCGCAGTCACGGCATCGGCCCCGGAGGACCAACCAGGACACCAACGGAACGTTGTCGAAGCCCCGGATCGCGCGCCCACACTTCGGACACGCGGATGCGGGGGCGACGACGGACATCCCGGCCGGGACCCGATGGACGACCACGTTGAGGAACGAACCGACGGCGAGCCCGAACACCGCTCCGAACGCAGCCACGAACGCCGCGAGGGTCGAGACGGCGCTGGTCACGAGATCGGGGCTCCGTTCCGGTCGTACGCCGTCTTCGATTCGACCTGGGTGGCCACTCGGTACGTCGTCACGGTCGGCTGCGGGAACTTCGGCGGCGTGTAGGTCGCCAAGCTCGAGTCGAACGTGTACGCCTTCGTGTAGCCCTGCCCGCTCGCCAGACCGACCGCACCGCGGAAGTTCTGCGCGATCGATCCGCTGACCGTGAGGGTCCCCCGGCCGTTCGACGAACCCCGTGTCCAGTTCTGCACGACGAACGTGCCGGTGTTCGAGAGGATCGCTGCGTCGATCTCGCGATCGTTCGACAGGATCGCAGCGTTGTTCGTGTTGATCGGGTTCCACACCCAGACCGCACGCTGACCGATCAGCCCGAGGACCGTGGACGCGGACCGCGTCGCCGGGTACCGGATGTCGCCGGTGACGTAGAGGTAGTTCTCGGCAGCGATGGTGACCGCCTTGTCGACCGTGCCCTGCACGAACGCGTCACCGCGATCGCAGCCGTACGGCGCCGTCACCGAGGTGCCACCGCCAGCGGTGGGGTCCGTCTCGGAGTTGTTCGCCGAGGAACCGACGAAGGGGAAACCGACACCGTTCGGCTTCAGGGTGGTCGCGGTGCTCGCGGCCGAGGTCGCATCACACGCTGTCGCGACGTTCTTGAGGGTGGCGTTGCCCTTCCAGTAGTTCGGGTCCGGCGTCGTCCCGGCCGCACGTGCGCTCGGCTCGTTCTGCACGAAGATCAGGTTGTTCTTCGGGATCGTGACCCGAGCCCCGCTGGCGCTCCGGAGGTCGGTGGGAGCACCGCACTTGGCCGCGGCTGCCGACGTGTCGCTGTTCACGCCGGTGATCTGCGCCCCCGGTGTCGCGGTCGCTCCGGTGACCTGCGTCGCGATCGTCATCGGCGAGCGCACCGTCATCGTGCCGTCACCGTTGAACGTGATCTTCGTCGGCCCGGTGTAGATGCAGCCGGCTCCCTCGACGGTGCTGGTGGTCGAGGGCAGATCGGAGCGCGTGTAGTCGCGCAGGTCACCGATCGTGGCCGGCGGGGTCAACGTCGAGGACGTCGTCGGGTTCGAGGCGTACCGCCCGAGCGTGCACCCGCTGCTGCTCACGCCGTAGACGCTCTGGACCGTGCTCTTGAACTGCGCGCCGCACACCTTGAGTTGATCGTTCGACCGCACCGGGCCCTCGAGCACGTCACCGCCGCCGAACTGGATCTGGTCGCAGGTCGCCGACGTCGCGACCGGTCGGTACACCGAGGTGCACGGCAGCGTCCCGACGCCCTTCTCGTTCGTGACGGTCGGGTCACCGGACTCGAAGTTGGTGAAGTAGAGGTAGTTCGAGAACCCGTCCGGCCGCACGTTTGCGACGACGGTCCTGGTCGTCGTGCCGGAACGCCCGGTCGACTGCACCCGGATCACGCCCTGCGACGAGAGCTTGCTGTTGTCGACGGCGTACCGGAACGACGAGTCGCTGGCGGAGCCGTCGCCGGTGGGGACGGACACCCACTGCTGACCGGTCTGGTAGTTGAACGCCGCGTTGTCGCCGGTGCCCTTGCTGAAGGTGCTGTTCGACGCGGCGCTGAACGGTGCGCTCGACTGCCCGTAGTTGCCGTAGGTGTTGTCGGCGTTGAGCCGCGACTGGTAATCGGCGACGCCGGCGTAGGCCGCCGCGATGGCTCGGTTCCAGGATCGGTCCGTCGACGTGACCTTCGCGCCCGACGTCGCGATCGCGACCATCGTCGCGACCAGGATCATCACGACCATGCCGATGCCCACGACGGCAACGAGGGCGACACCACGTTCGTCGTCCCGGGAACGGATGACGCGGAGGAGTCGGATCACGAGGAGGCTCCCATCACGATGTTCGGCATGCTGGCCCTGTTGGTCAGGGTCACGGCGTTCGGGTCCGTCGTGCTCGACCCGACGGTCAGCGTCACGCTGACCGATCGGATGTTCGGCAGGTCCGTCACCGCGACCGGTGATGTCAGCGTTCCGAGCACGTTGTTCGACGCATCGGTGAACGAGAACGCGACGCCGTTCACCGCGGAGGACACCAGCGTGCGCTTCGACGTGGGAGTCGACGTCAGCGTGGCACCGAGGGCCAGCGGGAAGGAGAAGTACGAGGAGTTGCCGGAGACGGCGGTACCCTTCCAGGTCGTCTCCGTGATCCGGTTCGTGACCGGATCGAGCGTCAGCTGGACCTGGACCGGCTGGGAGAGTGTCGAGTCGAGGTTCACGTACGCGAAGAAGCGGATCGACGTCGCGCTGGCGTACTGGAAGGCGAACTGCGAGTCGTCGCCGGTCGGCACCGGGTTGTCGGTCGCCGCCCGGAGCATGCGGCCCATCTCGTTCATGGCTGTCGACGCAGCTCGGGTGTTCTGACTGATCGAGCTCGCCGTCACGGAGGCCTTCTGGGACGCGACGAGGAACGAGCCCGCGATCGTCAGCACGAGGAGCGAGAGACTCATGCCCACGATGAGCTCGACGAGCGTGATGCCCCGTTGGTCGGTGCGGGCGCGGTCGAGGACTCGGCGGATCCGGCCGATCACGAGGTCGGTACCGTTCGCGGGTCGAGCGTCACGACGTTGCCGCTCGAGGAGACCTTGAGGTTCGACACGTTCGGGTTCGAGGCGATGGTCTGCGTGTTGCTGCTCAACACGCCACCGAGCACGGTCGTCCCGCGCAGCGTCCAGGTTCCGAACGGCAGCGCGATCGTCGTCGCGACGGACGGGCTCATACCGGTGAACGTGTACGTCGTCGACGGTGCGCATCCAGGATCGCCGTTGGTCACCGCTGCCGTGTTCTTGACCGTCGCGACGAGGACGGTGTCCACGCCGCCCATCTTCACGTCGAACACCCCCATGGGAGCCCGCGCGGTGGCGGTGAGCGCGGTCGTCGGGTTGTAGCCCGGGGTGGCGCCGTCTGCCGCGTTGAAGATGTTCGGTGACGTCGTCAGGTTGCTCGCCGTGGGCCACGCCGTCGGGTCGACGTCCTTGCACGTCGAGGTGTACGCGCCGGCGATCGCGGTCCACTGGTAGGGGAAGAGCACGGTGGACGTGGTGGTGACGGTCCTTACCGTGTCGTCGTAGCGGTAGGTCATCGGGAGCGACGTCGGCAGCTTCGCCGTGACGCCGTCCTTGAGGTTCAGCGGCGCACCGGCCGTCACGGTGATCGCCTGGTCGTAGAGGAACGTCGCGTTGCCGACGCCGCCGGCGGTGGTGGCCACCGACGAGGACGGAGCGGTCGCTCCGTCCTTGTCGATGTTCCCGGCCTTGGCGATCGTCACCTTGTAGGTTCCCGGGGTGACCCCGACCGCGTAACTGCACCCGTTCGTGTCGGTCACCGCTGGCGGGTTCGACAAGCCGGTCGCGCCGCCGGACACGGGCGTGATCGTGACGGCGACGCCAGGGTTCGGTCCGCCCGTCGCGGTCTGGACCCCGACCACGATCGTGGACGCGCTCGCGCTCGACACCGCAGCGGAAGGCGAGATCAGGGTGTCGAGCACGACGTTCTTCTGTCGCGGCGACGTCCCACTCGTCCAGGAGACGGTGATCGACACGCGCTTGTAAGCGAGGACACCCGACCCCGCGCCGCACGAGTTGTCGGAGCCGTCCGAGTTGATCCAGTTCGTGGTCTGCTTGATCGTGTACGCCTGGTTGCCGACCGACTGCAGCGACGTGTCGTCGTCGAGCGTGAAGACGTCCTTCGTGCTGCGTGCCGCGTCGAGCGCCTGGTTCGCAAGGTTGAGCGCTGCTTCGCGCGAGCGGTTGTCCTGCGTGAGGTAGAGCGCGGAGACGATGCCCGCTGCGACACCCGCGGCGATCATCGCGAAGACGGTCATCGCGACCATCACCTCGATGATCGAGAAGCCCTCGTCGGACTCACGGGCCGCCCGGAGGCGGTCGACGATGCGCAGCAACACGTTCTGCCTCTCTGTCGGAGCGGTGGTCGCGACGAGCCGTGACGGACGTCACGGCTCGTCGCTGGACGGCAGGTCAGCAGGTCGAACCGCTGACGACGCCGGAGGTGTCCGACGTGCAGAAGGTGCTGTTGGTCGAGCTGGTGCCGACGATCTTGAACGTCGGCGCAGCGGTGGTGCCGCCGATCGTGTAGACGATCGACGACGTGTCGCTGCCGAGGCTCGCCCCGGCACCCTTCAACGCCGTGGTGAGCGCGGTGGTTCCGTTGTACGTCCCTGCGGCGGGGAACGAACCGCTGGTCGACTGGATGCTGATCACCGCGGTCTTGAAGTTGGTGATGTCCGACTTCGTGCTCGATTCCTTAGCGTTGTTTGTGATGCCCAGGTACACCGGGATGGCGATCGCGGCGAGGATACCGATGATGATCACGACGACGAGGAGCTCGATGAGCGTGAAGCCCTTCTCGTTCTCTTCGAGAAGACCCTTGCGGCGAGCGTTCAGCTTGCCCATGAGAGCGAAGTACATGGTGTTTCCATTCTTTCGGGAATGTGATGGGGAAAGTGTCCGGCACTTGCTCGGCCGCCGGTGACGAGCGTATTCACACGAGGTTCGGTGCAGAATCCCGAGAACGGGGGTGATCGGGGGTGCGAAATACCCCCAGTACCGGGGGTGGAACAGCACGGGCCACCCCCGTCAGAGGGTGACCCGTGCTGTTGGATCCGTTACTTGACGAGCGACGAGATCTGGAAGATCGGCAGGTACAGGGCGACGATCATGCCGCCGACCACCACCCCGAGGAACCCGATGAGCAGCGGTTCGATCAACGAGGTCAGCGCTTCTGTCGATGCCTCGACCTCGTTGTCGTAGAAGACCGCGATCCGCTCGAGCATCAATTCCATCGAGCCGGCGTCCTCGCCGACGGCGATCATCTGCGTCACCATCGTCGGGAACACTGATTCCCGCTCGAGCGGGGCGGCGATTGATTCCCCTTTCCGAACCGCTTCAGAAACGCGCCCCAACGCCTGCTCGACGACGAAGTTGTTCGACACCTGTCCGGCGATCTGCAATGCCTCGAGAATGGGGACGCCAGCTCCGATCATGTTCGACAGGTTGCGCGCGAACCGGGCCATCACGATCTTGCGGTTGAGTTGCCCGAACACTGGAAGGCGCATCCGGAGCGGATCGATCACCCGACGCACACGGTCGGTGTTCTTGTTCGCGCGCCACCAGAACCAGCCGACGACCACGGCGACCGCGAGGACCGGCCCGACGTACACCATCGCGTGCGACAGGTAGACGAGCATCAGCGTCGGCAACGGCAGCTGCCCGCCGAGCGACTCGAACATGCCTTGGAAGATCGGCACGATGAACACGAGCATGATGACGACCGCGGCCAGCGACATGCACAGCACGACCACCGGGTAGGTCATCGCCGACTTGATCGTCGAGCGGAGCTTGTGCTCCTTCTCGAAGTTGGTCGCGATGGAGTCCATGGCCTGGTCGAGGAACCCGCCGGTCTCGCCCGCGCGGATCATGTTGATCATGATCGGCGGGAAGTCGACCGGGAACTTCGCCACCGCGTCGGAGAACGAGACACCGCGTTCGACGTCGTCGCGGACCTTGCCGAGGATGTCCTTGAGCTTCTTGTTCTCGGTCTGGTCGGCGAGGATCGACAGCGCGCGCAGCAGCGAGAGTCCCGAGGTGAGCATCGTCGAGGCCTGCCGCGACATGATCGCGAGGTCCTTGAGCCCGACGCCCTTCTCGAACCCGGGGATCTTGATCTCGGTCTGCAGGCCGGTGCCGGCCTTGGACTCCGTGATCGCGATCGGCGAGACACCCATGCCCCGGAGCCGCTGGACGACCGCTCCTTCGGACGAGGCGTCGAGGCGCCCCTTGACGAGCTTGCCGGCACCATCGCGCCCGCGGTAGTCGAATGCGAGGGACATCAGTAGCCTCCGGAGAACTTGTCGCCGAAGTCGATCCCGCTGGCGGCGATCGCGGCTGCCGAGGAGTCGGACGGGGACTCGACGCGCTGCACCAGCCGGTCGAAGCCCTCTTCGTCGTGCACCTTGTCCATCGCGGCCTTGCGCGAGATCGTGCCGACGTTGACCAGTTCGGCGAGGTCCTGGTCCATGGTGTGCATGCCCAGGTCACGCCCCGCCTGCATGGCCGAGGTGATCTGGTAGGTCTTGCCCTCGCGGATCAGGTTGCCGATGGCGGGGGTGATCGTCATGATCTCGGTGGCGACGACACGGCCGACACCGTTGGCCTTCGGCACCAGGGTCTGGCAGACGACGCCCTGCAGGGTCGCCGCGAGCTGCGTGCGGATCTGGCCCTGCTGGTGGGGCGGGAAGACGTCGATGACACGGTCGATCGTGCCGGGGGCGCTCTGCGTGTGCAGGGTGGCGAACACCAGGTGACCGGTCTCGGCCGCGGTGAGCGCGACCGAGATGGTCTCGAGGTCGCGGAGCTCGCCGATCAGGATGACGTCGGGGTCCTGGCGCAGCACGTGCTTCAGTGCGGCGGCGAAGGAGTGCGTGTCGGCACCGACCTCGCGCTGGTTGATGATCGCCTTCTTGTGCTCGTGCATGAACTCGATCGGGTCCTCGACCGTCACGATGTGGTCGGCCCGGCTCTCGTTCACCAGGTCGATCAGGGCGGCGAGGGTCGTGGACTTGCCGGAACCGGTCGGGCCGGTGACCAGGACGAGTCCCCGGGGCAGGCCGGCGAAGTCGCCGACGTGCTCGGGGATGCCGAGCTGCTTGAGCGTCTTGATCTTGGTGGGGATGATGCGGAAGGCCGCGCCCCAGTTGCCGCGCTGCTGGTAGAAGTTCACGCGGAAGCGGTACTCCGGCGACAGCGAGTACGCGAAGTCGAGTTCCTGCTCCTGGTCGAACTGGCCGACCTGCTCGACCGACAGCATCGTCTTGAGTGCGGCGATGACCTTGCCGCGCGACCACGCGCCGCCGGGGACTGCGGGACGGAGCGAGCCGTCGACGCGGACTGTGGGCGGGGCGTCGGCGGTGACGTGCAGGTCGGATGCGCCCTGGTACACGACCTGGGCGAGTGCGGTGATCAGGTCGGGGTCGGCGACCTCGCGCGCGTGGCGCGAGAACTCGATGTCGCCGCCAGTCGTGGCGGTCGGTGCCGGGGCCGCAGGCGCCGTGGGCAGCTGCTGCGTCGGCGCCTCGGCGTAGCCGTAGGTCGCGATCGACGACGGCACGCCGGCGGGCGGCGTCGCCGGAGCGGCGAGCGGCTGCGCGACGGGCACGGCGACGGGCGACCCGGACGGTGCCGGCCATCCGGCGATGTCGTCCCCGAGGTCGTACACCTGCTCCGGAGTGGCCGACGCTGCGGCGGCAGCCAGACGTGCCGCACGGCGGGAGCCCACCTCGGTGCCGGGGCTGCCCGGGTGCCAGCCGGCGACGGGCTCGTCGCCGGGGTGCGTGATGTCGTACACGGAGTCGGTCATCTGCTGCGCTCTCTCGTGACTACGCGACCACGCGCAGGATCTCGTCGACGCTCGTGAGACCGAGCTTGACCTTCTCGAAGCCGTCCTGGCGGAGCGTCAGCATCCCCTGCGCCTGGGCGACACGGCTGATCTCGGCACTCGAGGCGCGCGAGACGGCGAGGCGTTCGATCTCCTCGGTGACGGTCATGACCTCGTGCAGGGCGATGCGGCCGCGGTACCCGGTGTTCGAGCAGACCGCGCAGCCGATGGGGGCGAAGAACGCCGGGACCTCGTCGCCGGGGCGCAGGAACCCGAGGGTGCGGAGCTGTTCGGCCTCGTACACGGCGGGGGCCTTGCACCGGTCGCACAGCCGTCGCGCCAGACGCTGGGCCACGACGGAGTCCAGCGCGGAGCCGACCAGGAAGGGCTCGATGTCCATCTCGGTCAGGCGGGTAACGGCGGAGGGGGCGTCGTTCGTGTGCAGGGTGGACAGCACGAGGTGGCCGGTGAGGGACGCCTCGATGGCGATCTGGGCGGTCTCGTGGTCGCGGATCTCACCGAGCAGGACGACGTCGGGGTCGGAGCGCAGGATCGAGCGCAGCGCCGAGGCGAAGGTCAGCCCGGCCTTCGGGTTGACCTGCACCTGGTTGATGCCGGCCATCCGGTACTCGACCGGGTCCTCGACCGTGATGACGTTGATCTCGGGCTTCGCGACCGCGTTCAGGGTCGTGTACAGCGTCGTGGACTTGCCGGAGCCGGTGGGCCCGGTGACCAGGATCATGCCGTACGGCTTCGAGTACGACCGCTGGTACGCCTGGAAGTTCTGCTCGAGGAGGTTGAGGTCCTTGAGGGTCAGCGACGTGTTCGTGTTGTCGAGGATCCGCATGACGACCTTCTCGCCCCACACGGTGGGCAGCGTCGCCACGCGGAGGTCGATCTGGCGGCCACCGTGGCGGACCGACATGCGGCCGTCCTGCGGCTTGCGACGCTCGGCGATGTCGATGTCGCTCATGATCTTCAGGCGGCTGATGACGCCGTTCTGGATGTTCTTCGGCGCCGGGGCCATCTCGTGCAGCACACCGTCGATGCGGTAGCGGATCCGGACCTCGTGCTCACCGGGCTCGATGTGGATGTCCGAGGCGTGGTCCTGGATCGCCTGCGACACGAGCAGGTTCACGAAGCGGACGATCGGGACGTCGTCGAGGGCACCGTCGGCCAGGTCCACCTGAGCCGAGGAGCTGATCGAGGCTTCTTCTTCGAGCGACGAGGTCAGGTCGTTGAGCTCGTCGTCGGCACGCAGGTAGCGGTCGAGCGCGGTGAGCAGGTCGCGCTCGTCCACCTGGAGCGGCTTGATCGGTCGGCCGGACGCAGCGCGGGCGTCGTCGATCGCGAGCACGTTGGTCGGGTTGACCATCGCGAGGATGAGCAGCTCGCCCTCGAACCCGACGCCGAGGACGCCGTGGCGCCGGCAGAGCGCAGCGGGGAGGATCGAGACCGCGGTGCCGTCGACCGGGTAGTCGGTCAACGGTACGGTGCGGGAGTTGTTCGACGCCGCGCGGGCGGTGATGAACTGCGCCTCGCTCACGACGCCCTGGTCGACCAGGCCGCGGATGGCGCGCTCGTCCAGGTCCTCGTCGCCCGTCATCGAGTCGAGGTGCTCGATCGGCAGGGCGCCGTTCAGGATGAGGATCTCGGACAGGGTCGCCATGAGTCCTGTGCCTCCTTGGACTCGCGCGCGGCGAGACGTGGTCGGGTTGCGCACCACCAGGGATGTGGCGCTCGACCACGCTACTTCTGCGACAGTCGTCGGCCGCAGTCCCAGAAGGAGGGGGCGGAGGGGGTCCGGATGCACCCAGAACTGGGGTCCAGGACCCCCGACGCGACGGTCAGAGCGACGTCGACGCGGTGACGTGGACCTCGCCGGCGACGAACCCGAGTCGCTCGTAGATGCGCCCGGCTCCGCTCGGGTTCTCGGCGTCGACGTGCAGCACCGCCGCGGACAACCCGTCGGCGCGGATCGCCTGCAGCGTGGCGTCGAGGACGATCGGGGCGAGCCCCGTCCCCCGAGCTGCACGCACGACGCCGACCCAGTGCACGTACCCGTACGAACGGCCCCGGGCAGCGAACCCGTCGGGCTCCACCTCGACGATCGTGAACGCCACGACCGAACCGTCGGCACCGACGACGACCCGCGACAGGTCCAGCCGGCTCTTGTCCGAGGTGAGGAACCCCCGCCAGTCCGACGCGACCATCGGCTGGGAACCCCAGTGGTCGCGGAAGGCGTCGTTCTTGGCCGTCCGGAGCGGCTCGATGTCGTCCGCCGTGACGGGCCGCAGGACGAGCCCGTCCGCCAGGACGGGCACCGCGTCGGCGTCCGGCCCGCGGTCGTCGAACACGACCTGCATGTCGAGCCAGGTGCGCACCGGCGCGAAGTCGAAGTGCGCCGCCAGCCGGAGCGCCGAGGACCCCTGCCGTCCGCCGACGTCGAGCGTCGCCGGCAGGTCGACGGCGAGCGTCGCCAGGCGCTGCCGGGCCCGGCCGACCTGCCAGGCCAGTACCCGCCGTCCGATCCCCTGCCCGCGCAGGTCGGGGTGGACCGCCCCGTCGAGCACGGCGCGCGCAGCGGTGACGCGGGAGGGGACGTCGATGACGATGCCGTAGGCCTGCACATGCCCTCCAGCATCGACGCCCACCACGGTGTCCCTGGTGACGTCCAGCCCCTCGGTGGACAACGACCGTTCGAGGTCGGCTGTGGAGGGACGAGCGTGCGGGTCGTCCACCGCGGCCGACGCGACCGCGACGGCGTGCATCGCGCCGACGTCGTCGAGCCCGCCCGCCCGGAACGTCAAGCCGCTGATCGGCGTGGGGAACGAGAGGTGTGCCGGGGCCGTGATCCGTTCGCGCAGGGTCGCCATCCCTCCAGCCTGCCAGTTCCGTCGCGCAGCGAGACGCCGCGGAAAGCCCCTCGACGAGCAGGCCCGACCGGGACCATGATGAGTCATGGACATCACGAGCGTGACCGTGGGGCTGCCCGTCACCGACATCGAGGCGTCCTGCCTCTGGTACGGCGCCGTCTTCGAGCGCACCGAACCAGACCTCGAACCCGAGGACGGTGTCGCCGAGTACGAGGTCGGCGGGATCTGGATCCAGCTCTACGAGGACGACTCCGCTGAGGAGAACCCGGTGAGCGTCCGGTTCGGCGTCGACGACGTCGGGGCGCAGCACGCCCGCATCGGCGCACTCGGCATCGACATCGGACCGGTCGAGTGCGTCGACGGCGCCGTGAACTGGTTCGACGTCCGCGATCCCGACGGCAACGTCCTCAGCCTGTTCTCCCTCGTGGACGAGACCGGTCGCGGTTCGGGACGCGACAACGGCGCGGACCGCGCGCTCTAGACGCACCCGCCTGACGGACTGGAGGCCCGTGGCGGCCCCGCCCCGCGCCTCCCGTCCGTCACGTGGTGACGACACGACGAAGGCCCCGCCTCCTTGCGGAGACGGGGCCTTCGTGGGATCACATCAGACTCAGTTGTACGTGCCCGGCGTGAAGTCGTCCGACGAGAAGCTGTCGAAGTCGACGAAGCTCAGGTCGGCGTCCGAGAACGACGAGTCGTCCGCGAAGATGCGGTTGGGGTACCGCTCTGCCTTCGCTTCTTCCGTCGCGTTCACGTCCACGTCGCGGTACCGGCTGAGGCCCGTCCCGGCGGGGATGAGCTTACCGATGATGACGTTCTCCTTGAGGCCGACGAGGTGGTCCTGCTTGCCCTCCATGGCCGCCTGCGTGAGCACGCGGGTGGTCTCCTGGAAGGAAGCGGCGGACAGCCACGACTCGGTCGCGAGGGACGCCTTCGTGATGCCCATGACCTCCTGGCGAGCCGAGGCGGTCTTGCGACCCTCCTGCAGCGCCGCACGGTTCAGCATGTTGTAGCGCGACCGGTCGACGAGCTCGCCCGGCAGCAGGTCGGTGTCGCCGTGGTCGACGACGGTGACCTTGCGGAGCATCTGACGGACGATGACCTCGATGTGCTTGTCGTGGATCGGCACGCCCTGCGAGCCGTAGACGTCCTGCACACCGTTGACCAGGTGCTTCTGGACCTCTCGGACACCCTTGACCCGGAGGACTTCCTTCGGGTCGACGGTGCCGGCGATGAACTGCTCGCCGAGCTCGACGTGCTGGTTGTCCTCGATGAGGAGCGTCGCACGCTTGAGCACCGGGTAGATGAACGGCTCGTCACCGTTGTCCGGCGTGAGGATGATCCGACGACCCTTGTCCGTGTCCTCGACGACGACGCGGCCGGGGGCCTCGGCGATCGGGGACGCGCCCTTGGGCGTACGGGCCTCGAAGAGCTCCGTGACACGCGGCAGACCCTGGGTGATGTCGTCGGCCGAGGCCGAACCACCCGTGTGGAAGGTACGCATCGTCAGCTGGGTACCGGGCTCACCGATGGACTGCGCGGCGATGATGCCGACTGCCTCACCGATGTCGACCAGGTTGCCGGTGGCGAGCGAACGGCCGTAGCACTTCGCGCAGACACCGACGGCCGACTCGCAGGTCAGGACCGAGCGCACCTTGATGCTCTCGACACCGGCTGCCAGCAGCTTCTCGAGGAGCACGTCACCGACGTCCTCACGAGCCTCGGCGACGACCGTGCCCTTGGCGTCCACGGCCTCGGTGGCCAGGGTGCGCGAGTACACGGTGTTCTCGACGCGCGGGTCGCGGACCAGCTTGCCGTCCGCGTCCACGGTCGCGATCGGCAGCTCGAGGCCACGCGTCGTACCGCAGTCGTCCTCGCGGATGATGACGTCCTGCGAGACGTCCACGAGACGACGGGTGAGGTACCCGGAGTCCGCGGTACGGAGCGCGGTGTCGGCAAGACCCTTGCGAGCACCGTGGGTGGCGATGAAGTACTCCGCCACGGTCAGGCCCTCGCGGTACGAGTTGATGATCGGGCGGGCGATGATCTCGCCCTTCGGGTTGTTCACCAGACCACGCATACCCGCGATGTTGCGGACCTGCAGCCAGTTACCACGAGCACCCGACGACACCATGCGGTTGATCGTGTTGTCGACGGGGAAGTTGTCCCGCATCTCCTGCGCGATCTCGTTGGTGGCCTCGGTCCAGATCTTGATCAGGTCGGCGCGACGCTCGGAGTCGGTGATCAGACCCTTGTCGAACTCGCCCTGCACCTTGGCGGCCTGGATCTCGTAGCCCGCGATGATCTCCTTCTTGCGAGGAGGCGTCACGACGTCCGACAGGGCGACGGTCACACCGGAGCGCGTGCCCCAGTAGAAGCCGGCGTCCTTGATCCGGTCCAGCGCAGCGGCCGTCTCGGTCTTGGAGTACCGCTCGGCGAGGTCGTTGACGATCGCGGACAGCACACCCTTGTCGGTGACCTTCTGGACGAACGGGTAGTTCGCCGGGAGGGTCTCGTTGAAGAGCGCACGGCCCAGGGTCGTCTCGAGGAGGACGGTGTCGCCCTGCTCGTAGCCCTCGGGAGCTTCACCCTCGGCGAAGTGGACACCCGTCATGCGGATCTTCGCCATGGCGTTGAGGTGCAGCGTGTGCTGGTCGTTGGCCAGGATCGCCTCGGCGACCGAGGAGAACGCACGGCCCTCACCGACGGCGCCCTCGCGGACGGTCGTCAGGTGGTGCAGACCGATGATCATGTCCTGTGCGGGCAGGGTCACCGGGCGGCCGTCGGACGGCTTCAGGATGTTGTTCGAGGCGAGCATCAGGATGCGGGCCTCGGCCTGGGCCTCCACCGACAGCGGCAGGTGCACGGCCATCTGGTCACCGTCGAAGTCCGCGTTGAACGCAGCACACACGAGCGGGTGGAGCTGGATGGCCTTGCCCTCGACGAGCTGCGGTTCGAACGCCTGGATGCCCAGACGGTGCAGCGTCGGCGCACGGTTCAGCAGCACGGGGCGCTCGCGGATGATCTCCTCGAGCACGTCCCACACCTGCGGACGCGAACGCTCGACCATGCGCTTGGCCGACTTGATGTTCTGCGCGTGCGACAGGTCGATCAGGCGCTTGATCACGAACGGCTTGAAGAGCTCGAGCGCCATCTGCTTGGGCAGACCACACTGGTGCAGCTTCAGCTGCGGGCCGACGATGATGACCGAACGGCCCGAGTAGTCGACGCGCTTGCCGAGCAGGTTCTGGCGGAAACGACCCTGCTTGCCCTTGAGCATGTCGCTCAGGGACTTCAGGGCGCGGTTACCGGTACCCGTGACCGGACGTCCACGACGACCGTTGTCGAACAGCGCGTCAACGGCTTCCTGCAGCATGCGCTTCTCGTTGTTCACGATGATCTCGGGGGCACCGAGGTCGAGCAGGCGGCGGAGACGGTTGTTGCGGTTGATCACACGACGGTAGAGGTCGTTGAGGTCCGACGTGGCGAAACGGCCACCGTCGAGCTGCACCATCGGGCGCAGCTCCGGCGGGATCACCGGCACGACGCCGAGCACCATCGCTGCCGGCGAGTTGCCGGTGGCGAGGAAGGAGCTGACGACGCGCAGACGCTTGATCGCGCGGATCTTCTTCTGGCCCTTGCCCTCGGCGATCTGCAGACGCAGCGCCTCGGCCTCGGCAGCCAGGTCGAACGCCTCGAGCCGGAGCTTGATCGCCTCGGCGCCCATGTAGGCGTCGAAGTAGATCCCGAACCGGTCCTGGAGCTCGTGGAAGACGGCGTCCTCGGGCTTGAGGTCGCCCACCTTGAGGTTGCGGAAGTCCTCCCACACACGCTCGAGACGGGTGATGTCCTCGTCGAACGACTTGCGGACCTGGGACATCTCCTTCTCGGCGGTGTCCTTGGTGCGCCGCTTGACGTCGGCCTTCGCTCCCTCTTCCTCAAGGGCTGCGAGGTCGTCCTCGAGCTTCTTGAGGCGGTCGGCGATGATCGAGTCGCGCTGGCCCTCGAGGGTCTTGATCTCGAGACGCATCTCGTTCTCGAGACCCGGCATGTCCGCGTGACGGCCCTCTTCATCGATGTCGATGATCATGTACGCCGCGAAGTAGATGACCTTCTCGAGGTCCTTCGGCGCCATGTCGAGGAGGTACCCGAGGCGCGACGGGACGCCCTTGAAGTACCAGATGTGCGTGACGGGGGCAGCGAGCTCGATGTGGCCCATGCGCTCACGACGGACCGAGGACTTGGTGACCTCGACGCCGCAGCGCTCGCAGACGATGCCCTTGAACCGGACACGCTTGTACTTGCCGCAGGCGCACTCCCAGTCGCGGGAAGGACCGAAGATCTGCTCGCCGAACAGACCGTCCTTCTCGGGCTTCAGGGTGCGGTAGTTGATGGTCTCCGGCTTCTTGACCTCGCCGTACGACCACTGACGGATGTCCTCGGCGGTCGCGAGGCCGATCCGAATGGCGTCAAAGGAAGTTGCTTCGAGCAATGTTCTTCTCTCTTGCTTGATTCAGGCTTCGATGTACGGGCGGGATCAGATGTCGTCGACGGACGACGACTCGAACCGCGAGGAGATGTTGATGCCCAGCTCCTCCGCAGCGCGGAAGACCTCGTCATCGTTGTCGCGCAGGCTGACCGCCTGGCCGTCGGCCGAGAGGACCTCGACGTTCAGGCAAAGCGACTGCATCTCCTTCATGAGGACCTTGAAGGACTCGGGGATGCCGGGTTCCTGGATGTTCTCGCCCTTGACGATCGCCTCGTAGACCTTCACGCGGCCGAGGATGTCGTCGGACTTGATCGTCAGGAGCTCCTGGAGGGCGTAAGCGGCGCCGTACGCCTCGAGCGCCCACACCTCCATCTCACCGAATCGCTGGCCACCGAACTGCGCCTTACCACCCAGCGGCTGCTGCGTGATCATCGAGTACGGACCCGTCGAACGAGCGTGGATCTTGTCGTCGACCAGGTGGTGCAGCTTGAGGATGTACATGTAGCCGACCGAGACGGGCTCGGGGAACGGCTCGCCGGAGCGACCGTCGAAGAGCTGCGCCTTGCCGGACGAGCCGATCAGGCGCTCGCCGTCGCGGTTCGGGAGGGTCGAGTCGAGGAGGCCCTCGATCTCGCGCTCGTACGCACCGTCGAACACCGGGGTGGCGACCTTCGTGCCCGGAGCGGCGCTGTGCGCTGCCTCGGGGAGGGCCGATGCCCACTCCTGGATGCCCTCGACGTTCCAGCCCTGCTTGGCGAGCCAACCGAGGTGGATCTCGAGGACCTGGCCGAAGTTCATGCGGCCGGGGACGCCGAGCGGGTTCAGGACGATGTCGACCGGGGTGCCGTCGGCGAGGAAGGGCATGTCCTCGACCGGGAGGATGGTCGAGATGACGCCCTTGTTGCCGTGACGACCGGCGAGCTTGTCACCCGCGGTGATCTTGCGCTTCTGGGCGATGTAGACGACCACGCGCTGGTTGACACCAGAGCCGAGTTCGTCGTCGCCGTCCTGCGAGTCGAACACCTTGACGCCGATGATCGTGCCCTCTTCACCGTGGGGCACCTTCAGCGAGGTGTCGCGCACTTCGCGCGACTTCTCGTTGAAGATGGCGCGGAGGAGGCGCTCTTCAGCGGAGAGCTCGGTCTCGCCCTTCGGCGTGACCTTGCCGACCAGGATGTCGCCGGGGCGGACCTCGGCACCGATGCGGATGATGCCGCGCTCGTCGAGGTCGGCCAGCAGGTCCGGGCTGACGTTGGGGAGGTCACGGGTGATCTCCTCCTTGCCGAGCTTCGTGTCGCGGGCGTCGACCTCGTACTCCTCGATGTGGATCGAGGAGAGCGTGTCGTCCTTGATGAGGTTCTGCGACAGGATCATCGCGTCCTCGTAGTTGTAGCCCTCCCACGGCATGAACGCGACGAGGAGGTTCTTGCCGAGCGCGAGCTCGCCGTTCTCCGTCGCGGGACCGTCGGCGATGACCTCGCCCTGCTCCACACGCTCGCCGGCCGAGACGACCACGCGGTGGTTGTAGCTCGTGCCCTGGTTGGAGCGGTCGAACTTGCGCAGGTAGAAGGTCTGCGTGCCGCCCTCGTCGAGCTGCAGGGTCACGGCGTCGGCCGAGACCTCGGAGACGACACCGGCCTTGTCGGCGGTGACGACGTCACCGGCGTCGATCGCGGTGTAGCCCTCCATGCCGGTACCGACGAGCGGCGACTCGGAACGGAGCAGCGGGACGGCCTGACGCTGCATGTTCGCACCCATGAGGGCGCGGTTCGCGTCGTCGTGCTCGAGGAACGGGATGAGCGAGGTCGCGACCGACACCATCTGGCGCGGCGAGACGTCCATGTAGTCGACTTCGCCCTTGGCGACGAGTTCGACCTCGCCACCCTTCTTGCGGACGAGGACCTTGTCGTCGGCGAAGTGGAACGAGTCGGTCAGCGGCGCGTTGGCCTGCGCGACGACGAACTCGTCCTCTTCCGAGGCGGTCAGGTAGTCGATGGTCTTCGTGACCTCGCCGTTGACGACGCGACGGTACGGGGTCTCGATGAAGCCGAACGAGTTGATCCGACCGAACGACGCGAGCGAGCCGATCAGGCCGATGTTCGGGCCTTCCGGGGTCTCGATCGGGCACATGCGGCCGTAGTGCGACGGGTGGACGTCACGGACCTCGACACCGGCTCGCTCACGGGACAGACCACCCGGGCCGAGGGCCGAGAGACGACGCTTGTGCGTCAGGCCTGCGAGCGGGTTGTTCTGGTCCATGAACTGCGACAGCTGGGACGTTCCGAAGAACTCCTTGATCGCGGCGACGACCGGACGCACGTTGATGAGCGTCTGGGGCGTGATCGCCTCGATGTCCTGCGTGGTCATGCGCTCGCGGACGACGCGCTCCATGCGGGACAGACCCGTGCGGACCTGGTTCTGGATGAGCTCGCCGACGGCGCGGATGCGACGGTTGCCGAAGTGGTCGATGTCGTCCACGTCGAGGCGCAGCTGCACCGGCTCGCCGTCACGCACGCCGTTCAGCGTGGTCTTCTCGGCGTGCAGGGACACGAGGTACTTGATCGTCGCGACGATGTCCTTGACGGTCAGCACCGAGTCGGACAGCGGGGCGTCGATCCCGAGCTTGCGGTTGACCTTGTAGCGGCCCACCTTCGCCAGGTCGTAGCGCTTCGAGTTGAAGTAGAAGTTGTCGAGCAGCGCACGCGCGGCCTCGGCAGCGACCTGCTCGCCCGGGCGCAGCTTGCGGTAGATGTCCTTGAGCGCCTCTTCCTTCGTGAGGATGGCGTCCTTCTCGAGGGTCGACTCGATCGAGGCGAAGCCCTGGAACTCCTCCATGATCTCCTCGCTGGTCAGACCCAGCGCCTTGAGGAAGACCGTGACGGACTGCTTGCGCTTGCGGTCGATGCGCACGCCCACCTGGTCGCGCTTGTCGATCTCGAACTCGAGCCACGCACCACGCGAGGGGATGACGCGAGCGGAGTAGATGTCCTTGTCGGACGTCTTCTCCTGCTGGCGCTCGAAGTACACGCCGGGCGAACGGACGAGCTGCGACACGACGACGCGCTCGGTGCCGTTGATGATGAACGTGCCGCGTTCGGTCATGAGCGGGAAGTCGCCCATGAAGACCGTCTGCGTCTTGATCTCACCCGTCATGTGGTTCATGAACTCGGCGTTGACGTACAGCGGAGCGGCGTAGGTCTTGCCGCGCTCCTTGCAGTCGTCGATCGAGTACTTGGGGTCCTCGAGCTCGGGCGCCGTGAACGAGAGCTGCATGGTCTCGCCGAGGTCCTCGATCGGGGAGATCTCCTCGAAGATCTCCTCCAACCCGGAGTGCAGGGCGAGGTCGGTGCGACCCTGCTCCTGTCCCTCTGCGAGACGGGCCTTCCAGACGTCGTTGCCGACGAGCCAGTCGAAGCTCTCCGTCTGGAGTGCGAGCAGATCAGGAACCGTGAGGGTGTCCGTGATCTTGGCGAACGAGAGTCGCGAGTGGTTGCGACCGTTCTTGGGGTTGGTGGATGCGTTGGGCGCAGCAGCCAAGGGTGTGACCTCCGTAGGCCCCGTCGGGCCGATACTGACGAGCAGCATGTAGGTGAGTAGATGATCGCTCGGCGATCCCCGCGAGTTCTTGCCCTGCGACCACGCCGACGCGTGCCTGACGCGGAACGTCGGTGCACGTGTGGGATGATCTCCGTGAGCGGGACCCGCCGCCATATACGGGTCCGGCTGCACCAGGGCGAGTTGAGCTTGTCCAACTCAGAACTCTGCGTCGACCGCAATATGACGACACGGATGCCAGGGAGCGCGAACTGCCATCATAGTTCGCGCCGAGTCGTGCTGTCCAGTCCTGGCTTGACCAGATTCGGCAGTGGCGTGTATAAGCCGCTGCGTGCCCGCGGAATTCCCGGCCCGCGCCCGGCCTGCAACGGCCAGCGTCCGGCCCGCGACGGCCCGCAACAGGCCCGCGCACCCCGCCCGCGCAGTGGACCCGGCCGTGCGCTCAGCCGAGGCGCTCGCGCTCGACGTGCGCCGCGCCTCCCGGCTGGACCTGCCGCCCCGCCAGCGCACGGAAGGCGTCCTCGGGTCGACGGGTGCGCACGAAGGTGACGCGACCACGGTCGTCGGTGAGCTCGATCCCGAGTCCGGGGGTGAGGATCAGGGCGCGCACACCGCGACCGATCCGCAGGCCGACGCCGCCGTAGGTGCGGGCGTCCGCCTCGACGAGTCGGACGTCGGCGATGCGCCGACGTGCGATGCGCCGTGGCGGCAGCGGCCGGAAGTGCAGCGTGACGTGCGTGTCGGTGACGGCGAACCCGGCCCGCGCGAGCAGCAGCAGCACGCCCGCCACGACGGCGACCAGCGCCGGCACGATGAGCGCGGTCTCCGGCGCGTCGCCGGGCCAGGCGGTCACCGCCGCGGTCAGGCCGAGCCCGCCGAGGAGCAGGACCGCGCCGACGACACGCATCCAGGTAGGCGCCGCCTCGTGGTCGGCGTGGGCCGGACGGGAGGCGCGGGGCACCCGCGTCGTCCGGCTCGCGGTCGCGCGCGTGGTGTCGCGGGTCGTCGGTGCGGCCAGGCGTGCAGTGGGCACGCTCATCGTGTCAGCGGTCATGTCGGGTCTCCTGCGGCTCGGCGGAGTGTTGCATCCCGTATTTTACATGACGGGTGCGATGTGATCACGGCCAGCGCGCGCGGGTGACCGGAAGGGGCACGCGGACGCATGCCGACGACGCGCACGCTCGAGCGGTGGGGCCGCTCGACGGCACGTCGTGGTCACGTCGGGAGGGCGGACGCGCGAGGTGTGGGGCACTGCACGCATCGACGCGGTTCCGCGTGACGACCGGATGAACAGTACGGAACGAGTCTTGGCGTCCGCTGGCCGTCCATGTGTACGCATTCATGTGCCGGGCCGGTCAGCGCGGGCCACGCGTGGCCGCGTCAGCGCAGAACGCGCGCGACCGCCTCGGCGCGGGTGGCGACCCCGAGCTTCGCGAACACCTGGTTCACGTACGACTTCACCGTCGGCACCGTCAGGAACAACTCCGCCGCGATCTGCGGGTTCGTCCGGCCGGCCGCGATGCGCTCGAGCACGTCGGCCTCGCGCGGGGTGAGGTCCGGGAACCGGTCACGCAGCGCCGGCACAGCGGGTGTGGACCCCGTCGCCCCGCCGCCGGCGAGCTGCGCCACCAGCCGCGCTCCGACCGTCGCGTCGAACGTCGACTGCCCCGACGCGACCGCCCGGATCGCCGTCGCGATCTCGGTCCGTCCGGCGTCCTTCGTCAGGTACCCGCGCGCACCGGCCCGGAGCGCGGTCACGATCGACTCGTCGTCCGCGTAGGTCGTCAGCACGAGCACCGCCACCTGCGGGTGGTCGGCCACGATGCGCGCGGTCGCCGTCGGCCCGTCGGTGCCCGGCATGCGGAGGTCCATCAGCACGACGTCGGGAGCGTCACGGTCCACCGCTGCGATCGCCTCGGCACCGTCGGCGGCCTCACCCGTCACCTGCAGGTCCGGCACGAGCGACAGCACCGTCACCAGGCCGTCGCGGACGATCGCCTGGTCGTCGACGACGAGGACACGGATGGTCACGAGGCGTCCACCTCGTGCTCGGCCACCCGGTCCACCGGCAGGTGCAGCGCGACGACGAACTCGTCGTCGGACCGCTTCGCTTCGACCGTCGCACCGCTGCCGAGCTCCTCGACGCGCTCGCGCATCCCGAGCAGCCCCTGGCCGCCGCCGGTGAGCGGGTTGGCCACGACGATGTCCACGGCGTCGCCGTCGCGGACGACGGACAGTGACACGGGGCGGCCGGGGGCGTGCCTACGGGCGTTGCTGAGGGCCTCGCGGACGACCTGGACGACGGCGGCGCGGTGCGCCTCGTCGAGTGCGGCCAGGGTCGCGTCGCCCTGCACCACGATGGTGCCGCCGAACGAGCGGTGAGCGGCGACCAGGGCGGTCAGGTCGGTGCGGTCCGGCACGTGGTCGGTGCGGTCGGTCTGGTCGGTGTGGTCCGGCACGTGGTCGGTGGACGGCCGGGAGGCGCGGCTCGCGTCCGGCACGTCGGCTCCGGTGGTCCGCGTGGCCTGGTCCGGGGCCGTGGTCCGGTCCGGTGTGGTGGCGCGGTCCGGTGTGGTGGCGCGGTCCGGTGTGGTGGCGCGGTCCGCGGTCGTGGTCGGGTCGGGGACGGCGGCCCCGTCCGGGGTGGCGGCCCGGTCCGGGGTCGCGGCCCGGTCCGGGGTGGCGTCGGGCTCGGCGTCCGCGTCGTCGCGGAGGGCGTGCACGGCTCGGCGCGCCTCGGCGAGGCCGTCCGCCGCCAGGGTCCTGGCCTCGCCGGCACGCTTCGTCGCGTCGTCGACCCGGCCGGCCTCGAGCAGGGCCTCGACCGCGTCGAGCTGCAGCACGAGACCGCCGAGCGAGTGCGCGAGGACGTCGTGGATGTCCCGCGAGGCCCGGGACCGATCGGCGAGGAGCTGTGCCCGCTGCTGGTCCCGCTCGGCCTGCCGCGCACGTTGCGCCGCGACCCGGAACTGCCGGCGGCTGAACCCGATGAGCACGCCGAGCAGCAGCCCGCCGCTCGTGCCGAGGACGAACTGGACCGAGGCGTGCTCGATCGTCGCGCAGACGGCGATGACCACCATCGCCCCCACCGCCGCCACCGCCGCGAGCCAGACCGGCACCCGGAGGTTCGCGCCGAGCAGGACGATCCCGACGATCACCGGGACGATCATGAGCGAGTCGGTCGCCACCACGGTCAGGGAACCGGCGACGATCATCACCACGCCCGCGACGACGAGCAGCTGCGGCGTCCGGCCGAACTCACGGAGCGCCCACGCGGCGAGCGCCACCGCACCGAGCACCCACACCCACGCGGGCGGCTGCAGCTCGAGTCCGTTCTTCACGAACCAGAACCCGACGATCACGATGCCGAGGGCGTTGAGCCCCCAGGCGGTTGCCGAACGGGACCGACCCCCGGGGAGGTCGGTCGGGTCCTGTCCGCTCAGCAGGGTCACCGGACCATCATGCCGCGGGTGGTGCGGCCACTGGCGGTCCGGTCGCCGCGGTCTCCGCGGTCGCTCTGGTCTCCGTGGTCTCCGCGGTCTCCGCGCGGGATGCGCTGGTCGATGACGACGGCGCGGGCGGCGCGGTTCAGGGCGAGCACGAGCAGGATCGCGCCGGTCGAGGTGAGCAGGTGGGCACCGAGGTGGCCGCCGAGCACGTCGAGGCCGACGCGCACGGCGATGAGCACGATCCAGAGGGACGCTCCGAGCCAGCCCGTGCGGGACTGGATCGTCCGACCCTTGCTGTCCGGGGTGGCGACGGTGCGGAACCGAGTGATGGTGCCCATCGTCAGGCCCACGCCGATCGTGATCAGGGCCTCGATGCCGAGGAACACGACGTCGGTCGTGGTGATCGTCGCCCCCGACTGCGCCAGGACCACCACGCCGATGATCGCCATGATCATCGGCGTGCGCCAGATGCGCGCCGGGTCGAGGTACTGCCAGGTGGCCTGGCGGTACCCGAGGAAGCCGACGAGGGCGACGCCGATCAGGACGTTGACGAGGAGCTGGACCGACATGGTGTGCCTTTCGAGGTGACCCGGCGGGACGTCCCCGACCGATGGATCCAGCCTCGTTCCGGTGCGTCCGCGGGCACACCAACCAGGGGTGGAGGCCCGGGTGGTGATCGCGGTGCCGGTCGGGTGGTGTTCGATTGACCGCATGGCTGATGCGTTCGACGGGTTCCGGATCGGTGCGGGGTACTCGGTGGTCGAGCCGGACCGGCACCGCCCCGGGTCCTTCACGCTCGTGGTGGACGGCACGCCGCAGTCGCACGTCGACCTCGAGGACCCGACCCACCTGGCGTTCGAGTACATCCGGCGGATCGGACACGCCATCGACCTGCTGCCGTCCGGCCCGGTCACGGCGCTGCACCTCGGCGCCGGCGCCCTGACGCTCCCCCGGTACGTCGCGGTGACCCGGCCGGGCTCCCGCCAGCAGGTCATCGAGCTCGAGCGCGACCTGGTGGACCACGTCCGCGAGGTCCTGCCGTTCCCCCGCGGTGCGTCGATCCGGGTGCGGTACGGCGACGCGCGCGAGGTACTCGGCAAGCTCCCCACCGGGCTCCGCGGCACGGTGGACCTGGCCGTGGTGGACGTCTTCGGCGGCTCGCAGATCCCGGCGCACGTGACGAGCATCGAGTTCTACCGCGAGGTCGCCGCGTTCCTGTCGCCGACCGGCATCGTCGCCGTGAACGTGGCCGACGGCGCGGGTCTCGCGTTCGCACGGGGGCAGGCGTCGACGCTGCAGGCCGTGCTGCCGTCGGTCGCAGCGGTGGCGGACACTGGCATGCTCAAGGGGCGTCGGTTCGGGAACATCGTGCTGCTCGGCTCGCCGACCGACCTGCCGATCGCCGAGATGCCGCGGCGGTACTCGTCGGACCCGATGCCGGCGAAGGTCGTGCACGGGGCCGAGTTGCGGGCGTTCATCGCCGGGGCGCCGATCGTCACCGACGCGACGGCCGTGGCGTCACCGGAGCCGAACCGGAGCGTGTTCGGCGCCTGACCCTGCGGTGACGACGGGGCGGCGCGCCAGGCCGTTCCCGGGCACTCGGCGGGTGCGGCTGTCAGGATGGTCTGAACGACCGCGCAGGTGCGCGACCGAGCGATGGGATCCCCTGATGACGAACGACGACCGGAGCAACCAGGACCGGACGGGCGACGGCCAGGCGCCGAGCTGGGGCGGAGCCCCGCAGCAGCAGCCCGCCGCCGACGCACCGCGGTACGGCGAGCGGAGCGACCCGACGCCGCAGTACGGGCAGTCCGCCCCGCAGTACGGCGAGCAGCAGAACCAGTACGGGCAGCAGCAGCAGCAGTACGGGCAGCAGCAGCAGCAGTACGGGCAGCAGCAGGACCAGTACGGCCAGCAGCAGCAGTACGGCCAGCAGCCGTACGCCGCGGCGCCCGCGAGCTCCGGTTCGCCCGCGTGGCAGAGCTACGAGGAACCGAAGGCCAAGAAGAAGACCGTCGGCGTGATCGCGTTCGTGGTCGGCCTCGCCGCCCTGGTCGTGGGAGCCATCGGCGGGTACCTGTTCGGGCAGTCGTTCGGCGCTTCCGACGCCTTCCGCGACTCGATGCAGAACAGCGGAGCGACGCCGAGCGACGCGCAGATCACCGAGCTGATGACCTCGTCGAACGTCATCACCGGATCCCTCATGTTCTACCTGGGCACGGCCCTCGGCCTGTGGGCGATCGTGCAGGGCATCATCGCTGCCGTCACCAAGCGTGGCCGCGGTTGGGGCGTCTTCGCGATCGTCCTCGCCGTCGTCGCGCTCATCGTCTTCGTCGTGGCGGTCGGCGTCGCTGCGGTCGCGGCGAGCGGGATGTCCTGATCCGCTGAGCCCGTCCGGAACGGCCCGTCGTGCTCCGGCACGGCGGGCCGTTCTGCGTCCACCGGCGCGAAGCCTGAGCGCGTCGCACCGGCCGCTCCCGGCAGAGCGCGGCTACCCTCGAACCGATGTCCCTCCCGCCCGACGACCGTCAGCAGCCCGACCCGTCCGACCCGTCCCGTGAACCGCGCCACGCGGCTCCCGTGACGGCCGGGGTCAGCCCGGGCAGCACCTTCGCGCCCATCAGCCTGCGACCGGCGGTCGACGTCGACGCCGTGCACCAACGTCTGCGCGACCTCGGTCAGAGCCGCAGCACCGAGGCGCTCGCGGAACGCGCCGAACTCCTCCGCCTGCTCGGTCGCCTCGACGAGTCACTCGTCGTCGCGGAGGAGGTCTTCCGCCTCGCGATGTTCACGGGCGAGCGTCAGGACAAGGTCGCCGCCCGGATCCGGCGCGCGCACATCCTGCACGACCTGGGTCGCCACGAGCGTGCCGCGACCGAGGCCGCCCTGGCCCGCGACACCGCAGCCACCGAGGAGTGGCCGGAGCTCGAGGGTGCCGCCGCCGAGATCGAGGGGTGGTCGCTGTTCGAGAACGACCGCTTCGAAGATGCCCGCGCCGCACTGTCCCGCGCCTACCAGGCGTTCCGCCAGGCCGGTGCCCCGTCCGAGCGCACCGACGCGCTGCGCACCGCGGTCGAGGCGGCGATGCGTGCCTCGATCACGCACCCCGCCGAACCCGCTGACAAGCCGCGGACGGCCCGCGAGGTCGCCGCCCGCCGTGCCGAGGACGACGAACCGACCATGCGCGTCGCCGAGCCGGTCAAGCAGGTCCCGCCGATCCGCCGCCGGGTGCTCGGGGCGCCGGACGCCGCGCGCACCGAGGCCGACGACATCTGGGGACGGATCGCCGCACGGGCAGCCAAGAAGGGCCAGGCCGAGCCCCGCGCCGACCAGTGACCGCACTCGAGACGGTCCGTTCCCGAGCCGAGGCACTCATCACCGAACACCTCGGCGCGGGCTCGTGGGCCTTCGGGTTCGACCACGCGAAGACCCGCGCAGGACAGTGCGACTTCGCCCGGAAGCGCATCACCGTCAGCCGGCACCTGGCGACACGGTTCTCGGACGACGACGTCGAGCAGGTCCTGCTGCACGAGGTCGCGCACGCCCTCGCCGGCGCCCGTGCGGGCCACGGCCCGAAGTGGAAGCGGACCGCGTCCGCCATCGGGTACACGGGTTCGCGGCTGCACGACGGCCCGATCGCCAGCGAGCTCGCACCGTGGATCGGGACATGCCCAGCCGGACACGAGCACTTCCGCTACCGGACGCCCACCCGCCAGCTCGCCTGTGCCCGGTGCTCCCGCCGGTTCGATCCCCGCAACGCCATCGTCTGGCGGCGCCGGAGCGACGCTGACACCCCGTCGACAGTGGCCTCGACTACCGCATGAGTCCGTCCGCGCGCGGAGGCGCGCCGGTAACCCGTTAGCCTGGACGGATGCACACGGGGCAGCACATCCGCACGGACGCCGGATCCACCTGGTTCTTCGACGCCGGTCGGATCGCCCTGGACTTCGCGCACACCGGTGGGTTCGCCGACGACCCGGACGGCCGGCGTCCCCGATCGCAGCTCGGTGAGCTGCTCGCGAGCCCGGCGGACCTGGACGAGTGGCTCAGCGACCACACCGAACCGATCGACGTCGGGGCGAGCGCGCGCGAGCTGCAGGACGCCCGCGCGCTCCGCGCGGCGATCGCCCGACTCGCCGTCGCCGCGGCCCCCGGCCCGGCGACCACCGCGGCCGAGCGCACCGCCGTCGCGGCGGGCCTGCGTGCCGGGACCGGCCGCACGCGCCCCGCGCCCGACGACATCGACACCGTCAACCTGTTCGCCGCCCTGCCGGACGTGCCCCCGAGCCTCCCGGGTGGCCGCCGACGTGCCGGAGCGAACCGCGTCCGCCTGGCCCAGGCACTGTCCAGCGTCGCGCGCGACGCCGTCGCGCTGTTCACCGAGGTCGGCTTCGACGACGTCGAGGCCGACGGCCGTCCGACGCGTCTGAGCCGCTGCTCGGCGGACGACTGCGCGCTGGTCTTCTACGACTCCTCGCGGGGCGGGACGCGTCGCTGGTGTTCGATGCAGCGGTGCGGGAACCGCGCCAAGGTCCGTGCGCACCGCGCTCGGCGCGCGGCGGTCTGACCGCCCTCCAGCCAGCCGACAAAGGCACCGCGAAGAAAAAGATTCGGCGCGCCGAATTCCCTGGCATGCTGGGTCCCGTGACCGACACCGCCGCAGCCAGGACCACTGAGGAACCCACGGGTACCCCGAGGCGCCGCGCCGCCGGCCTCACCCTGCTCGGCCCGGCGTTCGTCGCGGCCATCGCCTACGTCGACCCCGGCAACGTGGCGGCCAACCTCACCGCCGGGGCGAAGTACGGCTACCTGCTCCTCTGGGTCCTGGTCGCCGCGAACGCGAGCGCGGTCGTCGTGCAGTACCTGTCCGCCAAGCTCGGCGTCGTCACGGGCAAGTCCCTGCCGGAGCACCTCGGCCTGCGGATGCGTCGCACCCCGAGGCTGCTGTTCTGGGGGCAGGCCGAGATCGTCGCGGCCGCGACCGACATCGCCGAGGTGATCGGCGGCGCGCTCGCCCTGCACCTGCTCTTCGGCCTGCCGCTCGTCGCCGGCGGGCTCATCACCGGCGTCGTCTCGATGCTGCTGCTGACCCTGCATAGCCGCCGCGGGACCCGCACCTTCGAAGCCGTCGTCACGGCGATGCTCGCGATCCTGACCGTCGGCTTCTGCGCCGGGCTGCTCTTCGCGCAGGTCTCCCCCGCCGAGCTCGTCAGCGGCCTGGTGCCGCGGTTCGAGGGCTCCGAGTCGGTGATGCTCGCGGCGTCGATGCTCGGCGCGACGGTCATGCCGCACGCGGTGTACCTGCACTCCGCGCTGGCCCGCGACCGGCACGGCGACGTCCCCGCCGGCCCCGAGCGCCGCCGCGTGCTCGTCGCGACCCGGTGGGACGTCGGTCTCGCGCTGGTGGTCGCCGGCGGCGTGAACATCTGCATGCTCGTCCTGGCCGCGGCGACCCTGCCCGGCGTCGCCGACACCGACTCGATCCCCGGTGCCCAGCGGGCGATCGCCGACCACGTCGGGCCCGTCGTCGGGGTGCTGTTCGCGGTGGGGTTGCTGGCGTCGGGGCTGGCCTCGACCTCGGTCGGCTGCATGGCCGGCGCCGAGATCATGAAGGGGCTGCTGCACGTCCGGATCCCGCTCGTGGCACGGCGCGTGATCACCCTGGTGCCGGCGATCGTGCTGCTCGCGATCGGTGCCGACGCGACGATGCTGCTGGTGGTGAGCCAGGTGGTGCTGAGCTTCGGGATCGCCTTCGCGATCGTCCCGTTGGTCGTCTACACGTCGCGCCGCAGCATCATGGGCACGGACGTGAACGCCGCGACCACCCGCGTGGTGGCGTGGGTGATCGCGGCGGTCATCGTGGCGCTCAACGTCGCGCTGATCGTGCTCACGGTGACGCAGTGAGCGCCGGGGCGCTGGTCGTCACTCGACGACCGTGACGTCCTTCCAGAACGCGACGTAGCCCGAGTAGTCCTTGCCGACGCGGTCGAACGACGACGGGATCGGCGTCGGGTAGGACCACGCGCGGTCCTGCAGCGCCTGTCCGTCCACGTTCACCGTGAAGTACTGGGTGTCGCCCTTCCACGGGCAGTGGTACTGGGTGGGGCTCTCGGTGAACAGCTCGGACTTCACGCTCGACGGCGGGAAGTACCAGTTGCCCTCGATCTTGATGAGGTCCTCTTCCGGGGCCTCCGCGATCACCGTGTCGCCGACGACTGCCTTCATGCGTTGCTCCTTCGCTCGCTGGTGCCGGACGGCCTGGACGGCGCTCCGGTCCCTGTCCGCCCGAACGCTACGCCCGGCCCCGCGATTCCCGCAGGACGACCAGTTCCGGTCCGACGGCGAGCGCCGCGTGCACCGGCTCGCGACCGAGGACGGCCGCGCTCTCGGAGGCCGTGACCAGGTGCTTCACCGCGCGCCGGAGCCCGGTGTACGCCGCGCAGGCCGCGGCGGCCTCCGGTGAGGTGTGGTCGATCCCGACCGCGGCGAGCGCGTCGACGACGGCGCCGGCGGCGAGCAGGTCCTCGACGGCGAAGTCGGGTGCGTCGGGCACGTCGACGGTCTCGCCCGCGGCCTCGGCCGCGTCGTCCAGCGCTCCGGGATGGTGCAGCCCGGCGGCGACGACCGCGACGACGCACCGGTCGCCACGATCGGCCTGGAGGCCCGTCACCCGTTCCGCGATCGCACTCGCGTTGCCGAGGTGGCCGAGCACGACCTCCGGACCGTCCGGCAGCTGGGCGGTCGCGTTCCGCAACGCGCGGCGCTGCGCCGCCGCGTCCGGCGAGCTCGGCAGGACGTCCGCCCAGACGACGAGGTGTGCGCCGTGGGCGATGCGTGCCGCACCACCGGTGCCCCACGCGAACCGGACCTGGTACTGCTCCTGGGTGCGTTCTGCCACGTCCGTCACGATAGCCGTCCGGGCGATGCTGTCCCTCTCCACAGGGTGGCCGTCCCGACAGGCTCCACCATGGTCGACGACCGTAGGATGCACTTCCATGGAGATCGCCCCCGCGCCCACCCTGACCGGCGACCGTGTGACGCTCGAGCCCCTCGCGCAGGAGCACGCGGAGGACCTGCGGGCAGCGGTGACGGACGGCGATCTGTGGCGCACCTGGTACACCTCGGTGCCCGCGCCGGCCCAGGTCGAGGACGAGATCGACCGGCGCCTCGCCGAGCACGAGGCCGGCCGCATGGTGCCCTTCGCGGTGCGTGACCGTCCGACCGGCCGCGTGGTGGGCTCGACGACCTTCATGAACATCGACGCGGGCAACCGGCACGTCGAGATCGGCAGCACGTTCCTGGCGAAGTCGGCGCAGCGATCGGGCATCAACACCGAGGCGAAGCTGCTGATGCTGTCCCACGCGTTCGAGGCCTGGCAGTGCATCGCGGTGGAGTTCCGCACGCACTGGCACAACCACCAGTCCCGCGCCGCGATCGCCGGTCTGGGCGCGAAGCAGGACGGCGTGCTGCGGAACCACTCGATCGGTCGCGACGGCACGCTCCGCGACACCGTGGTGTTCTCGATCATCGCCTCGGAGTGGCCGGCGGTCCGGCTGTCCCTGGCCGAGCGGCTCCGGCGGCACGACCGCGCCGAGGGGTCGCGCCGCCGGTCCGCCCGGCACGCCTGACCGTCAGAGCGTGTGACGGACCGTCCGGTCGCCGAGCGGCTGGATCGGACGCGCGTTCTCGACGTGCGCTGCCTCGAGGTCGGCGAGCTGGTCGGCGCCGAGCTCGATCGGGTCCTCGAGCACGATCCACCGCACCCCCTCGGTGCACGGCGGCGTGGTGAGCGACCCCTCGTAGGTCGCGAAGGAGCGCGACGCGGGCAGCATCGCCTCGACGTCCACCGTGCTCTCCCGGCCGGCACCCGCCGTCGCCCCGGCGAGGTAGCTCTCGTAGGCGGGGTTGTGCGCGCCCCGCTCGGCGAGGACCCCGACGACGGTCAGGGCCCCGCGGTCGTCGGCGTGCACGAAGTGGAACTCCGCGTCGGCCGGATCGCCGTCGACGGTGTGCTCCGAGCCCGCGTGGAAGTGCATCTGCACCAGGTCGAGGTCCGCGCCGGCGATGGTCGTCGAGGCACCGTCGCCGGCGGTGAACTGCACGGTGTGCCCGTTGTCCGCCGTCAGACCCCGGACGGCGCCCGAGCCCACGAGGTCGAGGTCGGCGCCACCGCGGGCGGCCGGGAGGTCGATCGGGGACTGCTGGTCGCCGGTGCCGCACGTGCCGTACTCGTCGGTGAGACCACCCCAGTGCTGCGGGGCGCCTGCTCCCTCGTACGACCACGACGTGCCGGCGTCGTGCGCGTCGGCCTCGGGAGGCGTTCCGGCCGCGCACCCGGCGAGGACGAGGAGGACGGCGGGGGTGGCGAGCAGGGGGAGGCGGGGGTGAGTGGATCGCATGCTGTACACACTCACATACTCGTATTTCACATTTGCCGAGAGCGGTCGTCGGCCCCGAGCGTAGGGTCCTGGGCATGCACGTCGGTATCCGGATCGTCCTCGATGCGCCGGTCGACGCCGTGCGCGACGCCCTGCTGTCCCCGTCCGTGATGGTCGCGGTGACGAAGCCGTTCCTGGTGTACCGCTCGCGCAGCCCCGAGGGGTTCCCGGAGCGGTGGGAACCGGGGCACCCGCACCCGATCACCGCGAGTGCGTTCGGCCTCGTGCCGAGCGGCGACACGCACGTCGACCTCGACCTGTACGAGATCGACGGCGTCCCCGTGCAGCGTGACAACGGCGGCGGTACGAGCGGGCTGTTCGGCCGCATGACGATGCGCCACCGGATGGCGGTCGTGCCGGCTCCTGGCGACCGGACGCTGCTCATCGACCGCCTGACCTACCGGATGCGGCCGTGGCCCCTCGGCGCACTGCTGTGGCCGGGGATGTGGGTCATCTGGCAGTGGCGGGCGTACCGGATGCGTGCGCTCGCGCCCACCTGGCGGACGGATGCTGCCTGAGCGAGGCGAGTCGGGCCTCCCGTCCACCGCGGAGCGGGCGTAGCCTCGACCACGTGAGCCAGACGCGCCCCCAGGAGCCGACGACCGACGACCGTGTGCGCAGCACGCTGGCGACCGTGGACTGGCGGCGCATGACGTTCGACCTGTACCGCCGTGTCCGCGCGACGCCCGATCCCCAGACGGCGCACGCGCTGTGGCGGGAGACCCGCGACGCGATGTTCGCGGAGCACCCCGCGTCGCCGCTCCTGGACGAGGACGCCCGCGACTTCGAGTCGCTGCCCGTGCCGGACTACGACCCCGCCTGGCGGTTCCAGGTGCGCATCGAACCCGCCGAGCCCGCCGAGTTCGACTACGAGACCGGCACCGACGGCACCGTGCACTTCGACCGCCTCGGCGTCGTGACGGTCCCGGGCGTCGGCACGCTCGACGTCTGGTCGCACGGCGGCTACGCGGGCGGGCTGTTCGTCCCCGTGAAGGACTCCAGCGCCGGCAAGGCCCGCGGCACGTACGGCGGCGGACGCTACCTGCTCGACACGATCAAGGGCTCGGACCTGGGCGGCGACGACGCCGACTCGCTCGTGCTGGACTTCAACTTCGCGTACAACCCGTCGTGCGCGTACGACCCGGCGTGGGCGTGCCCGCTCGCGCCTCCCGGCAACACCGTGCCGGTGCCGATCCCGGTCGGCGAGCAGTACGACTTCTAGGGTGGAACGCATGGCAGGACTGGTCGCACTCGACGCCGGCGGACGCGTGCCGCCCTTCGAGCAGGTCCGCTCGCAGATCGCGGCACAGATCGGCGCGGGGTACCTCGTCGACGGCGAACGGCTGCCGAGCGTGCGGGGGCTGGCCGACGAGCTCGGGCTGGCGGCCGGCACGGTCGCGAAGGCCTACCAACTGCTCGAGGAGGCCGGGCTCGTGCACACCGCGCGTGGTGCCGGCACCCGGGTGGTGCGGCCGGCCGAGGTGCCCGACGCCGTGGCTGATGCGGCACGTGCGCTCGCAGCCGCTGCCCGCGCGGCGGGACTGTCCGCGGACCAGGCGGCAACGGCGCTCAAGGACGCCTGGCCCGCGTAGGCACCGGGGCTCTGGGGCGTACCTGGTGCTTCCGGGCGTACCTGGTCGGAAGTTCCGGCCCGGTACGCCCGATTCGACTTTCCATCGCGGGCGTTCTGGGAAGGAACCCGCGCGCTCAGCAGTGCTCGAAGACGTAGGCGTCGTCGGTCGGTGTCACCAGGTCGCGGTCGCGCAGGATCGTCATCGCCGGGCGGCTCTTCAGCTTGCAGACCGAGCCCCACGAGCGCTCGAGGGTGTCCGCGTACTCGATGTCGATGACCCGCTTGCCGTAGGCCTTCGTGTACGCCGAGCACTCCCGGTACTGCACGCACTCCTCGGCGACGACGAAGTCGAACCCGGTCTGCTTCCGGCCGGAGGCCCCGAGCTGCGGCGTGTTCTTCTGCCCGACGGCCAGGCCGTGGCGGTGCCCGGTGTCGACGAGTGACTTCGCCAGCGCGAGGTTGCCGGCGCGCGTGAGCCGCTTCCCGCTCCGGGTCCACGAGTCGAGGTTGTCGAACTCGACCGCGTCGAACCCGCGGTCGCCGCAGCGGGCGATGGACTTCGCGAGCACCTTCGTGATGAGCGCGCGCTTCGCTGCCGTCCGGGTGTCGAGGAGCATCTCGTCCGGCCAACCCGGGTCGGACACCGGCTTGCCGGCCCGGTCGCGCAGGATCGCCGACGGGTACGACCCCGTCCACGTGCGGGCGGACTCGGGCTGCGTCTGGAACCCGTTGACGTAGCAGATGTCGTACTTGCCCGTCGCAGGCTTCGCAGTGCTGTCCCGCTCGACGATCGTCACGCCGGACGGCGGCGTGTAGGAGCCGCCGAGCTGGTAGTCCGGGCGCCCCGAGGTCGGCAGGTTGCGGTAGCTCGCCGCAGCGCTGGTCGGAGCAGCTTCGGCGCAGCCGGCCGTGCCGAGGACGGCCACCAGGGCCATCGCGGTGGTGATCAGGACGGTTCGCGTGCGCACCCGGGAATCCTCGCATGCGCACGGCGAACGGACCGGTCCTGGGTTCTGCGGGGTCGACACGCTATGCTGGTGGTACTCGAGACGCCGATCGTCTCGTGCGTCGTACGGACGCCCCGAACTCCCGACCACGTTCCGCTGATCCTCTGGTCGATGATCGAGCACCTCCCGAAGGTGCCCAGGCTTCTCTGCTGCGGCGACTGCGCCAGCCACCTCTGTTGGCGCGCATCCCGCCCGCGCGCTGCCTCAGAGCGCGCCCACAGCCGGTCTCATCCGGCTCGAAAGGTCACCATGACCACCAATGACCTCCGTTTCTCCGACCTGGGCGTCCCCGCGCCGATGGTCGCCGTCCTCGCCGACCAGGGCAAGGAGACCGCGTTCCCGATCCAGGAGGACACGCTCCCCGACTCCCTGCAGGGCAAGGACGTCCTCGGCCGTGGCCGCACCGGCTCCGGCAAGACGATCGCTTTCGCGATCCCGCTCGTCGCCCGTCTCGCCGCCAGTGGCCGCAAGCGCCGCGCCGGCCGCCCCCGCGCCCTGGTGCTCGCCCCGACCCGTGAGCTCGCGACCCAGATCGACGTCGCCCTCGCCCCGCTCGCCAAGGCCATGGGCCTGAACACCACGACCATCTTCGGTGGCGTCGGACAGGGCCGTCAGGTCGACGCCCTGCGCGGCGGCGTGGACGTCGTCGTGGCCTGCCCGGGTCGCCTCGCCGACCTCATGCAGCAGGGCCACGTCAACCTCGGTGACATCGAGGTGACCGTCCTCGACGAGGCCGACCACATGGCCGACATGGGCTTCCTGCCCGGCGTGACCAAGATCATGCAGGCCACGCCCGAGCAGGGGCAGCGTCTGCTGTTCTCCGCCACGCTCGACAACGGCGTGGACAAGCTCGTCAAGAAGTTCCTGCACAACCCGGTGATGCACTCCGTCGACGAGGCAAACAGCCCCGTCGAGGCGATGACCCACCACCTGTTCGAGGTCGCCGACGCCGACGCGAAGAAGCACCTCGTGAGCACCCTCGCCTCGGGCAACGGTCGCCGCATCCTCTTCATGCGCACCAAGCACCACGCCAAGCGCCTCGCCAAGCAGCTCAGCAGCCAGGGGATCCCGGCCGTCGACCTGCAGGGCAACCTGTCGCAGGGCGCCCGTGAGCGGAACCTGGCGAAGTTCTCGTCCGGCGAGGCCCTCGTCCTCGTCGCCACCGACGTCGCCGCCCGTGGTGTGCACGTCGACAACGTCGAGCTCGTCGTGCACGTCGACCCGCCCACCGAGCACAAGGCGTACCTGCACCGCTCGGGCCGCACCGCCCGTGCCGGTTCGTCCGGTGACGTCGTCACGGTGACGATGCCCGCCGAGCGTCGCGACGTCGCGCAGATGATGCGTGCCGCCGCGATCAAGGTCACCCCGCAGCAGGTCACCGCGACCTCCCCGGCGGTCACCACGCTCGTCGGCGAGATCGCCCCGATCCGCCACGTCGCCGAGGACCAGCCCGCGCAGCAGCAGCGTCAGCCGAAGCAGCGCTCCGCCGATTCCGCGGGTGACCGTGGTCGTCGTGGTCGCGGCGGCCGTCCGGGAGGCTCGGGTCAGCCCGCGCGTGCCGGCTCGGCTTCCGAGTCCGCCGGTTCGGCCGGGGGCCGTCAGGGCCGTCCGGCTCGCGGCGCACGTTCCGAGGGCACCGGGCGCTCCGCCGCCGCGGGCGCGGGCTCGACGGGTGGTCGCCGTACCGGCGGCAGCCGTCGCGCCGGCAGCGACACCGTGCGCGGTGGGTCCTCTGCCGTCTGGTCCTCGGACGGTGGCTACGCCGCGGGCCGTGGAGCCGGCCAGGAGTCGGGCGGGGGCCGTCGTGGCTCGTCGCGCCGCGCCTCCCGTCCGGCCGGCGCTGCCGACCGCCACTGACCTGTCGACCCGGCCCGCGCTGACCAGCGGGGGACAACCTTGGGGGCGCCTGCGAAGCGGACGCCCCCGAGGCGTAGGTTCTCCTTCACCGGATGCCGCGCAAGCGGCTGGCGGGGAAACGTCCGCTGTTGGAAGGAGTGCCTATGGCTGGGATCGAAGACATCAAGAACGCCGCTGAGAAGGCGGCAGGCAAGGTCAAGGAGGCCGTCGGGAACGCGACGGACAACGACCACCTCAAGGCTGAGGGCAAGACCGATCAGGTCAAGGCCGACACCAAGCAGGCGGGTACGAACGTCAAGGACGCCGCTTCCGGCGTCGCCGACAGCCTCAAGAGCGACCGCGACACGAAGTAACAAGCCGGTCAAGCACCGCGCTGCGAAGCCTCCGGATCCGATCGGATCCGGGGGCTTCGTCGTGTTCGGGGGGCTCCGTCGTGTTCGGGAACCGAGCCGGTCGCTACATGAGCGCGCCGACCGACGCGAGGCCCGCGCGCAGCAGGGCGCCGCGGCCACCCTCCATGTCGTCGGCGACGCCGTCGGACGCGGCTTCCATCGGGGTCATCCAGGTGAGCTCGAGGGCGTCCTGCCGGGGCTCGCACGTGCCGGTGACCGGGACGACGTAGGCCAGCGAGATCGCGTGCTGCCGCTCGTCGGTGTAGACGGACGCGCCGGGGAGCGGGAAGTACTCGGCCACGGTGAACGGCGTCGGGCTCGACGGCAGCTGCGGGAACGCCATCGGGCCGAGGTCCTTCTCGAGGTGACGGAAGAGGGCCGTGCGGATGGACTCGCCGAACATCACGCGACCGGACACCAGGGTGCGGACGATCGAGCCGCTCGGGGCCACACGCAGCAGCACTCCGACCTCGGTCACGACGCCGAGCCCGTCGGTACGGACGGGGATCGCCTCGACGTAGCAGATGGGGAGTCGACGACGCGCGTTGGCGAGTTCCTCGTCGGACAGCCAGCCGGAGTCGGGGTCGGGGGTTTGCAACGAGGCCATGCACCGTGTCTACCAGGGACGGCGTCGAGTTCGGCGGAAGGCGCGGGACTTGGGGATGGTTAGCGTTGTCCACATGATCGATGCAGACCTGGTGCAGTGGACCCGTCCCGCGGAGGAACGCGCAGGGACACCGCTGCTCGTGACCATGCACGGGGTGGGGTCGAACGAACGCGACCTGCTCGGACTCGCCCCCGCGCTGCCGGCGGCCTGGACGATGGCGTCACTGCGGGCGCCGATGCCGTGGGGCCAGGGGTTCAGCTGGTACCCGCTCGAGACGCCGGGCTCCCCCGCGCTCGAGCCCGTCGACGCCGCCGTCGCCGAGGTGCTCGCGTGGGTCGACTCCGTCGCCGCCGACCACCCGCGGATCGGACTCCTCGGGTTCTCGCAGGGCGGGTCGATGGCGCTGCAGCTGCTGCGCGCACGGCCCGCGGCGTTCGCGTTCGCGGTGTCGCTGTCCGGGTTCGTCGTGCCGGGGGTGACGGATGGGCGGGACGAGACCGTCGCCGCCGTCCGGCCGCGGGTGTTCCTCGGGCACGGCGACCTCGACCCGGTGATCCCGGCGGAGGCCACCGCGCGGACGCAGGCGTGGGCGGCGGCGAACACCACCGTGACGGACCGGGCGTACGAGGGGCTGCCGCACGCGGTGTCGGCGGCGGAGCTGTCGGACGTCGCGGCGTTCATCGGGGTGTAGGCGCGGGGCGCGCTTGGTGCGACGCGCAGCCCGCTTGGTGAGCAGAAATGGTCGGGTCCGACGTGCGGACTCGACCTTTTCTGCTCACGATGCGCGGGGGTCAGCCCCGGCGACGACGGACGGGAGGCACGGTGCCAGCTGGCACCGTGCCTCCTATCCGTCAGTCGGCGAGGATCTGCAGCAGGTCCTTGCGGAGCTGGTCGACCTTGGCGGTGGCGGCCTTGGCCTGGTCCTCCGTCGCGGTCGTCCGGTACATCTGCAGGACGCCCATGGTCTTCCGGAGCGCCTCGAAGAACTCGCGCTGCGCGTCCGGGATCCCGGGGGCCGCGTCGAGTGCCGCGGCGATCTCGTCGGCCTTCGCCTCGGCCTCGGCCTTGCCGGCGTCGGTGAGCTCGAAGAGCGTCTTGCGGCCGTCGCCCGACGAGACCACGAGGTCTTCGTCGACGAGCTGCTGGAGCGTCGGGTAGACCGAGCCGGGGCTCGGCTTCCAGGCGCCGCCGGTGCGCTCGGCGATGGTCTTGATCACGGCGTATCCGTTCTGCGGCCCCTCGGCCAGCAGGCCGAGGATCGCGAGGCGGACGTCACCGCGGCGGCGGCGTTCGCGACCGAAGCCGGGTCCGCCGAAGCCACCGAAGCCGGGGCCGAAGCCCATGCCCGGCCCGAAGCCCGGGCCGAAGCCGCGGCCGCCTCGGCCGCCGTGCTCGTGGTCACCGCGGTCGCGGCCGGGGAAGCCGGCGCCGTGGTGCTGCCGCGCGCCGCCGAAACGGGGGCCGCGCGGGTGGTGGTTGCTGTCGTTGTCGTTGTGCATGGGGCGCATGGTGCGTCCTTCCTTGTTGCTGAGTCGGCTCGCGATCGGTCTGACTGGTTTCGTCTTCGTCGTATCGCGATGTGTTTACGATAGATCGCTAACTATCGTCTTGTCAAGGGGTACTCCCCGCTCGGCCTGCTGTCGGTGGTGGCGGGCAGGATGGGCGGACCATGACGGACGTCTTCGAGCGCTTCTCCCCCGCGACCGCGGAGTGGTTCCGAGGTGCGTTCGACGCCCCCACTCCGGCACAGGCGGGCGCGTGGGACGCCATCTCGACGGGGCAGCACGCACTCGTCATCGCGCCGACCGGTTCCGGCAAGACCCTGGCCTCGTTCCTGTGGTCGATCGACCGGCTCATCAGCGCGACCGACCGGCCCCCGGCCAAGCAGCGCACGCGGGTCCTGTACGTCTCGCCGCTCAAGGCCCTCGGCGTCGACGTCGAGCGGAACCTGCGCAGCCCGCTCGTCGGCATCACGCAGACGGCCCGGCGGCTCGGCACCGAACCACCAGAGGTCACCGTCGGGGTGCGCAGTGGCGACACCCCGTCGTCGGACCGGCAGAAGCTGCTCCGCCAGCCGCCCGACATCCTCATCACCACGCCCGAGTCCCTGTACCTCATGCTCACCTCGCAGGCGCGCGAGACCCTGGTGAACGTCGACACCGTCATCGTGGACGAGGTGCACGCGGTCGCCTCGACCAAGCGCGGGGCGCACCTGGCCGTCTCGCTCGAGCGGCTCGACGACCTGCTCGACAAGCCGGTGCAGCGCATCGGGTTGTCCGCCACGGTCCGGCCGCCGGAAGAGGTCGCTCGGTTCCTCGGCGGCCGTGCGCCGGTGACGATCATCGCCCCGCCGGCGCAGAAGACCTTCGACCTGCGGGTCGTCGTGCCGGTCGACGACATGACCGAGCTCGGTGCTCCGCCGGTCGGTGCGGACGCGTCCGACGCGCCCTCGAACGGCTCGATCTGGCCGCACGTCGAAGAGCGCGTGGTCGACCTCATCGAGGAGCACCGGTCGACGATCGTGTTCGCGAACTCGCGGCGCCTGGCCGAGCGACTCACCGCGCGGCTGAACGAGATCCACGAAGAGCGCGTCCTCGCTGCGGCGGCTCCGGCTTCGGCCGCGATGGGCGATGCGCTGGTGCCGGCGGGTGTCTCGCCGGCCGACGACGGGCTGCCGGTGGCGCGGGGTCGCCCGCAGTCGCCCGCGCGGACCTCGGCGCACGCGGTCGCACCCCAGGGCATGAAGCGGCCGCCGGCGCAGATGATCGGCGCGTCCGGGCAGACCGGTGGCGGCGGCTCCGACACTGCAGTGCCCGTGCTCGCCCGCGCCCACCACGGCTCGGTGTCGAAGGACCAGCGCGCCATCATCGAGGACGACCTGAAGTCCGGTCGGCTGCGGTGCGTCGTCGCGACGAGTTCGCTCGAACTCGGGATCGACATGGGCGAGGTCGACCTCGTCGTCCAGGTCGAGGCGCCACCCTCGGTCGCGAGCGGCCTGCAGCGCGTCGGGCGTGCCGGGCACCAGGTGGGCGAGATCTCGCGCGGGGTGCTGTTCCCGAAGCACCGCGCCGACCTCGTCAACAGTGCGGTCACGGTCGAACGGATGGTCTCGGGGCAGATCGAGTCGATCTCGGTGCCGGCGAACCCCCTCGACGTGCTGGCGCAGCACACCGTCGCCGCGGGAGCGATCGACACCGTCGACGTCGAGCACTGGTTCGACCTGGTCCGGCGGAGCGCTCCGTTCAGCGGGCTGCCCCGCTCGGCGTTCGACGCCACGCTCGACCTGATCACCGGGCGGTACCCGAGCGACGAGTTCGCCGAACTCCGCCCGCGGCTGGTGTGGGACCGCGTGCACGGCACCCTGACCGGACGCCCCGGCGCCCAGCGGCTCGCGGTGACGAGCGGCGGCACGATCCCGGACCGCGGCATGTTCGGCGTGTTCATGGTCGGCGAGAAGGCCTCCCGGGTCGGCGAGCTCGACGAGGAGATGGTCTACGAGTCCCGCGTCGGCGACGTCTTCGCCCTCGGAGCCACGAGCTGGCGGATCGAGGAGATCACCCACGACCGGGTCATCGTGAGCCCGGCGTTCGGACAGCCCGGTCGGGTGCCGTTCTGGAAGGGCGACGGCATCGGCCGCCCCGCCGAACTCGGTCGCGCGACGGGGGCGTTCGTGCGCGAGGTCGAGGGCGCCTCGGACGACGACGCCCGCGCCCGGGTCGCCGCCGGCGGCCTCGACGAGCGTGCTGTCACGAACCTGCTGACCTTCCTGCGCGACCAGCGGGCGGCCACCGGCCACGTGCCGAACGACACGACGCTCGTGGTCGAACGCTTCCGCGACGAACTCGGCGACTGGCGGCTCATCCTGCACTCGCCGTACGGCATGCAGGTGCACGCGCCGTGGGCCCTGGCGGTCGCGGCGCGGCTGCGTGAACGCCACGGCATCGACGGCGACGCGATGGCCGCTGACGACGGCATCGTGGTGCGCATCCCCGAGACCGACGCCGAACCGCCGGGTGCCGACCTGTTCGTGTTCGAGCGCGACGACCTCGAGGCGCTCGTCACGGACGAGGTCGGTGGCTCGGCGCTGTTCGCCGCGCGGTTCCGCGAGTGTGCGGCGCGCGCCCTGCTGCTGCCCCGTCGGAACCCCGGGCAGCGTTCGCCCCTGTGGCAGCAGCGGCAACGGGCCTCGCAGCTGCTCGAGGTGGCCCGGAAGTACCCGTCGTTCCCGATCGTGCTCGAGACCGTGCGCGAAGTGCTGCAGGACGTCTACGACGTGCCCGCCCTGCTCGGCATCGCTGACGAGATCGCCGGCCGCCGCATCCGCCTGGTCGAGACCGAGACCGAGACGCCGTCCCCGTTCGCACGGTCGATCCTGTTCGGGTACGTCGCCGCGTTCATGTACGAGGGCGACTCCCCGCTCGCCGAGCGCCGGGCCGCGGCACTGTCGCTCGACTCGACCCTGCTCGGCGAGCTGCTCGGTCGTGCCGAACTGCGGGAGCTGCTCGACCCGGCGGTCATCGCCTCGGTGGAACAGGACCTGCAGCGGCTGTCGCCGGACCGCCGGGCACGCGACGCCGAGGGGCTGGTCGACGTGCTGCGGCTCGTCGGCGCGCTCGACCTCGACGAAGCCGTCGACCGGAGCTGGCTGGCGGCGTCGGACGACCGCTCCGCCGCTGCGACCGAGGTGCAGACCGTGCTCACCGCGCTCGAGCGCGACCGCCGTGTCCTGTCGTTCTCACACGCCGGGTCCACCCGCTGGGCCGTCATCGAGGACGCCTCGCGCCTGCGTGACGCCCTCGGGGTCCCGCTGCCGATCGGCGTGCCGACCGCGTTCGTCGAACCCGTCGCCGACCCGCTCGGTGACCTGGTCGGCCGCTACGCCCGGTCGCACGGGCCGTTCTCGGCGCAGGAGGCCGCGGGTCGCCTCGGCCTCGGGGTCGCCGTCGTGCAGGACACCCTGCGCCGTCTGGTCGCCGACCGGCGTGTGGTCGAGGGCGAGTTCCGCCCGGATCGGCAGGGCGCCGAGTGGTGCGACGCCGAGGTCCTGCGCCGGATCCGCACGAAGTCCCTCGCCGCGCTCCGCCACGAGGTCGAGCCGGTGTCGCCGGACACGCTCGCGCGCTTCCTGCCCGCCTGGCAGCACGTGCAGACCCCTGGCACCCGCGGCGGTCTGCGCGGGGTCGACGGGGTCCTGCAGGTGATCGACCAGCTCGCCGGCGTCGCCCTGCCCGCCAGCGCTTGGGAGACCCTGGTGCTGCCCGCGCGGGTGACCGACTACTCCACGAACATGCTCGACGAGCTCACCGCCACCGGCGAGGTCCTGTGGTCCGGCGGCGGGACCCTGCCCGGCAACGACGGGTGGGTGCGCCTGCACCTCGCCGAGACGGCGTCGACGACGCTCGCCGAGCCCTCCGGCGACGAGACCACCGAGCTGCAGCGCGACGTGCTCGGTGCCCTGGCCGGCGGCGGCGCGTACTTCTTCCGCCAGCTCGGGCAGGCCGTCGGCAGCACCGACGACCCGGCCCTGACGGCGGCGCTGTGGGACCTCGTCTGGGCCGGGCAGATCACGAACGACACGTTCGCTCCGCTGCGCTCGATGCTCGGCGGCAAGGCGAAGAGCAGCAGCACCCCGCGGGCTCGTGCGTACCGCGGGCGCCGCCGTCCGACGATGCCGACGCAGTCCGGTCCGCCGACCGTCGGTGGCCGCTGGTCCCTGCTCCCCCTGGCCGAGTCCGACTCGACCGTACGGGCCGCCGCGACCGCCGAACAGCTGCTCGAGCGCTACGGCGTCGTCACCCGCGGGGCCGTCCAGGTCGAGGGGGTCCGAGGTGGGTTCGCGGGCGTGTACCGGGTGCTCTCGCGGTTCGAGGAGTCCGGGCGGGCGCGCCGCGGCTACTTCATCGAGGGCCTCGGGGCCGCACAGTTCGCCACGGGTCCGACCATCGACCGGCTGCGGACCTACGCCCGTGACCTCGACGACGACGAGCGCGTCGACCCGGACCGGAAGCGCGAGGCACTGACCCTGGCTGCGACCGACCCCGCGAACCCGTACGGCGCATCGCTGCCTTGGCCGTCCGACGACCGCGCGGCGGCCGACACGGACGTCACGGGCGCCGACGTCGCTGCTGTCGCTGCGGCTGCGCAGAAGGCCCCGGCACCGGCCACCACCGGCGCACGCGGCCACCGGCCCGGGCGCAAGGCCGGAGCACTCGTCACCACCGTCGACGGCCGGCTCGCGGTGTACGTCGAGCGCGGCGGCAAGTCGGTGTTGACCTTCACCGACGACCCCGCCGAGCTGGCCGTCGCAGCGGCGTCGATCGCGGGCATCGTGCGCACCGGACTGCGGAAGCTCGCGGTCGAGCGCGTCGACGGCGAGTTCGTGCTCGGCACCCCGCTCGGCACCGCGCTGGGCGACGCCGGGTTCACCGCCACCCCGCAGGGACTCCGGCTCCGTGCCTGAGGGCGACACCGTCTACCGGGCAGCCCACCGGCTGCACACGGCGCTCGCGGGCAAGGTCCTGACCCGGAGCGACTTCCGGGTGCCCGCGTTCGCGACCGTCGACCTGGTCGGCCGCACCGTCGACGAGGTCGTGCCCCGTGGCAAGCACCTGCTGCACCGGATCGGGGACCTGACCGTGCACTCGCATCTGAAGATGGAGGGGCGGTGGGACGTCTACGCCCCCGGCGAGCGCTGGCGACGCCCGGCGCACCAGGCACGCGCGATCCTCGACACCGAGGACGTCTCGACCGTCGGGTTCACGCTCGGGGTGCTCGAGGTGATCCCCCGCGACCAGGAGTCCGAGGTCGTCGGACACCTCGGCCCGGACCTGCTCGGGCCCGACTGGGACGCCGACCTGGCGCTCGAGAACCTGACGCGGGATCCTGCACGGCCGGTCGGACTGGCGCTGCTCGACCAGCGCGTGCTCGCCGGCCTCGGCAACGTCTACCGCAACGAGCTCTGCTTCCTGCGCGGAGTCCTGCCGACCCGCCCGGTGGCCGAGGTGCACGACGCCGGCCGGACGATCTCCCTGGCGAGCCGGCTCATCCTGGCGAACCGCGACCGCAGCCACCGGGTGACGACGGGGATCGACCGCCCGGGGCGTCGGTTCTGGGTCTACGGACGCGCGGGCAAGCCGTGCCTGCGGTGCGGCACCCGGATCCGGCGAGGAGACCTCGGTGACTCGGAGCTCACCCTGCGGGACACCTACTGGTGCACGCGCTGCCAGACCTGAGCCGCGGGCGCAGCGACGAGCACCGGGACGTGCCTGCTCACCGGGTGACGGGGTGCAGGCGCTCGGCGGCGGTCGACCGCACCGCTTCCGTGACCCGCTCGAGCAAGGGTGACGCCAGGTTCCACCGCTGCCACCACAGGGCGACGTCGGCGCGGCGGGTCGGGGTGAGCTCGAGCAGCTCGCCCCGCGCCAGGGCATCGAGGCACTGCGCTTCGGGCAGCATCCCCCACCCGAAGCCGAGCGAGACCGCCCGTGCGAAGTCGGCCGACGTCGGGACGAAGTGGCGTGGACCGGAGGGCGCGTGACCGAGCACCCGGCGGAGGTAGCCCTGCTGCAGGTCGTCGTCGCGGTCGTAGTCGACGAGCGGCACCCGGTCGAGGCGGCTCAGCATCCGCCGCTCGGTGTCGGCGTCGGACAGGTAGCGGTCGACGAACGCCGGCGATGCCACCGCCCGGTACCGGTCGATGCCGAGCGGCACCGACGAGCAGCCCTGCACGGGGTCCGCCTCGGCCGTCACGGCACCCATCACCGTGCCGGCGCGCAGCAGCTCGGCGGTGCGGTCCTGGTCCTCGCGGTGCAGGTCGAAGACCACCTCGGTGTCGACACGGACGAGTGCGAGCGCGTCGAGGAACCAGGTGCCGAGCGAGTCGGCGTTGACGGCGAGCGGGATCGACGGCACCGCGGACCCCGATCCGTCGGCATCGGTCTCGCCGAGTGCGTGGGCGGTCTCGTCGTCGAGCAACCGCACCTGGCGTGCATGCCGGAGCACGACGGCGCCGTCGGCCGTCGGGGTGACCGGGGTCGTCCGCTGCAGCAGGACCCGGCCGACCTGCTGCTCCATCGACTTGATGCGCTGCGAGACCGCCGACGGGGTGATCGCCAGGGCCCGGGCAGCCGCGTCGAGGGTGCCGTGGTCGACGGCGGCCAACAGGGTCTCGAGGTGCTCGCGCTGGAATCGGACCATGCAGTGCAGCTTACGGCGCTGTAGGAACGTGAGCTGGTCTACAGACGAGGGCGCCCCTAGCGTCGTGGACGTGACCGCACTCCTCCCCTTGCTCGCCGGCCTCGGCACCGGACTCGCCCTGATCGTCGCGATCGGTGTGCAGAACACCTACCTGCTCCGGTTGGCGGTCAGCTCGGGCCTGCGGGTGGTGACGGCGGCGGTCGTCGTGTGCGCGGTGTCGGACGCCGTGCTCATCGTCGCCGGGGTGCTCGGCGTCGGGGCCGTGATCGAGCGGTTCCCGGTGGCGCTCGTCGTCGTGCGGTTCGTCGGGGCCGCGTTCCTCGTGACCTACGGTGTGCTCGCCGCGCGACGGGCACTGCGGCCGTCGCGCGACGCCATGCGCGTGGCCGACGACGCGGCGGACGACGGCGTGCCGGAGCCGGCCGCGGGCAGTGGACCCGAGCGCCCGGGGACGGTGGTGGCGGGGCGGACGCGCACCGCGCCTCCCGGCCAGGCGGTGACCATGCGCACGGCGGTGGCGACCATGCTCGTCTTCACGTGGGCGAACCCGCACGTGTACCTGGACACGCTGGTGTTCCTCGGGTCCGTGGCGAACCAGCAGGGTCCGGACGACCGCTGGCTGTGGACCGTCGGCGCCGTCGCGGCGAGCTGCCTGTGGTTCGGTGCCCTCGGCTTCGGCGGGCGGCTGCTCCGACCGCTGTTCGCGAAGCCGCTGACGTGGCGGGTGTTCGACGGTCTGGTCGCCGTCGTGATGCTGGGCTTCGGCGTCCTGCTGGTCGTCGGCGCGTAGGAGGCCGGAGCCCGCTACTGCTGCCTCTTGCCGACCCGGCTGTTGCGGCGGCTGTACCCGAAGTAGATGGCGAAGCCGATGACGAGCCAGACGACGAACCGCAGCCAGGTCTCGACCTCGAGGTTCAGCATCAGCCAGAAGCACAGCACCGCCGACAGGATCGGGATCACCGGCGACCACGGCACCCGGAACGAGCGCGGGGCGTCCGGGCGCGACTTGCGGAGCACGATGATGCCGATCGACACCAGCACGAAGGCCGACAGCGTGCCGATGTTGATCATGCCCTCGAGCTTGTCGACCGCCGTGAACCCGGCGAGCAGCGCGACGACGACGCCCGCGACGACCTGCACGCGCACCGGCGTCTGCGTCTTCGGGTTCGTCTTCGAGAACCAGCGCGGCAACAGACCGTCTCGGCTCATCGCGAAGACGATGCGGGACAGACCGAGCAGCAGCACCATGACGACGGTCGTCAGACCGATCAGGGAGCCGATGGCGATGATGCCGGCAGCCCACGGCAGCCCGACGATGTCGAAGGCCGAGGCCAGGGAGGGTGCGTCCTCCTGCGCGAGGCGCTGGTAGGAGACCATGCCGGTGATGACGATGCTGACGCCGACGTAGAGCAGCGTCACGATGCCCAGGCCGATGAAGATGCCGCGGGGCAGCGTCTTCTGCGGGTTCTCGGTCTCCTCCGCGCTGGTCGCGACGACGTCGAAGCCGATGAACGCGAAGAACACGAGCGACGCGGCGGCGAGCAGCCCGAAGACGCCGTACTGCGCGGGCTCGGAACCGGTGAACCACGACACGAGCGACTGGGTCCAGACGCTGCCCTCGGCGCCCTTGGCGGGCTCCGACGGCGGGATGAACGGGGTGAAGTTCGCGGCCTTGACGAAGAACGCGCCGGCGACGATGACGAACACCACGATGGCGACCTTGATGATCGTGATGACCGCCGAGACCCGCGACGACAGGCGGGTGCCGAAGGCGAGCAGCACCGTGAAGATGCCGACGATCAGGACCGGGCCCCAGGTGAACGGGATCGGGCCGAGCTGGATCGTGCTCGGCAGGGTCACACCGAACACGTCGAACGCGGTGCTGAGGTAGATGCCCCAGTACTTCGCGATGACGGCGCTGGCGGTGAGGGTCTCGAGGATGAGGTCCCAGCCGACGATCCAGGCGAGCAGCTCGCCCATCGTGGCGTACGTGAACGTGTACGCGGAGCCGGCGACGGGGATCGTCGAGGCGAACTCGGCGTAGCACATGATCGCCAGGCCACACGTGACGGCGGCGAGCAGGAACGAGATGATGACGCCCGGCCCTGCGAAGTTCGCGGCGGCGTTCGCGCCGACCGAGAAGATGCCGGCGCCGACGGCGACCGCGATGCCCATCGCGGCGATGTCGAACGTCTTCAGGGAGCGTTTCAGGGACCGGCCCTGCTCCTCGGAGTCGGCCAGTGAGGCCTCGATCGACTTGATGCGGAGCTTCGTTGCCATGGGGTGGATCCCGTCATCGACTGGGCGGCGGACCCCGTGACATTACTGGTGTACCACCCCGACACGCAAACAGCGGAGCCGCTGGGCGCATGGGAACCAGGTTCCGGACGCGGAACCAGGGAACGGCGCGGTGCGGTGTCCGGAACCAGGTTCCGTGGGCAGGGCGGGTCGACCGGGAGGCCCGGCTCGGCTCAGGCGGATCGGCGCCAGTCCGCCAGGAACCGCGCTCCGGCCTCGTCGTGGATCACCCCGTCGGGTGCGGTGAGCACCGGGTACGGCGTCGCCGGCACGCCGTCCGAGGGACGGACGTCGACGTGCGCGACCTCGTGGCCGTTCGCGTGCAGCCAGTCCGCCATCGCGTAGTCGCTGCGCGAGTCACCCATCGTGCGCCAGGCCGTCGGCAGCTCGCCGTCCTGCGCCAGGAGCTCGAGCGACCGCTCGGCGCCCATGTCCTTGCCGCTGCGGTCGGACTCGACGTCGGTCGAGATGATCGTCGGGTCGATCCGCCACTGCACAGCGCCGTCGGCATCGGGTCGGACGTCGTCGAGACGGCGCACGCCCAGGCCGCGACGCTCGAGGGCCGCCATCGCCTTCGCGTCGAACTCGGGCTGCCGGGCCAGGTACGTGGCGTTCGGCACCTCCACCCGCTGCTCGATCGACACCATGGCGCGCTTCGTCTCGTCGAAGAACACCAGGTCGGCGTACTCGGTGCGGACGAGCTCGCGCATCTCGTCGGCGTAGTCGCGCGGGAGCGCCAGGTCGTCGGCGACGGTGAGCTCGCTCATGCCGCCCTCGTACTGCGGGCCGATCGAGCACCAGACGGCGCCCTTCTCGCAGACGGCGTGCACGCGGCCACCCTCGGCGAGACCACCGGCGAGCAGCGGACCGACCACCTCGCTCCGGATGAAGGCGTCGCTCCGGCCGGTGTTGAAGACGACGGGGATGCCCTCGGCGGCGAGGGCGACGAGGTCCTCGATGATGCTCGGGATCGCGATGGTGCGGGAGACGGGGCTGGCGATGGGCCCGTCGACGTCGAGCAGGAGTCCGAGACGAGGTGCGTTCACGGCACCATCTTCGCAGGAGTGCTGAACTCCCCAGCACGAGCTGGGTTCACCACGCCATCCTCTCGCAGTCAGCTGCTCGGTGAGACGACCCGGACCAGGAACCCGTCGAGCACCGCGCCGATCGCAGCCGGGTCGGGCACGTGACCCTGCCCGGGGACCTCGACGTAGCCCGAGCCCGGCACGGCCTCGACGACCGCTCGGGCCGCCTGCCGCATCCACTCGTGGCCGTCGCTGCCCGCGGCGACGAGCACCGGGACACCGACCGCTGCTGCCACCCGCTCCGGGATCGCCAGGCCGTTGAGCACCCGCACGTCGCGGCTGAGCACGTGGGCGTCGACGACGAGCGACCGCCAGAGCGCACCCTTCAGCCGCAGCGCCGAGATCTGCCCCATCGGCACCCCCAGGACGTGCGCGAGGAACGCCCGGACCGCTTGGGCGCGACGGCCGGCGGCGACGTGTTCGTCGAGCAGGTCGGCGAAGACGACGTCGTCGGCGTGCGGGTCGACCGTCGCCCGGTACGGCGGCTCCCACAGCACGGCGGCCCCGAGCGGGACACCGGCGGCGAGGCCCCGGAGGACCACCCCCGCGCCGACGCAGAGGCCGAGCGCGGCGACGGGTCCGTCCACACTCGCGACGACGGCCGCGAGGTCCTCGACCTCGCGCTCGATCGTCCACGGGGTGGTGTCGCCGCTCGCACCGCGGCCCCGCCGGTCGTACGTGATGACCCGGTAGCGGTCCTGCAGCGCGCCGGTCAGGTGCTCGACGGTGGGGGTGCCGTGGTGGTCGAAGGCGCCACCGACCACGACGAGCGCCGGACCGATCCCCGCGTCGGACACGGCGATCACCGTGCCGTCGGCGGAGACGACCGTGCGGTCGACGTGCTGGTCCATTGGGGGCCTTCCGAGGGTGGTTCGACGGCGCTGCGTCGGGTCCTCGGGAGGGACCGGGCGGGTCGGTCCTCGAAGCATGGCATCGGAGCGCTCCCACGTCACCACCCGCAACCAGGGGGAGACGACCGATCCGGGTCCGGCTCCGGCTCCGCTCAGCGGTCGCGGTAGATCGCTCGGCGGTGGCCGGCATCGACGACGATCACGATGAGTCGGCCGTCGTCGATCTCGTAGATCAGACGGTAGTCACCTGATCGCACCCGCCAACCGGGTCGGTTCACGAGCTTCCGAGCTGCCGGGGGCCGCGGGTGGTCGGCGAGGATCGCGAGGAGTCCCTCGATCCGCCGACGACCGTCGGGCGGGAGCTTGCGGATGACACGTTGCGCGGACGGGATGACCTCGACCGACCAGGTCATCCGAGTCCGAGTTCGCGCTTGAGATCGTCCCACTGCACGTTCTCGCCGCCGATGCGCTTGTTCTCCGCGATGGCAGCGTCGTACGCGACCAGGTCGTCGAGGTCCTCGGCCGCCTCGAGCAGGCGGTCCAGGACATCCGCGTCCACCACCGCCGCGACGCGCTTGTTGCGCCGGGTCAGGTAGACGGGTTCGCGCCGGGCGTCGTCGATGATCGACGCCAGGCGGCCACGCGCTTCGGAGATCGACACTTCGCTCACCTGTACATTCTAGAGCGTTTTGTACAAGTCAGACGAGCGCCGTGGTGCCGACCGACTCCCGTTCGAGCAACGATCGCTTGACGTCGAGCCCCCACGCGAAGCCCCCGAGCGTGCCGTCGGAACGCAGCACCCGGTGGCACGGCACGAACAGGGCGGGAGCGTTCCGTGCGCACACGCTGGCGGCGGCCCGCACGGCGTCCGGGCGGCCCATCGCCCCCGCGAACTCGGTGTAGGTCAGGGTGCCGCCGGCGGGGATGCGGCGGAGCTGCCGCCACCCCTCGGTGAACAGGTCGGTGCCGAACTGCCGGACCGGCACCTGCATGGCGTGCTCGACCTCGCCCGAGTAGAAGGCGTCCACGGCATCAGCGGCGGCGACCGTGCCGTCGACGATGCGACTGGGCCGGTACCGGTCGGCGAGCCGCCCGAGGATCCGGTCGACGGAGTCGGTCCAGCCCGAGGCGAGGACACGGCCCTCGGCGTCCTCGAGCACGGTGAAGGCCCCGTCCGGGGTGTCCAGGGTCTGGATGGTTGCGTCGGTCATCGTTCGTCCTTCCGAGGGTCGTTGTCTGCGTGCTGCGCACGGCCGGTGCCGTGCACCCGCGCACCGGCGGCCGTCGCGATCGCGCGGTCGATGATCGGTCGCCAGCAGTGCATCGTCAGGTAGCTCCGCCAGGGCGCCACCTGCTCCGACCATAGGGAGAGCTCGCGCGCCGTACCGGGCAGTCCGAGTTCCTGTGCACCGTTGCGCACCGCGAGGTCGCTGTGGAGGAACACGTCGGGGTGGTGCCGGACCCGGAGCGCCACGTAGTCGGCGGTCCACGGCCCGATGCCCTTCACCGCCAGCAGCCGCTCGCGCAGCTCGTCGAGGGACTGCCCGCCGTCGATGACGAGCGACCCGTCGGTGAGCGCCGCGGCGACCCGCAGGATCGTGTCGACCCGGGCGGCCGGACCGCGCAGCACCTCGTGGCCGCGGGCGGCGATGACCTCGGCGGACGGGAACAGCAGGCCGTCCGGCAGGATCGCCGACGGCACGGCGGCACCGAGCGCCGCCACGAGCCGCGTCTGGGCCGTCCTGGCCGCGGCGACGGAGACCTGCTGCCCGATGAGGGTGCGGAACACGATCTCGTGCGCGTCGACGGCACCGGGCAGCCGCAGGCCGGGGACCCGCTGCACCGCCGCAGCCAGCTCGGGCACGGAGCCGAGCACCGCGTCGACGGCGACCGGGTCGGCATCGAGGTCGAAGTACGACCGGACGCGGGCGACGAGCGTCGGCAGGTCGGACAGGTCGGTGACGCGCACCCGCAGGTCGATCCCGGTACCGCGACCGGCGGCCGTGGAACCGGCCGTCCCTGCGACCGCGGCCGATGCGCTGAACCACCCCGGGCCTCCCGGCAGGTCGAGCAGCCGTCCGTAGGAGGTGACCCGCGCGGATTCGTCGGTGTCCACCTGCTCCAGGCCCGGCAGGGCGTGCAGTGCGTGCCAGTCGAGGAGCCCCTGCGCGTCGAACGGCGACCGCGCGGGCAGGTGCACGTGCAGTGCGCCGTCGGACGCGGGCCGGGGCGTCCGACGGGCACGCAGCTCGGACGGGGTGACGGCGAAGACCTCGCGGACGGTCTCGTTGAACTGGCGGACGCTCGCGAACCCGGCCGCGAAGGCGACGTCCGCGATGGGCAGGTCCGACGACGTCAGCAGCGTGCGTGCCGTCTGGGCGCGGTGTGCGCGGCTGAGCGCCTTCGGGCCGGCACCGAGCTCGGCCGTCATGATGCGGTTGAGCTGGCGTTCGGAGTAGCCGACCCGTGCGGCGAGCCCCGGGACGCCGTCGCGCTCGACGACGCCGTCGAGGACGAGGCGCATGGCGCGGCCGGCGACGTCCTCGCGCAGGTCCCACTCGGGGCTGCCGGGGGTCGCTTCGGGCAGGCAGCGCTTGCAGGCACGGAAGCCGGCCAGGTGCGCTGCTGCACTCGTGCGGTAGAAGGTGACGCCGGTCTCGCGGGGCGTGCGTGCCGGGCAGCTCGGTCGGCAGTAGATGCCCGTGGAGTGCACGGCGGTGACGAACTGGCCGTCGAAGCGTGCGTCGCGCGAGGCGACGACGCGGTAGCGCTCGGCATGCAGCTGGTCGGTTCCGGGGATGGTCACGGGCCCAGCCTGACACGCACCACCGACCGCGACTGGCGGAAATCGGACGCCGCGGCACGTCGCGTGGTGCGGGTGGCGGGCGGCCCGAGGTTCCGAGGTTCCGAGATCTCGGCATGTCGGCGCTCGATGTGCTCGCCCGTGGAACCTCGGCGCAGCACCGACGGCGTGTTGTGGAACCTCGGCGCAGTACCGACGGCGGCACGGCGTCGACCGGGAGGCCCGGCTAGCGTTGGGCGGGTGACCTCCGGAGACGACGTGGCCGGGTCTGACCACCGGGTCGGCTCCGACGAGCTCGCCGAGCTCGCCGACTCCGTCGACCTGCCGTTCCGGACCGACGTCGAGGTCGCGCTGCTGCTCGTGTCGCGCCGCCACCGCTACGAGGGCAGGCCGGCCGACGGTGCCCTGCCGGTCCGATCGGACGACCCCGACGAGCTGCGCGACCGCATCGAACTGCGCGCGGGACTCGGCATCGTCGGCGACCGCTACTTCGCGGCGCGGGCGCACGTGCACGCCTCGGTGACGGTCATCGGGCTCGAGGGCCTCGAGGAGGTCGGACGATCACTCGGCGTGCCGGTCGATCCCGTGGCGACCCGGCGGAACGTGTTCCTGCGGGGCGCCGACGTCGAGGCGCTCCGGGGGGAGCCGTTCTCGCTGCAGAGCCCCGGCAGCGGTGCCGTGCTGTTCCGCGGGTACCGGCCGGCGAACCCGTGCGCCTGGATGGACCACGAGGTGGCGCCGGGTGCGTTCCGGGCGATGCGTGGACGGGGCGGGGTGCGGTGCGACCCCGAGTCCGACGGCGTGCTCACCCTCGGACCCGCGGTGCTCCGGACGACCCGCCCCGTCGCGCCGGGCTGACGGCGGTGCCGTCAGCGGCAGGGCCGTCAGCGGCAGCGCACCGTGCTCACGCTGTCAGCGCGCTCTCGATCGCGTCGACGAAGGCCGGCAGGTCGTCGGGGTTCCGCGAGGTGATGATGCCGCCGTCGACCTGGACCTCCTGGTCGACCCACTCGGCGCCGGCGTTCCGGACGTCGGTCTGCAGCGACGGGAACGAAGTGATCGTCCGTCCGCGCAGCACACCGGCCTCGATGAGGGTCCACGGGCCGTGGCAGATCGCCGCGACGGGCTTGTTCGCCTCGACGAAGGCCGTCACCAGGGAGACCGCCGAGTTGTCCTGTCGCAGGGTGTCGGCGTTGATGGTGCCACCGGGGACCACGAGCGCGTCGTACCCGGTCACGTTGACACCGGCGATGGTGGTGTCGGGGTCGAGGGACTTGCCGGGGTCCTTGTCGCCGACCAGGGTCGCGATCGAACCGGAGTCCTGCGCCGCCACGGTCACCGTCGCGCCGCGCTCGCGGAGCTGGTCGACGGGCACGACGATCTCGTCCTGCTCCACGCCGTAGTTCGTCGCGATGACGAGGACCTTCTTGCCGTCCAGGGTTGCCATGGTCGCTCCTTCCGCGGCCCGGTGATTCCGGCCGCACGTGCGGCCCGGTTGTTCCGGCCGCACACCCGAGGGTCGTCGGGGAGCGCTGGGCGTGCCCGCAGGACGCAGCGGGTCCTCAGCCGCGGATGCGGAAAGCGGACCCTTCGGGCTCGACGGTGATGCCCTCGTACCCCGACACCCGGTAGAGCCCGGCCGTGACGTCCGACTCGTGCGGGCCGACGACGACCGTGGTCGCTCCGGAGGCGATGGCCGACTCGAGGCCGGCGGGGGCGTCCTCGAACGCCACGCAGTCGGTGGCCTCGACACCGAGCAGCGCGGCACCGCGCAGGTACCCGTCGGGGTGGGGCTTGCCGTGCTCGACGTCCTCGGACGGCACGAACGCCGTCGGCATGGTCAGGCCCGCTGCCGCCATCCGGCCGGCGGCCAGGTCGCGCGGTGCACTGGTCACGAGCGCCACCGGCACGCCTGCGTCGAGGAGCCGGTCGACGAAGGCTGCGGCACCGGGGATCTCGAAGATGCCCTCGCTGCTCGCGCTCTCCTCGGCGACCAGTGCGGCGGCGATGCGGAGCTGTTCGTCGCGGTCCAGTTCGGGCAGGAAGTGTTCGATCGTGCTGATCGCCTGACGGCCGTGCGAGAAGGCGAGGATCTCGGCCGGGTCGATGCCGCGGTCGTGACCGAACCGGGTCCAGGTGGCCTCGACCACCGCGGTCGAGTCGACGAGCGTCCCGTCCATGTCGAAGAGGACCCCGGACGCCACGATGTCGATCACGCGCCCGACCCTAGCCGACGCGGTCGACCGGCACCGAGACTCGGGCAGGCGGCTCCGCCCGGACGTACCGGGTCAGCAGCACGTCACCCGCACCGCGGAGCACGTGCGCGGGGCGCATCCGTCGCAGCTCCGGTGAACTGCCGCGGGCGATCCGGGGCCCGGTGCCGCCCTCGAGCGACGGGTCGATCGTCAGGGTCAGCTCGTCGACGGCGTCCGCGGCGATGAGCGACCCGAGGAACGACGGCCCGCCCTCGCAGTGGATCGTGCCGAACCCCCGCGCCACCAGTGCGTCGCGGACGAGCGACACGTCGACCGAGTCGGGGTCGGTGTCGGTGCTGCAGGGCACGACGTCGGCGACGGACGACAGCGCGACCCCGACGTCCGACGCCGCCGCAGCCGCGGAGGTCAGGACGACTGGCCGGACCGGGGCCTCGGTGAACACCCGGGATCCGGCGTCCAGTGACAGTGACCGCGACACGATCGCGAACACCGGGTGGTCGGGCAGGCCGTGCGCCCGGCGCCAGGCCACGTCGGCGTCGTGCAGGACCATCGGCCCGTAGCCCTCGTCACGCACGGTGCCGGCTGCGACGAGCACGACGTCGGCGACCCGGCGGAGCAGGTCGAACACGCGCAGGTCGTCCGGGCCGCCGAGCGACCCCGAGACCCCGGCGGCCGAGGCGGACCCGTCGAGCGTCGCCACGAAGTTCACCCGCAGCCACGGCGCCGAGGCACCCGCTGTGTACAGGTCGATGAGGTCGTCGTCGGACAGGTCCGCGATCGACGGGGGCAGGAGGTTCACGTGTTGTGCCGCGCTTCCGCTGGGGCGCGCCAACCGAGCGTCGCCTCGACCATGCGCATCGCGTCGACGCTCTCGGCGACGTCGTGCATCCGGACGATCCGCGCCCCGAGCATCGCGCTCACGGTCGCGACGGCGAGCGACCCCGCCAGGCGTTCGCCGCGCGGGCGTCCGAGCGACTCCCCCACGAAGTCCTTGTTCGACACCGCCGCGAGCACCGGGTAGCCGAGCGCCACGACCTCGGGCAGGCGCCGGGTGACCTCGAGCGTGTGCACGGTGTTCTTGTTGAGGTCGTGGCCCGGGTCGACGACGATCCGCGACTCCGGGATCCCCGCGGCGAGCGCCCGGTCGACGCGCTCCCGCAGGAACCCGACGACGGACGCGGTGACGTCGTCGTACTGCGGCGGCGCTGCGAGGGGCCGTCGGGGTTCGGCGAGCGAGTGCGTGATGACGATCGTCGCCTCGGAGTCCGCGACGACGGCCGCCATCCGGGGATCGGACAGGCCGGTGGTGTCGTTGACCACGCTCGCGCCAGCTGCGATCGCCGCTGCGGCGACCTCGGGGCGGAACGTGTCGACGCTGATGGTGACGTCGGACTCCTGGGCGAGCTGCTCGACGACGGGCACGACGCGGTCGACCTCGTCAGCAGCGGGCAGTTCCGGCCCCGGAGCGAACTTTACGCCGCCGATGTCGACCCAGTCGGCGCCCTGTTCGGCAGCCCGGACGGCGGCGGCGACGGCGCGGTCGAGCTCGAAGGTGGCACCGCGGTCGTGGAACGAGTCGGGCGTGCGGTTCACGATCGCCATCACGGCGATGCGGTGGTCGAAGTCGAACGTTCTGCGTCCGATCGTACGGACCGGCTGCCGCAGGTCCGGCACGACCCAGCCGGGTGCGGTCGATCCTGCCTGGAGGCCCGTGGCGGCCCCCTCAGACGTCACGCGTCCGCCTCGGGGTCGGGTACACGCCCCGCACCGATGAGCGCGATCGCCTCCGCCCGGCCCGCGGCGTCGGCCAGCGAGCCGTTCGCCGCGACCGTGACGGTCGTCGAGCCGGTCTGGCGCTCCCCACGGGTCGTCACGCATTGGTGCTGCGCGTCGAGGACCACGAGGACCCCCTCGGCGCCGAGCCCCTCGGCGATCGTGGCAGCGACCTGCTCGCCCAGCCGCTCCTGCAGCTGCGGACGCGAGGCCACGGCGTCGAGCACCCGCGAGAGCGTTCCGAGCCCGATCAGACGGTCACCCGGCGCGTAGGCCAGGTGCGCGACCCCGAGGAACGGCAGCAGGTGGTGCTCGCAGACGGACCGGAACTTCACGTCGCGCACGATGACGAGTCGGCCGCGTTCACCGTCCTCGGCGTGCACGGTGCCGTCGCGGGCGATGGCAACGGCGTCCGTGCCGATGCCGGCGAAGAACTCGGCGTACGAGTCGGCGACCCGAGCGGGTGTGCGTTCGAGTTCGGGGCGGTCGGGATCCTCGCCGATGCCGAGCAGGAGTTCGCGCACCGCGGCCTCGACGCGGGCACGGTCCATGCGTGACGTCACCGGTCCATCCAACACCAGCCATGGCCGGAGAACGCGAGCCGGCGCACGGCGTGACGTCCCCCGATCACGCGGGTCGGGCCTCCCGGTCGGACATCGGCGCACCCTGCGCGCCCTGTGAGGATCCTGTGACATGCCGGAAACCCAGCAGGCTTTAAACTTGCTCGGTGAGCGCCACGAAGACCGACACCCCACCCCGGAACCGCTTCGCGACCGGCCTCGATCGATACTTCTCCATCACGAAGCGCGGATCCACGATCCCGCGCGAGGTGCGAGGCGGACTCGTCTCGTTCGTGACGATGGCGTACATCGTCATCCTCAACCCGCTGATCCTCGGTGGGTTCAGCGCCGACCAGGCCGCCAAGGACGTCTCCGGCGGCTGGCTCGAGAACGCGCAGGTCGCCGCCGCGACCGGTCTCGTCGCCGGCCTGATGACCATCGCCATGGGCGTCATCGCGAACCTGCCGTTCGGTATCGCCGCGGGCCTCGGGATCAACTCGTTCCTGGCCGTCAGTGTCGTGCAGCAGGTCACCTGGGCCGAGGCGATGGGACTCGTCGTCATCAACGGCGTGATCATCGTGGTCCTGGCGTTGACGGGGATCCGGACGATGATCTTCACCGCCGTCCCGGCGCAGCTGAAGGCAGCGATCACCGTCGGCATCGGCCTGTTCATCGCCTTCATCGGCCTCGTCGACTCGGGCTTCGTGCGCTCGTCCGGGCTCGCGTCGCCGCCCCTGCAGCTCGGTGAGGACGGCTCCGTCGGCGCCCTGCCGACCATCGTGTTCCTGATCGGGCTGGTCATCATCGGCACGCTCATGGCACGCAAGGTCAAGGGCGCCCTGCTCATCGGGATCGTCGCCACGACGATCATCGCGATCATCCTGCAGGCGATCTTCCAGGTGCCGACGTCGGTCGACTCGAAGACCGGCTGGAACCTCAACGCCCCGGGCCTGCCGAGTGCGCTCTTCGCGTTCCCCGACCTGTCGCTCGTCGGCCACGCCGACCTGTTCGGCGCGTTCAGCCGCATCGGGCCGTTGGCGGCGTCGATGCTCGTCTTCACCCTCGTGTTCACGAACTTCTTCGACGCGATGGGCACCATGACCGGCCTGGCGAAGGCCGCCGGCGTCGCGAAGCCCGACGGCACGTTCCCCCGCCTGAAGTCGGCGCTCGTCGTCGAGGGCGTCGGCGCGATCGCCGGCGGTGGCGCCTCGGTGTCGTCGAACACCGTCTTCATCGACTCCGCCGCCGGCATCGGCGAGGGCGCACGCACCGGCATGGCGTCGGTCGTCACCGGCCTGCTGTTCCTGGCGTCGATGTTCCTCACCCCGCTCACGCAGGTCGTCCCGCTCGAGGTCGCCGCCGCCGGACTCGTCGTCGTCGGCGCCCTGATGGTGGCGCAGGTCGCGGACATCTCCTGGACGGACTTCGGCTCGGCCCTGCCCGCGTTCCTGACGATCGTCGTCATGCCGCTCACCTACTCGATCGCGAACGGCATCGGCGTCGGCTTCATCAGCTGGGTCCTCATCAAGCTGCTGTCCGGCCGGGGTCGCGAGGTGTCGTGGCTGCTCTACGTCGTCGCCGCGGGCTTCCTGCTGTACTTCGCACGAGGGCCGCTGGAGGCACTGCTCGGCGTCGGCTGAGGCAGGGGCGCCGGGCCGGGGTTGGCCGGGCCGGGCCGGGGCTGGTCTGCAAGAGCGACAGTTCCTGTGGGGCCGTCCGAGGGTGGTCCACGAAAGCGACAGTTGTCCGCGAAACATCCGCGGAGAACTGTCGCTTTCGCGTTCGGGCCGGCCGGGAGGCCCGTGCTCAGTCCGGCAGGTCGCCCGGCGTCGCCTCGTGGTGGCGTCGACCGCCGGACCGCCGGTCCTCCTTCATGCCCGCCTCGAACAGGTGGCGGCGCCCCTGCACGAGCTCGTCCCGCGCAGTGCGCTCCAGCTCCTTCGCCAGGGCGTAGTACCCGTCGTCGTAGTCCTCGACGACCTGGAACGTCCAGCGGCCGGCGATGACGTTGCGACCCACGAGCTCGGTGTCGATGCGGTCGGCGAGTTCGGTGTGGCCGGCCTTCCGGAGCTGCTCGACGGCTTCGCCGAGGTTCAGGTCGGCGGTGCCCGTCAGGCGGTGGAAGCCGTAGAGCAGGCCGCGGGCGTGCTCGATGACCTCGACCGCAGCCGACAGTGTGCCGAGTGCCTCCACCGTGGCGTCGGAGACCCCCGCGGGTACCTCGTGATGTTCGTCGGGGCCCTGATCGTCGTTCGTCATGCTCCCCGTCTACACGAGGGCATCCGAGGTCAGGCGCAGTCACTTCGTCTGGTTGGGATGGCGCGTGTGGACGTCTGTGATGCAGACGACTCGATCCGCCTCGTCCACCGTGAACCAGATCCGCGCGCCCCGCTTCAGTTCGAGCTGCCGACGTGTCCATTCGCGACCCGAGTGCCGGACGACGCCGAGCGCACCGCGGAGCGCATGGCAGGCCAGGTCCTCGGACAAGGGATCGCTGGTCAACCGCTCCCAGGCTGACACGACTGCGTTCCGCTGTGTCGCCAGGACTTCTCGCCATCCGTGCTCTGCCGAGCGCGTGCCCAGGACGACCGTGAACTCCGTCGTCCGTACCGGCCGGGGGACACCAGTGCCGCGACTGACCACGGCTTCACGGCGCGTCGAGGACGATCGGGTGCTCGAGGAGTTCGGGGTCGCCGGTGCTCCAGCCCGCCGCGATCGCCTCGGCACTGCTGCGCCACGCCTGCATCTCGACGAGCAAGGCCCGCGGCTGCCTGAGCGAGAACGATCCACGAGCCACGTCGACGATCTCGCGGGCAAATCGCTGCTGGTCGTCTCGACTCAGGAGCTTGATCCACGGGTAGGGGATGGCGAGTCGATCGTGGAGCGGCAGCCCCTCGTTGACGGTCACCGCAGCGATCAACTGCGCAGCGATCTCGAGGACCGCGTCGTCGTCGTCCGAGCGTTCCTTCGTGGTGAGCACGAGCGCTTTTCCATCGCGCCGCGTGACTTCGAGCGGCTCTTCTTCAGCTGCAGCGAACACTTCTCTCGAATGGCGGGAGAGGTCGGACGACTGGACGGCACGACGCGAGCGAGGAGGGGCGGTCAGGGTCATGGATCCAGCGTATTCAGAACGCGTTCTGAACACAACCCGCGGTTGCTCGCCGTTCGATTGCGATCTAGCATTCGAACACACGTTCGAACGAGGAGACCCGATGATGATCACGGAGACGGCCGCCACCGTGTGGTGGTCCGAGGGCGCACCGAGCCGGCTGGTCTGGGGCGGGCGCCGTTGGCGGGTGAGCGACACCCCGACCCGTCTGACCGTGACGCGGGCCGAGCTGCCGACCGCCATCACCCACGCCCCCGAGCGCACGGTCGGCTGGCGCTTCCAGGCCACGGCCGACGACGGGGACACGCTGGTGGTCGACATCGTGCCCGAGGGCAGCGGCTGGGGCGTCGCGCGGACGTGGACGTGAGCGCCGCCCCGGATGCGGACTACGTCGTCACGCGCTCGACCGGTGCCCGCTCCGGAGCCGGTCGTTCCATGAGACGCCAGGCGCCGCCCGTCAGCGGCGCGAGCGTCACGACGGTGTAGAGCACGACGACGGCCCCGAACGTCGCCTGCACACCAACGCCCTCGGCCGCGAACCCGGCGAGCAGTCCGCCGAGCGGGATGCCCGCCCAGGACCCGGCTCCGAGCAGCCCGAACACCCGGGCGCGCATGTGCGCCGGGATGCGCTCGAGCTCGACGGCTCCGAGGATCGGGTTGAGTGATCCGGCGGCGAGGCCCGACAGCGCCGAGGCAGCGAGCATCCACGGCAGCCCGAGGCCGAGCGCCGGCACCAGGAGCGAGGGCCCACCGGCGAGCACGAAGCACACGACGAACGTGATCCGACGGGGGACGCGGTGTGCGACGTACCCGAAGGCCACCGACCCGAGGAACGCCGCACCGCCGAAGGTCCCGGTCACGAAGCCCAGCGCCTGCGCCCCGCCGAGTGTGTCAGCGGCGTAGAGCGGGAGCAACGTCGTCGACCGGGCCGCGTCCAGCAGGTTCGTGATCAGCACGAGGGCGATCACGAGCCGGAAGAACGGGTCGCGGACGCAGAACCGGAAGCCCTCGGCGATGTCCCGCCAGTACCCGTTGGTCGGAGCCGCATCAGCGCTCGCACCCGCTGCGTCGTCGCCCGCTGCGTCGTCGCCCGCTGGCCGGACCAGTACCGCAGCGAGCAGCGCTGCGGTACTGAACGCCACCGCGGTGCAGACGAGGGCGGCCATCGGTCCGGCAGCCGCGACGAGCACCCCGCCGAGCGGCGCGCCGATGAGCACCGAGAGTCGCTGGGACGCCTCGAAGTGACCGACCGCGCGCTCCAGCGGGACGCCGGCCGATCGTGCGAGCCCCGGGAGCAGGACCCGGCGTGCGGACTCCCCGGGCAGGTCGAACAGGCCGCTCACGAACACGAGCGCCAGGAGTGCCCAGAATGGCAGACCCACCGTCCAGGCGAGGATCGGCATCGCCAGGAGGGTCGCACCGCTGACGAGGTCCGACGCCACACTCGAACGGACGAACCCGACCCGCTCGACGAGCGCCCCGCCGAACGGGCCGCCGAGGACGATCGGCACCGTCGCGGCGAAGGCGGCGATCCCGACGTCCGTCGCCGAGCCGCCCCGGGCCAGGACGGCGAAGGGCACGGCCACGGTCGTGACGACGTTGCCGGTCCGCGAGACGACCTGGACCGCGAGCAGCGCCCGCAACCGTGCCCGGGCGTTCACGGTCGCCCCATCCGGTAGCTCTGCGTGACGGCGATGACGCGCTCCGACCCGTCACCCGGCGTGTGCGCGTCACTCACGGCCGTCCATCGCTCGACGACGGCACGCAGTTCGGCGCCGAGGCCGGTGAGCTCCTCGGCGGTCAGTCGCAGCACCTCGTCGGAGCTGGTCGACGCCGCGACCCACTCACGGCCGAGCACCGGCGCCTGGTCGATGAACCGCCCGTACTCGGCCGCGTACGCATCGGCGACGGTGTGGTCGAGTGCCGTCGTGGCGAGCATCCGTTCCGGGTCGTCGAACGCATCGGCGAGGTCCCACGACGTGTGGTCCGCAGTCGCACGCCACCACCGCTCCCGCCGGTCCGAACCGAGCTCCGGCGCCGGCTCGATGAAGTCCGCGTCGGCCAGGCGCTTGCAGTGGTAGCTGATCGTGCCGGGTGCCTCGTCGATCTCGTCGCCGAGCATCGCCGCAGTCTGCGGTCCACCGGAACGCAGGAGCCCGACGATCCGCAGTCGGGTCGGGTGGGCGAGGGCACGCATGTGGGCGGCGTCGTCGAGTCTGCGCACGGTCATGCTCTGACGATAGATGCACAAGAACTCTTGCGCAATGCTTCTTGTGTAGTCGATCGGCTGAGACGGCCGCCACCGCGCTACGGTTCCGGCATGGCGAAGTGGATCGCGCTGCTGCGCGGAGTGAACGTCAACGGCATCACGATCAAGAACGCCGAGCTCGCGGAACTGCTCCGTGGACTCGGCTTCGACGACGTCCGCACGGTGCTCGCATCCGGCAACGTGGTGTTCGGGACGGACGCCGACGCGCCGACCCTGAAGGCCACGATCGAGCAGGCACTCCGTGACCGCTTCGGCTACGACGCGTGGATCGTGCTCGTCCGGCACGACGACCTCGAAGGCATCGTCGAGGGGTTCCCGTTCGACCGGGCCGACGCTCGGCACGACTACGGGGTGTTCGGCTCCGACGACGACGCCCTCGACGCGCTGCTCGCCGACCTCGTGCTCGACACCGCCGTGGAGCAGGTCGCCCGGGGTGACGGTGTCGTGTACTGGTCGTGCCCGAAGGGGTCGAGCACGGACACCGTGTTCGCGAAGCGGGCCGGGGCAGCACGCTTCAAGCGCTCGACCACGACGCGCAACACGAACACGCTCCGGAAGCTCCTGTGACCCGGGGAGCCCTGCACCACGTCGAGCTCCGCACCGCCCACCTCGACACGGCGAGCAGGGCGTGGGGCTGGCTGCTCGGCGAGCTCGGGTACACGCCGTTCCAGGAGTGGCCAGCGGGCCGGAGCTGGCGACTCGGTGACGTCTACCTCGTTCTCGAGGCCGCACCGCTCGACGGCGCGCACGACCGCCGACGGCCCGGGCTGAGCCACCTCGCGTTCCACGCCGGCGACGCCGGACAGGTCGAGCAGCTGTGGACGGACGCACCGGCGCACGGCTGGACCCGCCTCTACGAGGACCGGCACCCGTACGCCGGCGGTCCAGACCACCGTGCTGCCTTCCTGGAGGACGCCGAACGCTTCAAGGTCGAGCTCGTCGCGAGCTGACCGGGTCGAGCGGGCCCCTGCCGACAGCCGGCGTGACGCCCTAAGCGGTCGTCTCGTCCACGTCGAAGTCGCGCTGGAGCGAGATCGTCGGGATCGAGGCCGTGATCACGGAGCCGTCGGCGCGGAGCGTGCCCTGGATGTCGCTCGTGGTCGGTGCGTGCCCGGACATCCGCGGCCCCTGGTGCGGCAACGGAACAACGGTCGGCTCGCCGGCCTCGATGTCCCACTGCTGGTTGTGCACCCAGGCGGTGAAACCCGTGCCGGACTCGACCGTGAAGGTCATGGCGTCCTGCCCGAGGTCGACCCGGACCCGCGACCCGCGCACGGTCAGACGGTAGGTCAACGAGTCCCAGTGCCGCGGCAGTCGCGGGTTGAACGTCATCCGGCCGCCGTGGTCGCGCATGCCGCCGAACCCGTTGACGAGCGCACCCCAGATGCCACCGGTCGACGCGATGTGCACGCCGTCCGAGGTGTTGCCGTGCAGGTCGGCCAGGTCGACGTAGAGCGCCGTCTGGAAGTACTGGTCGGCGAGGTCGTGGTACCCGACCTCGGCCGCCATGATCGACTGCACGACCGCCGACAGCGTCGAGTCGCCCGTGGTGAGCGCGTCGTAGTAGTCGAAGTCGCGGCGCTTCTCGGCCGCGGTGAACTCGTGCCCCTGCAGGAACAGCGCGAGCACGACGTCGGCCTGCTTGAGCACCTGGAACCGGTAGATGACCAGCGGGTGGTAGTGGAGCAGCAGTGGACGCTTGGACTCGGGGGTGTTCTCGAGGTCCCAGAGTTCCTTGTCGAGGAACTGGGCGTCCTGCGGGTGGATGCCACGGTGCGGGTCGAAGGGGATCTCCATCGACTCGGCGGCGTGCTCCCACTCGACGAGCTCGTCGGGGCGCAGACCGGTGCGCCGGACCATCCGGTCGTACTCTTCGACGTCGTCGGCCGCGAGTTCGCGGCACGCGTTCACCGCGAACCACAGGTTCGCCCGCGCCATGACGTTCGTGTAGAGGTTGTCGTCGACGACGGTCGTGTACTCGTCGGGCCCGGTGACGCCGTCGATGTGGAACTTCTTGTCGCCGTTGGAGCGCCAGAAGCCGAGGTCAGCCCACAGCCGGGCGGTCTCGACGAGCACGTCGATCGCCCCGCGCTTCAGGAACTCGGTGTCACCGGACGCCCGCACGTACTGCATCAGGGCATGGGCGATGTCGGCGTCGATGTGGTACTGCGCGGTGCCGGCGGCGTAGTACGCGCTCGACTCCTCGCCGTTGATCGTGCGCCACGGGAACAGGGCACCCCGCTGGTTCAGCTCGCGTGCCCGCGAGCGTGCGGCGTCGAGCATGTTGTAGCGGAACCGCAGCGCGTTCCGGGCGACGATCGGCGCCGTGTACGACAGGAACGGCAGGACGTAGATCTCCATGTCCCAGAAGTAGTGCCCGCCGTAGCCGGAGCCGGTGACGCCCTTGGCGGCGATGCCGTGCCCGTCGGTGCGGGCCGTGGCCTGCGCGAGCATGAACAGGTTCCACCGGACGGCCTGCTGGATCTCCGGCTGCCCGGCGATCTCGACGTCGCTGCGTGCCCAGTAGTCGTCGAGCCAGACGCGCTGCTTCTCGAACGTCTCGTCGATGTTCTCGGCGTGCGCCCGGTCGAGCGTGCGGTCGCAGCGGTCGGCGAGTTCGCGCACCGGGACACCGCGGGAGGTGTGGTACACCACGTGCTTGACGAGTCGGATCGGCTGCCCGGCACGCGCCTGGACGCGGTAGACGTGCTTCGCCAGGTCGTCATCGATCGACGACGACTCGTCCCAGCTGTTCTCGGTCTCGAGGTGGTGCTCCACACCGACGCAGATCGTCATGCCGGAGCTCGACGCCTGGTACCCGAGCAGCGAACGGGCGCCGGTGCTGCGCTTGAGCTTCGGTTCGAGCACCCGGTCGGTGAAGGCCTCGGCCTTCCGCGGGTCGAAGGCGTTCGCGGCCGCCCGCATCCCGGCGTGGTACTCGTCCTGCACGTCCTGGCGGTTCAGGATCTGGCTGGACAGCAGGATCGAGGCGTCCGCGTCGAGCACGGTGACCTCGTAGTCGATGACGGCGAGGTGCCGATCGGTGAACGACACCAGGCGGCGGGACCGGATCAGCACGCGCTTGCCGGACGGCGTCGACCACTCGGTCTCGCGGAACAGGTAGCCGCCGCGGAACTCGAGGCGCCGCGTGTGGTGGAGGATGTCCGCCTCGGCCAGCACGAGGGGTTCGTCGTCGACGTAGAGCCGGATCACCTTGGCGTCGGGCGCGTTGATGATCGTCTGGCCGGTCTTGGCGAACCCGAAGGCGTCTTCGGCGTGCCGGATCGGCCAGGTCTCGTGGAACCCGTTGATGTACGTGCCGTACTGCACACCGCCGCGGCCCTCGTCGAGGTTGCCGCGCAGGCCGAGGTACCCGTTACCGACGGCGAAGTTCGTCTCGGCGACGCCCTGCTGGTCGGGGGTGTACTCGGTCTCGACGAGTGCCCACTCGTCGATCGGGTACCGGACGCGGTCGAGCGGGTCCGAGGTGATGGGGTTCATGGTGCTCCGTGGGAAGGGAGGGTGGTGTGGGGACGTCGGTTCGACCGGGAGGCGCGGCTCGCCTCCGGCGCGCTGGCTACGTCGTGCTGGTGGTCGCGTGGGGAAGGTCCGCGACCAGGTCGGCGAGGTCCGTCACGACGACGTCGGCACCGTGTTCGCGCAGCGCGTCGGCGCCCGCTCCGCGGTCGACCCCGACGACGAGCCCGAAGGCCCCGTTCCGGCCGGCTTCCACACCACTGGTGGCGTCCTCGACCACGACGCACTCGGCGGCGGTCAGTCCGAAGCGCCCGGCGGCGTCCAGGTAGGTATCGGGGGCGGGCTTGCCCGCCAGGCCGTCCTGGCGGGCGACGAGCCCGTCGACCACGACGGTGAACCGGTCGAGGATGCCGGCGGTCCGCAGCACCGAGACGGCGTTCGCGGAACTCGAGACGACCGCGACGTGGAAGCCGGCGTCGATCGCGGCGGTGAGGAACCGGAGCGAGCCGGGGTACGGCTCGACGCCGTGTTCGTCCAGCTCGGCGGTGAACTCGGCGTTCTTCCGGTTGCCGAGACCGCACACGGTGTCGTCGTCCGGGCCGTCGTCCGGGGTGCCCTGCGGCAGGTCGATGCCCCGCGACTCGAGCAGCGACCGCACGCCGTCGTACCGCGGCTTGCCGTCGATGTACGCGAAGTAGTCGGCCTGTGTGTACGGCGCGACCCCGTGCGCTTCGAGGTACGGCGTGAAGAGCCGGCTCCAGGCGCGCATGTGCACGTCGGCGGTGGGGGTGAGGACACCGTCCAGGTCGAACAGGAGCGCTCGCGTGTCCGCGAGTCGCGCGGGTGTGCGCCGGGTCGGCGTCGTCATCTGCAGCCCTTCAGGGAACGGGGTTCGTGGACGTTGCTCTCGTCGAGTCTAGGACCGCTCCAGCACGCGTGTTCAGACCGCGCCGTCAGCGCAGGCCAGGGGCCGGCGGCAGGTCGCGCGCCCATTCCTCGATCGCCGAGGAGATCTGCTCGCGGGCGGCCTCGCGGCTGATGGTCGCCGTGCGGTCGCCCGGCTGGTCCCCGTAGGCGCCGAAGTCGGCGTGGTTCGAACCCTGGACCTCGGTCATCGTCGCGGTCGACGGCAACAGGTGCCGGGCCGCGTCGACCTTGTCGGGGGTCGAGAGCCCGTCACGCGAGCCCGAGACGCTCAGCACGTCGATGTACGAGCTGCTGATGTCGTTCGCGCAGTAGCTGCCGAGCAGCAGCAGGCCGTCCGCGTCCTGCGCGAGCTGGCAGGCACGGACCCCGCCCAGCGAGTGCCCGCCGACCGCCCAGGTCGCGACGTCCGGCGCGTGCGCCTCGAAGGTCGAGAGCGGCCGGGTGTCGAAGAACGCGAGGTTGAGCGTCGGCTTCGTGATGACGACCGTCGTGCCGTTCGCGACCACCTGCCGGAAGGTCGCCATGTACGCGTACGGATCGACCTTCGCACCCGGGATGAACACGATGCCCTTGCCGTCGGCCTGCCCCGTGGGCGTCATCACCACGGAGTCACCGGCATCCTGGACCGACACACGGTCGTCGCGCCAGACCTGCAGCGCAGCGCTCCGGGTGCCCTGCATGACGATGTGCGCCCAGACGAGGAACACCACCACGACCACCAGCAGCACGGCGACGATCCACGCGGTCCACCGCAGTACTCGGTTCATGCGACCACCGTACGACGCATCAGCACCTCGTTCCGACCGTCGGGCAGGGGAGCGCCCGGTTCGTCGAGTGCGGTGAACCCGGCGCGCTCGTAGGTGTGCCGGGCGACGGTGTTGTCGGGCATCACGGAGAGTTCGAGCGCCCCGCCACCGGAGGCCGCTGCCCACTCCGCGATCGTCTCGACCAGGGCACGTGCGACGCCTCGGCCCCGGGCGGCGGGGTCGACCCACATCGAGATGAGTTCGGCTGGCGCACCGGCGTCGGCGCCCGGGACACCGCTCGCCATCCCGACGACGTCGCCCTCGGCGGCGACCGCCAGCAGGTCGAGCGCACCGGGGATCGACAGGCGTGTCCGCCAGCGGTGCTCGGGGGCGTCCGCCCAGTCCTGCAGCGTCGAACCGAACGCGTGCGGGGAGTCGGCGAGCGCCCGCAGCCGGACGGGGCGCCAGGTCTGCCAGTCGTCCGCGGTCACCCGGCGCAGCTCGATCGTCACGCCTCGACGGTACCGGCGGAGGTCCCTCGGTGAGCAGAAATGGTCGAGTGCGTGATGCGCACTCGACCATTTCTGCTCACCATCGCGGCGCGGGCGCCGCGGGCGCTACGCCGTGATCGCGGCGCGGATCTCCGCGGCTGCTGCGCCGACGTCCGACGCGCTGTAGATCGCGCTGCCGGCGACGGCGATCCGGGCACCGGCCTCCTGCACCGAGGCGACGGAGGACGCGTTCACGCCGCCGGCGATCGAGAACGGCACACCCGACTCCTTGCCGGCGTCGAGCAGTGTCGAGAACGTGAAGCCCTCTTCCGCCTGCTCGTCGAGCCCGGCGTGCACCTCGACGAACTCGGCGCCGAGCGCAACGACCTCGCGGGCACGGGCGGCCTTGTCGGAGACGCCGATCAGGTCGACGACGATGCCCTTGCCGTGCTTCTTCGCGGCCTTGACGGCGCCGACGATCGTCGAGTCGCCGGCGACACCGAGGACGGTGACCAGGTCGGCACCGGCCGAGAAGGCGATGTCGGCCTCGAGCTCACCGGCGTCCATCGTCTTGAGGTCCGCGAACACGATCTTGTCCGGGTGGGCTTCCTTGATCGCGGTGACGGCGGACAGGCCGGCGCTCTTGATCAGGGGCGTGCCGAGCTCGAGGACGTCGACGTGCGGCGCGGCCGCGGCGGCGAGTTCGAGGGCGGCTTCGGTGGTCAGGGTGTCCATGGCGAACTGGAGCTGCATGTGGATGCCTTTCATTCGAGGTTTGCGTGTCGGGGCCAGAGGTCGTCGGCGGACTGCCCGCCGCGGGACCAGAGCGTGTGGAACAGGGCGTCGCCGACCAGGGCGACGGCCTGCTCGAAGAGGCTGCCGGCGTACTGCGCCGAGGCCGTGCCGGAGCGGTCGGTCTTCGTCGCTGCCGGCAGCACGAGGGTGACGTCCGCGACCTCGGACAACGGGGAGTCGTCGGTGGTCGACAGGGCGACGACGGACGCGCCGACGTCGTGCGCGGTGCGGGCGGCCTGCACGATGCCGGTGGTCGTGCCGGAACCGCTCGCGACGAGGAGCACGTCCCCGGGCCGGATCGCGGGCGTGGTGACCTCGCCGACGACGTGGACGTCGCGACCGAGGTGCATGAGCCGCATCGCGGTCATGCGCAGCGCGAGTCCGGAACGGCCGGCACCGTGCACGAAGACACGGTGGGAGCGGTCGATCAGGTCGAGGGCGCGCTCGGCCGACGCGTCGTCGACGTTCGCGGCGAGGTCGGTGACCTCGCGCACGATCACGTCGAACGCTGCGGGGACGGTGGGTTCTGCCATGTCCACGAGCATGCCGTCGCGCGGCCCGCCGCACCGCTACCCGCGTCGGCAGGCGTCCCACCCGATCGGGTGGCCCCGTCCGCACGGGTGGGACAGGTAGGTTCGGCTCCCATGGACGCCATCGCACCCGACAGGGAGGCCCGTGGCGAGCCCGCCAGTCGGCTCGCCGCCTCGGAGCACGCCCGGACCGTCGCCGAGCAGGCGGACCGTCAGGCGCTCACCCTCGAGTCCGTGCTCGCCGTGCTCCGGTCACCACGGGTGTCGGACGCCGCCGCGCGGGCCGAGGCCGTCGAGATCGCGTCGGCAGCACTCGTCGACCTGCGCACCGAGACCGACCACCAGCGCAGCACCCTGCTGGAGCCGGTCACCGGGGCGTTCTCGCGCCTCCGAGCCGACCTGCGCCCGCTCGTCCGGTTCGGCGACCTCGACGTGCAGTTCGTCGAGCCGCCGACCACCGGCCGCGCACTGCCGGGCGACGTCGCCCACGCGGCCCGCGCCATCGTCCGGACCGCCGTGCTCGCCCTGGTCGACGGTGGTGCGGCCAAGCGGGTCCGCATCCAGTGGGACTGCGACGGCCGGAACCTGCTCATGCAGCTCCGCGACGACGGCTCCGGCACCCTCGACGTGCACGACGACGCCATGCGGCCGATCGCAGAACGGGTCGTCACCCTCGACGGCCGCGTCCAGGTGTCGAGCACGCCGGACTGGGGCTCGGTCCTCGACATCTCGCTGCCCCTCGACCCGTCGCCGACCGAGGTGGAGTCGGTCGCGGACGACGACCTCACCCCGCGGGAGCGCGACGTGCTGCGGCTGCTCGCGACGGGCGTCGGCAACCGCGAGATCGCCGAGGGCCTGGGCATCAGCGTCAACACGGTGAAGTACCACGTGGCGAACCTGCTCCGGAAGCACGGCGCCCGCACCCGTGCCGAGCTCGCCGCCTTCAGTTCCCGGGCGTGACCCCGGAGGGGCTGAAGCGGTAGCCCATGCCGGACTCGGTCACCAGGTACCGCGGGGTCGCCGAGTCGGGCTCGAGCTTCCGCCGCAGCTGCGCCATGTACAGCCGCAGGTACCCCGAGTCGTTGCCGTGCGACGGCCCCCACACCTCGGTCAGGAGCATCTCGCGGGTCATCAGCCGGTCGGGGTTCGTGACGAGCACCTCGAGCAGGCGCCACTCCGTCGGGGTCAGCCGGATCGCGGGACCGCTGGCCGGGGTGACCTGCTTCGCGACGAGGTCCACGACGAGGTCGCCGATCCGGATCGTCGGCGCGCTGTCGACGCCGGCCGGGGCACGGCGTCGTCCGAGGGCCCGCAACCGCGCCAGCAGCTCGTCCATCTGGAACGGCTTCGTCACGTAGTCGTCCGCGCCGGCGTCGAGTGCGTCGACCTTGTCGGACGAGTCGGTCCGTCCGGACAGCACGAGCACCGGCACCTGCGACCACCCCCGGATGCCCTCGAGCACCCCGATGCCGTCGAGCCGGGGCATGCCCAGGTCGAGCAGCACCAGGTCGGGCCGTTCGGTGATGACGGCGTCGATCGCCGCGCGCCCGTCCTTCGCCGTCACGACCTCGTACCCGCGGGCGGCGAGCGTGACGGAGAGCGCTCGGACGAGTTGCGCGTCGTCGTCCGCGATCAGGACCTTCACCGGAGCTCCACTCCCACGTGCCCGGCGATCGGCAGCCGCACCACGACGGTGAGCCCACCACCCGGGGTGTCATCGACCTCGATCGTGCCGCCCATGCCCTCGGTGAAGCCCCGCGCGAGTGCGAGACCGAGCCCGAGGCCCGTCTCGTTGTCGGTGTCGCCGAGCCGTTGGAACGGCTGGAAGACCTCGTCGACCCGGTCCGACGGGATACCCGGACCGTGGTCGGCGATCCGGAGCTCGACCCCGCCTCCGAAGGCGCTCGCCGCGACGCGCACGCGGGTGCCGTCGGGTGCGTAGCGGACGGCGTTCGCGAGCAGGTTCACGACGACCCGCTGCAGCAGGACGGGGTCGGCGAGCACCGGCGGCAGGTCCGCCGGCAGGTCGAGGTCGACGTCGTCGGGCCCGAGCTCGAGCTCGTCGAGCGCCGGTGCGACCACCGTGTCGAGGGCCAGCGGCCCGGACGCGACCGCGAGCACACCCGCCTGCACACGACTGACGTCCAGCAGGTCTGCCAACAGCACCGCTAGCTGACCGAGGCTCTCGTCGGCGGTCGCGAGCAGTGCCTCCCGGTCGGCCCTGGACAGGTCGACGTCCAACGCACGCAACGACTGGACGGCGGCCGAGGCGGCCGCGATCGGCCGCCGCACGTCGTGGCCGACGGCCGCGAGGATCGCGCTGCGGACGCGGTCCGCCGCCGCGATCCGCTCTGCGTCCAGCGCGGTGCGCGTCAACGAGCGGTGTTCGACCGCGGCGTCGAGCTGCTGCTCGACGACGCGCAGCAACCGGCGCTGGGTCGGGTCGTCCGGAGCGCCAGCGAACTCGAGCACGGCACCGGACGGGAGGCTCGTGGACGCGTCCGGCGATTCGCCGAACGTCCCCGACGTGGCCGGTTCCTCGTTCCCCTGCCGGATCCGGACGCCGGCGAACCCGAAGGCCTCGCGGGTGCGGTCGAGCAGGGCCTGCAGGGCGTCGTCGCCGCGGAGGACGCTGCCGGCGATCCCCATCAGCAGACCCGACTCCGCCGCGGCGCGACGGGCAGCACGCGAACGTCTGGCGGACCGGTCGACCACGAAGCTGACGAGTACGGCACTGATGACGTACATGACCAGGGCGAAGAGGTGCCACGGCTGCTGCACCGTGACCATGTGCAGGGGTTGGACGAAGAAGAAGTCGAGGCTCAGTCCGGACAGCACCGCCGTGAACACCGCCGGACACATCCCGCCGACGAGCGCCACGACGAGCACCAGCAACTGGTACGCCAGGACGTCCACGGTGATGGCGTCGGGGTCGCTGCCGATCGACAGGACCCAGGTGAGCAGGGGCCCGACCAGGACCGAGAGCACGAACGCGGCGAGGACCCGTCCGCGGGACAGACTGCCGCCGAGCTTCGGCAGGGCGAAGCCACCACCGGCGCGCTCGTGCGTGACGACGTGCACGTCGATGTCGCCCGACTCACGGATCACCGTGTTGCCGATGCCCGGGCCGGTCAGGGCCGCGGCGAGCCGACTGCGACGGCTGACGCCGATGACGATCTGGGTCGCGTCGATCGACCGCGCGAACCGCACGAGGGTCGACGGCACGTCGTCGCCGACCACCTGGTGGTACGTCCCACCGAGCTGTTCGAGCAGGGTGCGTTGGGCACCGAGCGCCCCCGGGTGGCGCTCGCGCAGGCCGTCGTTCGTCGTCACGTGCACGGCCGCGAGTTCGCCCCCGGCACTGCGGGCAGCGATGCGGGCACCGCGGCGCAGGAGGGTCTCGCCCTCGGGGCCGCCGGTCAGGGCGACCAGCACGCGCTCCCGGGTCTCCCACCGGTGCTCGATGCCGTGCTCGGCGCGGTAGGCCTTGAGCGCGTCGTCGACCTCGTCCGCCAGCCAGAGCAGCGCGATCTCGCGCAGCGCCGTCAGGTTCCCGAGCCGGAAGTAGTTCGACAGGGCCGCATCGATCCGGGCAGCCGGGTACACGAGTCCGTCGGAGAGCCGCTCGCGCAGGGCAGCCGGCGCGAGGTCGACGACCTCGATCTGGTCGGCCGCGCGCACCACGGCGTCGGGGACGGTCTCCCGCTGCACGGTGCCCGTGATCTCGCGGACCACGTCACCGAGGGACTGCATGTGCTGCACGTTGACCGTCGAGATGACGTCGATGCCGGCGGCCCGCAGCGCTTCGACGTCCTGCCAGCGCTTCTCGTTCGGACTGCCGGGAGCGTTCGTGTGCGCGAGTTCGTCGACGAGGGCGACCTCGGGCGCTCGCCGGAGCACCGCGGCGAGGTCCAGGTCGTCGAGCTCGACGCCGCGGTGGTCCACGGTGCGGCGCGGCACGACCTCGAGACCGTCGACGAGCGCGGCGGTGGCGGCCCGTTCGTGCGTCTCGACCACGGCGACGACGACGTCCCGGCCCTCGTCGAGCAGCCGGCGGCCCTCCTCGAGCATGGTGAACGTCTTGCCGACGCCCGGTGCGGCACCGAGCAGGACCCGTAGCTTGCCGCGCTTCACGTGCTCATCCTCTCGCGTCGAGTTCCGCAGCGGGTGCGAAGCCGGGCGCAGGGCGGGATCGCGCCCCTGTGTGGTCATCGCGCCCCGGTGAGTCGGGGCGCGATGACCACCGCGGGGCGCGATCGATCACGAGGACGCCTTCGCCAGCGCGAGGTTCAGGGCCAGCACGTTCACGACGGGTTCGCCGAGGAACCCGAGCTGGCGCGACTCGGTGTGCTGCACCACCAGTGCACGCACGCTGTCCTCGGACAGCCCCCGCGCCGCAGCCACACGCGCCACCTGCTGCGCCGCGTACGCCGGGCTGATGTCCGGGTCGAGACCCGAGCCCGAGGCCGTCACGGCGTCGGCCGGCACCTCGGACACGGACACACCGTCGGCCTTCGCGACCGCCTGCTGCCGCTCCTCGACGGCCTTCAGCAGGTCCGGGTTGTTCGGCCCGAGGTTCGAGCCGGACGAGGCCCCGGCGTCGTAGCCGTCCTCGCCAGCTGCGGAGGGCCGCGACTGGAACCAGCGATCAGCCTGCTTGCCGGAGAACGACTGCCCGATGAGCGAGGACCCCACGACGGCGCCCGACGAATCGGTGACCTCCGAGCCGTTGGCCTGGTCGTGGAACACCCCCTGGCCGACACCCCAGACGGCGAGCGGGTAGCCGACGCCGAGCACGACGGTGGCGAGCAGGGTGAGGCGGATGGCCACACCAGCGGATCGGACGGTGGAACGTGCAGATGCCATGACTAGAACCCCGGGATGAGACCGACCACGAGGTCGATCAGTTTGATGCCGATGAAGGGGACGATCACGCCGCCGAGCCCGTAGACGAGCAGGTTCCGGCCGAGGATCGACGACGCTGCGGCCGCGCGGTACTTGACGCCACGCAGGGACAGCGGGATGAGCGCCACGATGACGAGCGCGTTGAAGATGACCGCCGACAGGATCGCGGACGACGGGCTGTGGAGTCCCATGACGTTGAGCGCTGCGAGCCCGGGGAACGCCGCCTGGAACATCGCCGGGATGATCGCGAAGTACTTCGCGACGTCGTTGGCGATGGAGAAGGTGGTCAGGGCGCCGCGGGTGATGAGCAGCTGCTTGCCGATCCGGACGACGTCGATCAGCTTGGTCGGGTCGGAGTCGAGGTCGACCATGTTGCCCGCCTCCTTCGCCGCCGTCGTGCCGGTGTTCATCGCGACGCCGACGTCCGCCTGCGCCAGGGCCGGGGCGTCGTTGGTGCCGTCCCCGGTCATCGCGACGAGGTTGCCGCCCTCCTGCTCGCGCTTGATGTACGCGAGCTTGTCCTCCGGGGTGGCCTCGGCCAGGAAGTCGTCGACGCCGGCCTCGTGCGCGATCGCGGCCGCGGTGCGGGGGTTGTCACCGGTGATCATCACCGTGCGGATGCCCATCGACCGGAGCTCGGCGAACCGGGCCGCCATGCCGTCCTTGACGACGTCCTTCAGGTGCACGACGCCGAGCAGGGCGACCGCGCCGTCCGAGGAGCGGCGGCCGACGACCAGTGGGGTGCCGCCCTGGTCGGAGATCTCCGCGACGGTGGAGTCGATCGCGGCAACCAAACCGGCGTCGGGGGTGTCTGCCCAGGCCAGTACGGCCGCAGCGGCACCCTTTCGGATCTGCGACCCGTCCGGCAGGTCCAGACCGGACATGCGCGTCTGCGCCGTGAACGGCACCTCGACGGCACCGTCCGGCAGTGCCGGCGTCACCCCGGCGTCGGCAGCGAGCGACACGATCGAGCGGCCTTCGGGCGTCGAGTCCGCCGCGCTCGACAGGGCTGCTGCCGCCATCAGCGAAGCCTCGCTCACGCCCGGCACCGGCACCACGCGGGACGCCCGACGGTTGCCGTACGTGATCGTGCCGGTCTTGTCGAGCAGCAGGGTGGTGATGTCGCCGGCGGCCTCGACCGCGCGGCCCGACATCGCGAGCACGTTGTGCTGCACGAGCCGGTCCATGCCGGCGATGCCGATCGCGGAGAGCAGGGCGCCGATGGTGGTCGGGATGAGGCAGACGAGCAGGGCGATCAGGACGGGGACGCTGACCGTGGCACCGACGAGCCCCGCGATGGGCTGCATCGTCAGGCAGACGATCACGAAGACGATCGACAGCGAGGCGAGCAGGATGTTCAGCGCGATCTCGTTGGGCGTCTTCTGCCGGGCTGCACCCTCGACGAGGCGGATCATCCGGTCGATGAAGGTCTCACCAGGGGTCGAGGTGATGCGCACGATGATCCGGTCGGACAGCACCCGGGTGCCGCCGGTGACGGCACTGCGGTCGCCGCCGGACTCGCGGATGACCGGTGCGGACTCCCCCGTGACGGCCGACTCGTCGACGGACGCGATGCCGTCGATGACGTCACCGTCACCCGGGATCACCTCGCCGGCGACGACGACCACCACGTCACCCTTGGCCAAGTCGACCGACGCGACCTCCTCGGTCGCGTTGCCAGTCGCGGCCGCGTCGGCCGGGTCGTAGCCGAGCACCCGTCGGGCGCTCGTGGTCGAGCGGGTCTTCCGCAGGGTGTCGGCCTGCGCTTTCCCACGGCCCTCGGCGACCGACTCCGCCAGGTTCGCGAAGACGACGGTGAGCCAGAGCCACACCGCGATGGCGATGGTGAAGGCGGACGGCTCGACGACAGCGGCGACCGTCGTCAGCGCGGCGCCGACCTCGACGATGAACATGACGGGGTTCCGCCACATCAGTCGCGGATCGAGTTTCCGCAGGGCTCCCGGGAGGCCCGCCACCAGTTGGCGGGGTCCGAATGCGGACGAGCGGGTGGCCGGCTCCGGGGCGGTGGTCGCCTCGTGCTCGGAGGTCACGGAGGTCATGACAGTCCTTCTGCGAGCGGTCCCAGTGCGAGCACCGGGAAGTAGGTGAGTGCGGTGACGATGACGGCGACGCCGCCGAGCAGCCCGATGAACAGCGGGCGGTGGGTGGGCAGGGTGCCGGCCGTCTCGGGCACGCGGTCCTGGGCGGCGAGGGATCCGGCGAGCGCCAGGACGAACACCATCGGGACGAAGCGGCCGAGTAGCATCACGACACCGAGCGCGGAGTTCATCCACGTCGTGTTCGCGGTGAGCCCGCCGAAGGCCGACCCGTTGTTGTTCGCGCCCGAGGTGAAGGCGTAGAGCAGCTCGGTCAGACCGTGGTTGCCCGGGTTGAAGATCGACGTCCCGAGCACCTGTTCCCGGACCCCGGGGATCACGAGCGAGAGCCCGGTGGCCAGGAGCACGAGCGTCGGCGTGACGAGGATGTACAGCGCCGCGAAGGTCATCTCCTTGGCGCGGATCTTCTTGCCGAGGTACTCCGGGGTGCGACCGACGAGCAGGCCGCCGATGAACACCGTGATGACGGCGAGCACGAGCATGCCGTACAGGCCGGATCCGACGCCGCCGGGGGTGACCTCGCCGAGCATCATGTTGACGAGCGCCATCATCCCGCCGATCGGGGTGTAGCTGTCGTGCATCGCGTTGACGGCACCGGTGGACGTCGAGGTGGTCGCAGTCGAGAAGAGCGTCGAACCGAGGATGCCGAAGCGGCTCTCCTTGCCCTCCATCGCGGCCCCGGCAGCGTGTGTGGCGACACCGCCGCCGCCGAGCTCGGCGATCGACATCACCGACAGCGACACGAGGAAGATCGCGCCCATCACGGCGAGGATCGCGTACCCCTGGCGATCGTCGCCGACCAGCCGCCCGAACGTGCGCGGGAGCGAGAACGGGATGACGAGCATCAGGAAGACCTCGACCAGGTTCGTCCACGCCTGCGGGTTCTCGAACGGGTGCGCCGAGTTCGCGTTGAAGTAGCCACCGCCGTTCGTGCCGAGTTCCTTGATCGCCTCCTGCGATGCCACGAACCCGTCCGGCAGGTGCTGCGTGCCACCGACCAGCGTGGTGACGTCGGTGCCGCTCCCCCACGACTGGACGACGCCGCCGGCGACGAGCACGATCGCGAAGACGAACGCACCGGGCAGCAGCAGCCGACCGACACCGCGGACGACGTCCACCCACACGTTGCCGAGCGTGCCGGACTTACGGCGGGCGAACCCACGGACCAGCGCCACGGCGACGGCGAGCCCGACGGCTGCGGACAGGAAGTTCTGCACCGCGAGGCCGGCCATCTGCACGCTGTACCCGACGGTGACCTCGGGCGAGTAAGACTGCCAGTTCGTGTTCGCGACGAACGACGCCGCGGTGTTGAACGCGAGCGACGGGCCGACGGCAGGGAGCCCGAGGTCGCCGGGCAGCACGACCTGGATGCGCTGCAGCAGGTAGACGAGCAGGAGCCCGACGACGCTGAAGAGCAGCACGCCGCGCAGGTACACGGGCCACGACTGCTCGGCGTCCGGGTCGACCCCGATCAGCCGGTAGACCCCGCGCTCGACCCGGTTGTGCCGGACGGGCGTGAAGACCCGCGCCATCCAGTCGCCGAGCGGCCGGTAGGCGACGACGAGCAGCAGGACGAGCGTGGCGACCTGGACGATCCCCGCCCAGACATCCGCGGCGCCCGACGCGCCCACGGTGCCCACTAGAACCGCTCCGGACGCACGAGCGCCCAGACGAGGTACACGACTGCGGCGATGCCGAGGACGGCGGCCGCGATGGTGATGCCGATCACAGCCGTTCCACCCCCTTGGCGATCAGTGCCACCACGCCGAACACGGCGAGGACACCGGCGACGACGAACACGTCGAACACGAGGGACTCCAGAAGTTCTGCGGTGTCCGCGTCGGGCGACGCGGACGGCACCACGTGTGGTGCCGAGACCGATGCTGGATCCTGCGCCGGGCCTCCTGGCCGCTCCTAACGGTTTCCTCACGCCGCGCTGGCGGACGCATGCGCCCCGCTAACGCGCGCTCGCCGTCCTACGATCGGAGCATGGTGATCCCTGCTCCCCCGACCCGCCCCGGAACGAGGGCGTCCGCCGTGGCCGGGAGCCTGCTCACCACGGCCGTGGTGTCGATCGGTGCGCTGTGGGCGGTCGTCTTCGGGCCGCTGTGGCTCTTCGGTGAGCAGCGGCAGCTCCTGCTGTGGTTCTGGGCCGTGCCGCTGGCGTTCGTGCCGTGGCTGGCCGCGATCGCAGCGCTCGTCCTCGCACTGGTGGGGTGGTCGCGCGGGCGCGGGCGGAAGCGCGCGGCGCTCGCCGTCTGCTGCGCCGTGGTCGTCCTGCTGGCACCGATCGTGATGGTGTTCGGCCCGGGCAGCGCGCTCGTCGACACGTCGGTCTGAGGCCCGAACGGGTCCGTCTTCAGTCCGCGGTCGAGGCGCTGAGTCGTGCGGACAGCGCATGGACCGAGCAGGCGAGGTCCTCGGGACCCTCGACGACGAAGTCGACCGCGAACCCCGCGAACGCTCCGGCGAGCCCCGGCCAGGACCACGAGCCGAGCGTCACCCGACTCCGCTCGTCGGACAGGGGTTCGACGACGGCGTCCTCGGGCAGGTAGGGCGTGATCGTCCGGGCCTCGGCGGCCGTCACGGTGACCGAGCCGACGCACGGCCACACGTCGGCCTGCGACGATCCCTTGAAGCGCGCCGACACGAAGGCCACGGGGTCGCCACCGGGTACGGGCCGTGGGGTGAACGGCACCCGCGTACGCATCCGCGGGGTGATCCGGTCGATGCGATGGGTGCGCCAGTCGTCGCGGTCGAGGTCCCAGTCGAGCAGGTACCAGCGGCCGTTCCGCGCGACGACGGCGTGCGCTTCCACCCGGTGCGGGGTCTCGTCCTCGCCGTAGCCGAAGCGGAACACCTCGCGCAGGTGGACGGCCTCGCTCACCGCGACGAGCACGTCCGGGTCGGTGCGGGTCCGCCCGGACGTCGTGACCGCCTGCACCGCGTCGATGCGCGACCGGAGCCGCGCGGGCATGACCTGCCGGACCGTCGCCAGTGCTCGGGCAGCCGACTCGGCGATGTCCGCGCCCGAGGCGGGGGCGACGGCGAGCGACAGCGCGATCGCCACGGCCTGGTCGTCGTCGAACAGCAGCGGCGGAAGGTCCGAGCCCGCTGCGAGCCGGTACCCACCGGCGGGACCGCGCAGTGCCTCGACCCGGTACCCGAGCTCGCGGAGCCGGTCGACATCGCGGCGGACCGTGCGGGGGCTGACCTCGAGGCGTCCGGCGAGCTCGTCGCCTGGCCAGTCGCGGTGCACCTGCAACAGCGACAGCAGCGCGAGCATGCGCGAAGAAGGTCCGGCCATGTCGATCATTCTCGTCGGAGAAGCGGACATGATCTGACCGCATTGCCGGTCATCCTCATTCCATGAGCATCGAAACGACACCCCACCTCAACTTCGACGGAAACGCCCGCGAGGCCCTCGACTTCTACGCATCGGTCTTCGGCGGCGAGGTCACCGCCGCCACTTACGGCCAGATGGGCGCCCTGGACGACCAGGCCTGGGCCGACCGCATCGTCTTCGGCCAGGTCTCCACCGACGCCGGGTTCCGGGTCATGGCCTTCGACGTCTGGCCCGGGCAGCCCTACGACCAGGGATCGAACGCGTTCTACGTGTTCGTGCACGGCGACGACACCGCTGAGATCGAGCGGTACTGGGCCGTGCTGTCCGACGGCGCCGAGATCCGGCAGCCCCTCGCTCCCTCGGCCTGGGCGCCGCTCGCCGGGCAGCTCCGCGACCGGTTCGGCGTGGTCTGGCAGCTCGACGTCGCTCCGGCCGACCGCTAGCTGTAGTTCCCCGTGGCCGCGGTCAGCGCGTCGGCGTCCACGTCGACACGGTGACTGCGGCCGTCACCGTCGCCGGGGCGAACACCGCGTCCGGTGCGACGTGGTGGTGGCTCGGCCCCATGTGCACGACGTCGTGGACGTCCTCGGCGGAGAGGTCCATCGTCCAGGTCAGGTCCTCGGAGGACCGCAGGACGAACGACGGCGTGAGCGAGTCGTGCAGCCGCCGCTCCTTCTCCGGGTCGACGGAGATCGTCGCCTCGGCCAGCTCTGCCAGGTGGCCGGTGCGCGGGGTCACGACGACCAGCACGCCGTCGGGGTGCAGGACGCGGGCGTACTCGGTCTGGTTGCGCGGTGCGAAGACGTCGAGGACGACGGCGGCAGCGTCGTCGACGACCGGGAGGCGCTCGGTCACGTCCCCGACGACGGCTCCGGCACGTTCGTGGACGCGGGCCGCCCGTCGGATCGCGATCGCCGACAGGTCCAGCGCAACCCCGAGCCTCCCGTCCGCACCGTCCGGAACGTGCGCTGCGTCCAGCGCATGCGCCAGGTACGTCCCCGGACCGGACCCGACGTCGAGCACGATTCCAGGGGCCGTCGCCTCGGCGACGGCGTCGGCGAGCGCCCGCTCGACGGGCGCGTAGTGGCCCCGTCCCAGGAACCGCAGCCGGGCGTCGACCATCTCCGGGGTGTCCGCGGTGAGCGACCGACGCTTCGCCGGCAGGAGCGTCAGGTGGCCCTGCTTTGCCTCGTCGAACCGGTGCCCGGTCGCACAGCCGACCTGGCCGCCGTCGACCCGACCGAGGGGCTCGGCGCACACGGGGCAGGCGAGCATCGGCAGCAGGTCGTCACGCACCGGCCCAGCGTACGGGGCCTCGCTAGCCTGGACGGATGTCGCTGCAGCAGCTCTTCGGTCTCGACGGACGCACCGCCCTCGTGACAGGAGGCAGTTCCGGCATCGGACGCGCCATCGCCACCGCACTCGCCGACGCGGGTGCGCACGTGCTCGTCGCTGCTCGGACACGGTCAACCATCGACTCGACGGTCGACGACGTCCGCGCCGCTGGAGGATCGGCCGACGGCATCGTCGCGGACCTGTCCTCGCGTGCCGGGGCACACGCCCTCGCCGACGCGGCGGGCGACGTCGACGTCCTCGTGAACTCCGCGGGGATCAACCTCCGGCCGCCGATGGCCGACCTCGACGAGGACACCTGGGACGCCACGATGGCCGTGAACCTCGACGCACCCTTCGTGCTCGGCCAGCGGCTCGCGCCCGGCATGGCAGCGCGTGGCCGCGGCCGGATCATCAGCATCAGCTCGCAGCAGGCGCACCGTCCGTTCGCCGCGAGTGGCGCGTACGGGGTCTCCAAGGCCGGCCTGGAGGCACTGGCCCGGTCCCAAGCGGAGGCCTGGTCCGCGCAGGGGGTCACCTCCAACGTCCTCATCCCCGGTTTCGTGCGCACCCCGCTCAACGAGCGGCTCGGCTCCGACCCGGCCGCGGTGTCAGCGCTCGCGGCGCGGACGCTGGTCGGCCGGAACGGACTCGCGTCGGACTTCGCCGCCGCTGCCGTGTTCCTCGCCGGCCCCGGTTCGGCGTACGTCACCGGGCAGTCGATCGCGGTCGACGGCGGGTTCTCCGTCCACTGACCTCGAGGTGCGCCGACGGCAGGGTGCTGCGCAGCAGTACGGTCGGGACATGGCAGTCATCGAGCAGGCAACGCTCCGCCCCTCCAAGGCCGAAGCGCTCGCCGCTTGGCTGCCCGACCAGGCGTGGAGCGGCGTCGTCGCGGGAGCGCCGCTGCAGGTCGTCGGGCAGTTCCGGTTCGACGACCCCGCCGGCGAGGTCGGCGTCGAAGTGCTGCTCGCCCGCACCGAGGACGGCCGGGTCCTGCAGGCGCCACTGACCTACCGGGATGCACCGCTGCCCGGCGCCGACGCGTTCCTGGTCACCGAGATGGACCACTCCGTGCTCGGGCGACGCTGGGTGTACGACGCCGTGGGCGATCCCGTCCACGCCGACGTCCTGCGCCGGGCGATCGTCACCGGCGGGCACGAAGCGGAGCTCGAACTCGCGAACGATGCCGGACGGCGGCCGAAGGACGCCTGGGCCAGCGGCAGCGGCTCCGAACCCGACTCCCCCGATGTCACCTCGGTGCACGCGACCACGACGGGCGCGGTGACGTCGATCGCGACCGACCACGGCACGATCGTCATCGCTCGGGTCGTCGGCACCGCCCTGCCCGAGGGCGAGAAGCTGACCGGTACGTGGACGGACGGCTCCGGAGTGCTCGCCGTCCTGCTGCCCGAACGCGCCTGAGGTACTGGCAGGGCCTGCCTGCGCCGGGGACCGGCTGGCAGGATCGATGGTGTGAAGACACTGGAGTTGCCACAGACGGACCTCACCGCATCCGACGTCGTCGTCGGCCTGATGCGGATCAACGACATGAGCGACGAGGACATCCGCGCGCTCTACAGCGCCTCGCGGGACGCGGGCGTGAACATGTTCGACCACGCCGCGGTGTACGGCGAGTGGCACGGTTGCGAGGAGCGGTTCGGTGCCGCCGTGACGCTGTCGCCGGCGGAGCGCGCCGAGATCGTGCTGCAGACCAAGGTCGGCATCCGTCCGACCCCGAACGGCGCGTACTTCGACTTCTCGTACGAGCACATCCTCGAGTCGGTCGAGGAATCGCTCACCGCGCTGCAGACCGAGTACATCGACATCCTGCTCCTGCACCGCCCCGACGCCCTGGTGGAGCCGGAAGAGGTCGCGAAGGCCTTCGACGAGCTGCACGCCGCCGGCAAGGTGCACCACTTCGGCGTCTCGAACCACACCCCTGGCCAGGTCGACCTGCTCAAGAAGCACGTCCGCCAGCCGCTCGCCTTCAACCAGGTGCAGCTGAGCATCACGCACGCCAACGTCATCTCGCAGGGCCTCACGGCGAACATGGGTGGCCTCGACCAGTCGATCTCCCGCGACAACGACATCCTCAACTACTCGCGGATCAACGACATCACGCTGCAGGCCTGGTCGCCGTTCCAGAAGGGGTTCTTCGACGGCGTCTTCCTCGGCGACCGCGAGCAGTACGCCGACCTCGACGACGTCCTCGAGGAGATCGCCGCCGCGCACGGGGTCACCCCGACCGGCATCGCGGTCGCCTGGATCACCCGGCACCCCGCGCACTTCCAGGTCGTCCTCGGCACGACGAACCCGCAGCGCGTGCGCGACTCGGCGGCCGGCTCGGACGTCGAGCTGTCGCGCGAGGAGTGGTACCGCATCTTCACCGCCGCGGGGCACACCGTCCCGTGAGTCCATCGGGCAGGGTGGAGTCGTGCTCCACGACCTCACCCTGCCCGTCCGCCTGTCCGCCCGCGCCGGTTCGGTGGTGGTGCGGAACGCGGCCGACGGCGACCTCGACGCCCTGATGGCGCTGTTGTCCGACGACCCGATCAGTGCCGCCCGCGGCGATGTCGCCGCCCCGGAGGACCGCCCGCAGTACGCCGCGGCCCTTCGATCGATCACCGACGACCCGGCGAACGCGCTGCTCGTCGCCGAGGACGAGTCCGGTCGGCTCGTCGGCACGCTGCAGCTCACCCGGATCCCGGGCATGGCTCGCCGGGGTTCGACGCGGTTGCTGGTCGAGGCCGTCCGCGTGAGCAGTGCGCTCCGCTCGGGCGGCATCGGCAGCTCGCTGATGCGCTGGGTGACAGACGTCGCAGCGCCGGACCTCGGGACCCCGCTCGTGCAGCTCACCTCGGACGCCGCCCGCACGGATGCGCACCGGTTCTACGAGCGCCTCGGCTTCACCGGATCGCACGTCGGCTTCAAGTACCGCGTCCCTGGCGTCGGCGCAGACCGGCAAGCGTGAACCGCGCGTCTCCCCAGCGGCGGCGAGGCGGTCCGATCCACTGAAACATCAGTGGCAGACTCGTCCCATGCCGGAGCCCGCCAGTTCTCTCGGTGGCCGGTCCACCGACTCGAGTCGATGACGTCGCTCTTCGTCGACGAATCGAAGACGAAGGGCTACCTCATGGTCGCCGTCGTCGTTGCCCCAGGCGAGCAGACGACGCTCCGCCGCAAGATACGAGCCCTCGTACTGCCCGGTCAGCGACGACTCCACTTCACCAACGAGAGCGATTCTCGACGGCGTCACGTCCTGTCGACCCTGGACCAGATCGGAGTGCGCGCACACCTCGTCCGGTCCGACCTGAAGCACGAGCCGAGCGACCGTGCAGCGTGCCTGCGTGAGCTCGTTGCGCTCGCGGCGAGCGCCGGACACGAGCGGATCGTACTCGAGCGAGACGTGTCGATCGAGCGCGCTGACAAGAAGGTCCTCTACGACGCCGTTCATGCACACGGGGTACGGGATGCGCTCACGTACGCACACGAGACCGCGCACCACGAGCCGCTTCTGTGGGCGGCCGACGCGATCGCTTGGAGCCAGGCCAAGGGTGGCGATTGGCGCCGGCGCACTCAACCCATGATCGTGTCTGCAGCAATCAGACCGTAGAAAGCGCAAAGCTCGGCTCACCGACCGTCCGGAAGGCTGCCGAGCTCACTTCGCGCCGCTACTGCAACGCGCCCTCCGATGGTACAACGATCGGCCCGGCGGCCGATACCCCAGGATTTCAGTCGGAAGAAGCCGGGGTCCCCGACGACGGGACGCGCACGTCGACCGGGGACACCGCGGCGGGGTCGGCGGAGGCGCCACCCACGACGTCGAAGGAGATCCCGAGCATCGCCGGGTCCTCGTCGAGCTCCAGCCCGTCCTCGCGGACCTGGTCCTCCGGGATTGCACGGCCACCAGACGGGTCCCACGAGTTCGCGATCGACATGCCGACGAGCATGCCGGGCGACCTTGAGTGACGCCTCTGAATCGCCGTAGAGCGAGCGATCAGCGGTCGAGGTCAGGCACCGTCCGCCGCGATCAGCTCGAGCTGCGTCAGCGTCAGGTCGGTGCCGGCGGTGAACGTGAACGACGAGCCGCCACCGATGATCCGGAACACCCGGGTCTGCCCGGGCCAGGTGAACTCGGCGCCGTCGACGGCCGTGACGGTCTCGCCGAGGGACACCTGCCACGAGTACGAACCCGGGGTCGCCACCGTCACGGTGTACAGCGACGCGGCGGGGCAGTCCACGTCGAACCACACGGACTCCCCCGCGGCGAGCGCCGTGACGGTCCGCCCGGTGTCGTCGACCAGTGCCGACGAGCCCTCCGACGACGTCCCGACGGGCAGCAGGTCGACCGGGGCGTCCCGGTAGCCGTGGACCTCGGAGGCCGACACCGGCCGCGTGTCCGATGCCCAGCCCTGCGGTTCGGACGACAGCGTGAAGACGATGCGCGACGCCGACACCACCACGTGGTGCGGGATGCTGACCGACGTCCAGGGCGAGCCGTCGACCGTCACCGACGCCACGTAGGCACCTGAGGAACCGTCGGCGACCTCGATGACCGTGGGCGTTCCTCCCGGCTGCTGCAGCACCGTCCTGCGGACCGACGGCGGCACGAGCACGTAGGTGCCCGTGGACGGCGCCAGCGGGTACAGGCCGATCGTCGCGAAGACGTACCAGGCACTCATCTCGCCGTTGTCCTCGTCGCCGGGGTAGCCCTGGCCGAGGTCGGAGCCGACGAACAGCCGCTCGAGCGACTCCCGGACGATCCGGTGCGCGTCGTCGTGCCGACCGGTGAACATCGAGAAGAACGGGATGTGGTGCGCCGGCTGGTTGGACAGGCCGAGCATGCCCATCCGGACGTCGCGGGCCTCGGTCATCTCGTGGATGGGGAAGCCGTACGCGCCGGAGCGGATGGTCGCGCCGGTCTCGGGAGTCGCGAAGAACGCGTCGATCGCAGCGTCGAACCGCGCCGGGCCGCCGTGCAGGTCGACGATGCCCGCGCCGTCGTGGGGTGCGGTGAAGGCCGTGCCCCACGCGTTCGTCTCGGTGTAGTCGTCGCCCCAGTCGCGCGGGTCGAACTCGGTGCCGACCCGCCACGAGCCGTCGGGGTCGCGGCCGATGAAGAAGCCCCGCTCGGAGTCGAACACGTGCCGGTACTGGAGGGATCGCCGGGCGAACCACTCCGCCTCGGCCTCGTACCGGGACAGGTCGGCGGGCGTGCCCGCCCGCGACGCGAGCAGCCCCGCCATCACCGCGAGTCCCCAGTCGTTGATGGCGGCGTCCAGGGTCCAGGACATGCCCTCGGACGTCGCGGTGTCGACGTGGCCGCGGAAGGCGCCCGGGAGGCTCCCCTTGCGTCCGACACGCTCGTCACGCGGCGGGACGGTCGCGTTGCGGACCGCGCTCCGGTACGCCTCGGCGAGGTCGAACCCGGTGATGCCCTTCGCCGCGAGGTCGGCGAAGACGGTGTCGCTCGTGGTGCCCGTCATGCAGTCCTCGGCGCCGGGGGCGCTCCAGCGCGGGGTCCACCCGCCGTCGTGGTGGTGCTCGACGAAGCCCTGCGCGAGCTCGCCCGCGGTCTCCGGGGTGAGGAGTCCGAGCAGCGGCCAGGCGGTGCGGTAGGTGTCCCAGAAGCCGTTCGTGGTGGTGAACAGCCCCTCGACGATCTCCGGGCCGGGCTCGTCGCGGATCGGGTCGGCGAGCACGGCGCCGTACGGGGAACGGTGCCGCGGGGTGCCGGTCAGGGCGGTCTCGCCGGCACGGTTCGGGTAGAGGAACAGCCGGTACAGGCCGGAGTACAGGCTCGTCAGCTGGTCCGGGGTGGCTCCGTCGAACGACAGGGTCGCGAGCTTCTCGGTCCAGAGTGCCTCGGCGCGGGTGCACATGGCGTCGAACGAGCCGGCGGCGTCGAGGTTCGCGCGGGCGTCCTCGATCGAGACGGTCGAGATGCCGAGCAGGACGTCGACCGGGCCGCCCGTGCCCCCGCCCTCCCCCACGGACAGCCAGCCGCGCAGCTCGTGCTCACCGATCGTCGTGTGGTCGGAGGTGACCCCCGACACCCGGACGTGCACGTGGTGCGGCGGGGTGCCGGGGCGGTCGTCGAGCAGGGCCTCGACCACGGCGGTGCCGTCGGTCACGGTCACGGAGACGTCGGAGACCCACCCGTGGTGGTCGAGCACGATGCTGCGGGTACCGGTGAACCGGAAACCGAGGGCGAACTCCCCCGCGGTCATCTCGGCCGTCACACCCTGGTCGAGGGCGACCCGGTACCGGTGCGGACCGTCGAGTTCGTCGTCGTGGTCGAAGCCGAGCGCGCGGGCGGCCCGGTCGACGTCGGGGGTGTCGAGCGGCGACGGCATGACCTGGAACACGCCGCGGTCCCCCATCCACGGCGACGGGATGTGACTCGTCGCGAAGGCCTGGATCGCCGGTCGGACCCGCCCGTCGGCGTCGGTGCGCGAGTGCTCCTGGTAGGCGTAGGGCCAGCGGTTGCTCGACGCGTCGGTCATCGGCAGGCCGAAGACCCCGCCGTGCGGGATGCCGACGAGCGGCGCGTTGTTGCCGCGGGAGAACCGTGACGACGCCTGCGTGCCGCGGGTCGTGCGGACGTGGTCGAGCGGCGTGACCGGTGCCGGGCGTGCCGGGGCGATCCGGACGTCGTCGAGCCAGCCGCGCAGGGCTGGACGCTCCCCGTCGGCGTCCGACGGCTGCGTGTCGGAGCCGAGCCGGGCCTCCAGTCGGTCGACGACCAGCCCCGCGAACGGCGTGAGGTCCACCGCGCGACGGTTCCACTGGTCGACCCACTGCTTGCGGGCTGCGTCCTGCGCCTCGGGCGTGAGCGCGTCGCCGTACTGGTCGCGGGTGTGTCCACCGTGCGCGGCCGCGTGCTCGCTCAGTCGCGTGCCATCGGTGAAGACGACGTCCACGGTGAAGGCCGTGGCGTCCCAGAAGTGCGGCAGGTCCGCCTCGGTGGGCTCGGCGGCGCCCTGCGGCAGCGTGCGTTCGGGGAACCAGACCCACGACAGTTCGTCGCCGGGTGCGACCACCCGGCCACCGCCCCCGGGGACGAGCGCCACGACGACACCGTCACCCGCGGGTCGTTCGACCAGCCACCCCTCCGATGATCCGAAGCCGACACCGTTCCGCGCCGCGACGGCCGTCGTCGGCCCACCGCTCCGTTGCAGTTCTCGCACGGGTCCAGCGTATTTGGTCCAGCGTCTGGACGAAAACGCTCGGCGTGTCAGCCCTTGTTCTGCCCGGGCGCGTTCTCCGAGTTGCCCGGACCCGCGTCCGCTGACGTGTCGGTCGTCGTGTCGGTCGTCGTGTCGGCTGCGCCGTCGGCTGGGTCGGCGCCGTCCTGCGGCTCCTGCACCGGGTTCGAGACCGGCGCGCTCGGCTCCGGACCGACGGAAGGCTCCTGGCTGGGCTCGGCGGGCTCGCTCGGCTGTTCAGCGGGCTCGGACGGCTGCTCGGCCGGCTCGGAGGGCTGCTGCTCAGCCGGCTCGCTCGGCTGCTGCTGCTCCTGGCTCGGCTGCTGCTCCTCGCTCGGCTGCTGCTCCTCGCTGGGCTGCTGCTCCGTCGGCGCTGTCGAGTTCGTGTCCGTCGGAGCCGGTGTGCCGTCGTCGTCGCCGTTCAGTGCGAACACTGCGACCCCGATGCCGACCAGCACCAGGACGACCACGACGATCGCCGTGATGATCGGCCCCTTGCGTCGCTTCTCGCGCTGCGCCGGGGCGTCACCGGAGCCCGGACGGACGGGCGGGGCCGCGGGTGGCACGCCGCCACCGCCGGTCGGACCGCCGGTGCCGCGCTGAGCACCGAGGACGGTGGTCGACACATCGTCCGCGGCGTTCGGCTGCTGGGCGTCCATGACGCGGGTCGCGTCGTCCGCGCCCGGCTGTCCACCCGGACGGGAGGCACCACTCGCCGGCATCACGCGGGTCGCGTCGTCCGCGTGCGCGGCCATCGGAGCTGTGGCTGCGGCGGCGGCACCGGCCGCGGCTGCTCCGGCTGCCGCGCCGGCACCGGCTGCCGTCAACGTGCCGGGACCACCGGGCAGGAGCTGCGTGGCGGGCCCGGGCTCGTCGCGGCCCAGGGCGCGGAGTCGTTCGGCTGCCTCCGCCGCGCTCGGGCGCTCGGACGGGTCCTGCGCGGTCATCACGTGCAGGAGCGTGCGCCAGGCCGTCGGCAGGTGCTGGTCGATCTCCGGGCTGCGGGTGAGTCGCGCGGTCGCGGACTCGATCGCGCTGCCCGGGAACGGTGTCCCGCCGGTCAAGCACTCGAGCAGCACCAGCCCGAGCGCGTAGACGTCGGCCTTGCCGGTGATCTCCTGCGCCAGGACCTGCTCCGGCGCGAGGTACGCGGCTGTTCCCATCACGGTGCCCGTCCCCGTCACGCGCGAGGCGTCACGGAGCAGGGCGATGCCGAAGTCGGCGAGCTTGACGTGGCTGCCGTCGCGCTCGAGCAGCACGTTGGCGGGCTTCACGTCGCGGTGGACGATGCCCTGGGCGTGCACGGCGCTCAGCCCGTCGGCCACCTGTGCGCCGACGCGGGCGGCGGTCGTGGGGTCGAGCGGTCCTTCGCGCAGCCGGGTGGCCAGGTCGCTGCCGGGCACGAGCTCCATGACGAGGTACGAGTCCCCGTCCTCGTCGTCGAGGGCGGCGTCGTACAGGGTGACGAGGGCCGGGCTGCGCAGTGTCGCGAGCGTCTGGATCTCCGACTCGGCGCGGGCGCGTTCACCGTGGTCGACCGGTCCGATGCGGAACACCTTGACGGCGACCTCGCGGCCGAGCTGCTCGTCGACCGCCCGGTACACGGACGCCATGCCACCGTGTCCGAGCGTGCCCGTGACGCGGTACCTGCCGCCGAAGACCCGTTCTTCCATGACGGGCAACCTACCGGTAGCGGCTGACGGGGCTCTGCCCTCGGGGTGGTGTGGCCGTCGAGTGAGCAGAAGACGTCGAGTGCGCGAGGCTGACCCGACGTCTTCTGCTCACTGAGCGGGGCGACCCGAGTCCGGGGTGGGCTCGGCACCGTGGCGGAGCGCCGTCAGGTACAGCCGGTGCGCCGTGATCACGAGGGCGAGCCAGGCGAGACCCAGCGCCCACGCCGCCAGTACGTCGGTCAGCCAGTGGTGCCCGAGGAACACCCGCGAGGCCCCGACCGACAGCACGAACAGGGTCCCGACGACGATCGTCCACACCCGCGTGACGACCCGCGACTGTCGCAGGAGCAACAGGTACACGATCGTCCCCACGATCACCGTCGCGTTGAGGGTGTGACCGGACGGGAACGACGGCGAGTGCTCGTACGGCGGTACCGCGTCGGAGAGCGGCGGACGCGCTCGACCGATGAGGTCCTTGCCCGCGATCGTCATGAGCAGCGAGCCGCCACTCGCCGCGACGAGCAGCACCAACGGGGTCCACGCCCGACGCTGGACGGTGAACCCGACGAGGAACCCGAGGGCGACGATGGGCATGCCGATCGTGCCCGCGATGTCGGTCCACCACGTGACCAGGCGATCCCCCACGGGCGACCGGAGGGTGAGTGCCCAGTCGAGCACCGGACGGTCGAGCACGGCGACGTCGTCGGCTTCGCGGACGGCGTCGTAGACCTCGGAGGCGAGCCAGGTCGCGACGAGGGCGATGCCGATCCCGACGGCCAGCGTCAGCAGCAGGAGCGGCATCGCGCCGTACCGGTGGCCGAGCGTGGTCCACCCCTGCGCGGTCGCCCGGCCCGCGCGGGTGCGCCAGCGGGTGAGGTCGACCTCGCCGACGGTGCGGTCGGCGGAGTCCCCGCGTTCGGTGTCCATCCCTCCAGCCTGCCCGAAGCGCCCGGGAACCGCCGAGGCCCCGACGCCGGCCCCGGTCAGTCCTTCGCCTCGGAGTACGCCCCCACCACCGCGACCGACAGCGGGAACGTCACCGGGAAGTCCTGGAACAACAGCCGACCGGCGTCGACCGCGGCTTCACGGATCTGCGTCGCCACCCACTCGGCGTGCTCCTCCGGCGCGTGCACCACGATCTCGTCGTGCACGAAGAACACCAGGTGCGGGCCGTCCGTCACGGCCCCGGGGAACCGCGCGGCGAGGCGGGAGCGCAACGACCCCATCCACGCGAGCGCCCACTCGGCCGCGGTCCCCTGCACCACGAAGTTCCGGGTGAACCTCCCCCAGCTCCGCGCCCGGGACTCGACGGCACGCTGCATCGCCGGGGTCCCCTCGACCGTGTAGGCCTGGTTCCTGGCCTCGAACCACGACGACTCCGGAACGGGCGACGTCCGACCGAGCAACGTCGTGACGGCTTCGCCCCGCTCCCCCGCGCGTGCGGCGCGCTCGACCAGGTCGAGCGCGCGCGGGAACGCCCGCACCAGTCGTGGGACGAGCCGACCACCCTCGCCCTGGGTGGCGCCGTACATCGCGCCCAGCATGGCCACCTTCGCCTGCTGCCGGGTCTCGACTGCGCCCGAGGCCACGACGCCGTCGTACAGGTCGCGTCCGTCGCCCGCGGAGGCCATCGCCCGGTCACCGGCCATCGCGGCGAGCACGCGCGGTTCCAGCTGCGCAGCGTCGGCCACGACGAGCTTCCAGCCCGGGTCGGCGATGACGGCCCCGCGGATGCCCTTCGGCAGCTGCATCGCTCCCCCGCCGTCGGCTGCCCAGCGCCCGGTGACGACGCCGCCGACCACGTACTTCGGGTGGAACCGGCCGTCGCGCACCCACTCGTCGAGCCACGTCCAACCGTTCGCCGTCAGGAGCCGCGCCAGTCGCTTGTACTCGAGCAGGGGCTCGATGACGGGGTGCTCGATCTCCTGCAGCTCCCACTTGCGGGTGCTCGTCACCATGAGCCCCGCACGGCGCAACGACCGCAGGACGTCGGCCGGTGAGTCCGGGTTGAGCGTCGGGTCGTCGAGGCGCTCGCGGACGACGGTGGCGATCTCCTCGAGCCGGCGCGGCCGCACGCCGTACGGGACGCGCGGTCCGAGCGTCTCCTCGAGCAGTCGCTCGTGCACGTCGGCACGCCACGGCAGCCCCGCGTGCAGCATCTCCGCTGCGACGAGGGCTCCGGCGGACTCGGCCGTCGTCAGCAGGCGGAGGGCACCGGGCGACGTCGACCCCGCGACCGCCGCGAGCTGGGCCCGGAACTCGGCGACCGGGTCGACGTCGTCGTCCGGCACCGAAGCGGTGAACAGGGCGTCGTCGAAGAGCTGGGCCTGCGTCGGCCGGACGACCCGGGCCTCCGCCACCGGAGCGTCGAGCGCGTCCGCCGATGCCGCCGCGAGTGCGGAGCCACGCGCGGCCAGCGCTGCGCGGAGGATCCGTCGGCACAACCGCAGGTCGACGCAGCGCCCCACGCGTCCGCCGGCGCCGAGCACGGCCGGGTACCAGCGCGCGGTGTCGTCCCACACCCAGCGCACGCTCGGTGCGTCGTGCGCCGCGACGAAGGCCGGGAGGCCCGACTCGTCCACGCGCATCGGCTCACCGTCAGCGGTCCCCGAGTCGGTCAGGGGCGTCGCGAGGACGCCGCCGTCGACGCGGCGGAGGACGAGGTGCACGGAACGATCATGCCGTGCCCCACCGTCACCGGCTGACGGGGTGACGGTTCAGGCGCGCTTCGGACCGCCGGGGCGCACGGCTGCGGTGTCGGCCACGTCGATGCGGACGTCGCCGTCCTCGGCGCGGGACACCTCGACCCGGGGGTCGGCGTCGTGCGCGTCGGACCCGGACATGCGCCGGAAGGTGTCCTGGCGTCGTTCCTCGAACGTCATGTCCACGCCGTCGTCGAGGTGGTCGTGGTCGGGCTTCGTCATGCGCTGCACGGTACGCGCTGACTGCTGCGCGCGATCAGACGACGGGTGCGGTGCCGGTCCGTACGGTCCAGTGCGCGCCCGCCGCCCACCGGTCGAGCACCGCACGGGGCAGGCGACCGGACGCGTTCGAGGCGCGAGCCGTGGCCAGCGGCACACCGAACACGAACTTCGCCACGCTCTCGTCCCCTTCGGCGGCGTCGTGCGGGCCGGGCGGCGCGAGCCGGAACCGTCGCGCGAAGCGCACCAGGTTCGCGTCGGGACCGAGCACCGCGGCCAGACCGGGATCGAGGATCCACGAGCGGCACTGCCACCGGTCGGCGGCGAGCGCCGGTGCGAGGGCGCGCAGGACCTCCGGCGCGCGGGCGAAGGACCGGTCGCAGGTGTCCGGATCGAGCGGCCCGGTCTCCGGGACGTGGACGCCCCAGGCCGGCTGGCCGTCGGGCAGGTGGTCGCCGAGTTCGTACTGGAGGCGCCCCACGGCCACCACGCGACCGGTCGCCACCGCGACGAGCCAGTCCACCCCCGTGCCACGCAGACCGTACCGGTCGAGTTTGCGGTCGACGTCCGCCACGGACGCCTCGGCGAGGCTGCGCGGGAGCCCCCGCGCCTCGAGCGCCGCGGCGTTGCCGGGCACGGCCGCGCGGAGCGCGGCGACCAGCAGGGCGTCCCGCTGGGCGGGCTCCGCGTCGGCCACGGTGGCGGCCAGTGCGGCCGCCACCGTGGCGGAGTCGTCCGGCGACCCCACGGCGGCGGCGAGGACCGCGACGGACGCGGGACGGGCCTCCTGGCCGGGGGTGTCGGCGGTCACTTCAGACCGGACGAGGCGAGCCCGTCCATCACCCGCCGCTGCAGGACGATGAACATGATGAGCACCGGGGCCATGGCCATCAGGCTCGCGGCCATGAGCACCGGGTAGTCGATCGTCCGGTCGCTCGACAGCGTCGCGAGTCCTGCGGCGAGGGGCATGTCCTCGGCACGAGTCGAGACGACGAGCGGCCAGAGCAGCTCGTTCCACGACCACAGCACCGTCGTGATCGCGAGCACGCTGATCGAGGGACGGGCGAGCGGCAGCATGATCCGCCAGAACGTCTGGAACGGGTTCGCGCCGTCCATGCGCGCAGCCTCTTCGAGCTCGGGCGGCATGTTCAGGAACGCCGTCCGCATCAGGAAGGTGCCGAACGCGCTGAACAGGCCCGGCGCGACGATCCCCATCAGGGTGTCGAGCCATCCGAGCCCCTGCACGATCTGGTACTGCGAGATCAGGTAGACCTGCGACGGCACGAGCAGGATCGACAGCACGATCGCGAGCAGGATCGCCCGGCCGCGGAACCGCATGCGGGCGAAGGCGTAGCCGGCGAGCGTGCAGAGCACGATCTGCGCGAGGGTGCGGATGATCGTGACGTACACGGACGTGCCGAGCTGGCTGAGGAACGGCAGACGCTCGAACACCTGCGCGTAGTTCTGCCACTGCAGCTCCCCCGGCCAGAACGTCGGGGTGACGGACTGCACCTGGGCGTTCGTGGACAGCGACATGATGATCTGCCAGACGAACGGGAACGCCATCGCGAAGCCGCCGACGCCGAGGACGACGTGGATCCACCAGTGACTGCCGCCGCGACGACCGGGCCGACGTGCTGCCCGTGGCGGTGTGACGGTTGCGGTCATGCCTGCACCCACTTCCGTTGGACACGGAACTGCACGAGCGTGACGATGCCGATGAGCAGGAAGATCACCATGGCGATCGCGGCCGCGAAGCCCTTGTCGTTGTCGATGAACCCGGCGCTGTAGAAGTAGAAGACGAGCGACATCGTCTTCGGGATCACCGGGTTGGTGCTGCCGAGGATGGCGTAGAGCAGGTCGAACAGCTGGAAGCTCGAGATCGTCGTGACGATGACCACGAAGAAGATGCTCGGGCTGAGCAGCGGGACCGTGACGGAGCGGAACTGCCGCCAGCGGCTCGCGCCGTCGAGCTCGGCGGCCTCGTACAGCTCCGGTGGGATGTCCTTGAGGCCCGCGCCGAGGATGATCATCGAGAACCCGAGGGACGACCACAGGCCGACGAAGCTCACTGCGACGAGCGCGAACCCGGGCGTCGAGATCCAGTACGGGCCGTCGATGCCGAACAGTCCGATGAACCAGTTCACGATGCCGTAGTCGCCGTTGAACATGATGCGCCAGACGAGGGCGATCGCGGCCGGCATGGCGACGTAGGGCAGGAAGAAGAGCACCCGGTAGAACTGCGCGAACCGCAGGCCCGGGGTGTTCAGCAGGCTGGCGAGCCACACCGCGATCGGGATGCCGGCCAGCACGATGACCGTGTAGACGATCGTGTTGAGCAGCGACTGGTACAGCTGCGGGTCACCGGCGAGCCGCACGTAGTTCGCGACGCCGCTGAACGTCGCACCGCCGAACACGCCCCAGCTGGTGAAGGAGTACCAGAACGTCTGGATGATCGGCCAGATGTAGAACGTGCCGACGCCGATGAGCAGCGGCAGGACGAAGAGCCACGGCCACCAGCCGTCGGTCCGTCGGGGTGCGCGCTTGCCGCCGGCCGTCGGGCCGGGGGCGCCCCGCCCGGACGAACGCGTCGTCCGGGCGGGAGTGGAGGCGGCCTGCGGCCGCTCGGTGTTGATCGTCATCGGCTCGGGACTCACTGTTCCTTGGCGAGGGCGGCGTCCATCTTCTGCGCGAGCTGCTTCGCGACGTCGTCGACCGGGGTCGAACCGTCGAAGGCGTTCGGCAGGAGGTTGGTCTCGAGGGTGTTCCACGCGGCGGTGTTCTTCGACACCGGCAGGGGCTTGGCGTAGTCGACGGCGTCGAGGAACACCTGCAGGTCGGCGTCCGGCATCGTCTTCGTGAAGGCGGACTGCGTGCCCTCGTAGGCCGGGATGACGGCGCCCATGTCGCCCTGCTGCTGCTGGGCGGTCTTGCCGGCGAGGTAGACCTGGAGCGCCTGCGCCGCGGCCTTGTTCTTGCTCGCCTCGGACACGACGTTCGAGACACCGTGGATGACGGTCGCCTGCTCCTTGCCCTTCGGCAGGGGGTACACGACGATGTCCTTCTCCATCGCGGTGCCGGTCAGGGCCGAGCGGAACCAGCTGCCGCCCTGGTACATCGCGAGCTTGCCCGACGTGAACCACTGGTCGGCGGTGGTGTCGGTGAGCTGCTTCATCGACGGCGAAGCGCCCGAGTCGATCAGGTCCGTCCAGAACTGCAGACCCGCTTCCGATGCCTTCGAGGCGTACTCGGACTTCGTGCCGTCCGCGTTCACGACCGATCCCCCGGCCTGGAAGATCGTGTCGTAGTAGGTCGTCTGGCCGTCCATGCCGCCGGCCGCGCCGTACGCGCCGTCGGCCTTGAGCTTCTCGCTGAGCTCGGCGCCGGTCTTCTGGAAGTCGTCCCAGGTCCAGTCCTTCGACGGCAGGTCCATGCCGGCCTTCTCGAACAGGGCCTTGTTGACCCAGACGCCGATGGTGTCGAAGTCCTTCGGCACGCCGTACTGGGTGTCGTCGTACGTGTACAGGTCGTTCAGCGCGCTCGAGTACTTCGCGGGGTCGATGTCGCCGGCCTTGACCTCGCCGGTGATCGGCGCGAGCTTGCCGTTGGCCGCGTACAGCTGGAAGTTGGGGCCGTTCATCCAGAACAGGTCGGGCAGCGTGTTGCTCGAGCCCTGGGTCTGCAGCTTCGTCCAGTAGTTGGCGAACGGCGTGACGTCGACGCTGACCTTGATGTCCGGGTACTCCTCGTTGAAGCCCTTGAGGTTGGCCTTGATCGCCTTGACCTGGTTCTCGTCCCAGACGGCGTACGTCAGGTTCGCCTTGGTGTCCTTCGCGGCGGCGGTGTAGTCGCCGCCGGAGCTCGACGCCCCGGAGGACGTGGAGCACCCGGCGAGGAGTGCGGCCGCGCCGAGGGCGGCGACGGCGCCGACGAGGATCCGGCGGACGCCGGTTCCTCGGGCGGGGATGTGTGCGGTCATCGGGAGGTCCTTTCGCACGGCCGTCAGGAACCGACGGTCTGGGCGGGGTGGGTGGGGTGCGGAGCGGGTCGGGTGGAGGGTGTGGCGGGCCGGCTGAAGTGCGCGATCGTCTCGGCCGGCAGCGGCGGGACGTCGATGGGGACGGAACCGGTGCGCAGCGAACGGGTCGCCAGTGCACCGGCGGCGACCGCGGCGCGCGCCGCGATCGGGGACAGCTCCGTCGGTTCGCCGAGGGCGACGGACCGCAGGAACTCGGTCATGGTGATCAGGTCGGCGTCGGCGTGGCCGTCCTCGACGCCGTCGATCGGGTACTCGCGGTCCCCCGCGGTGTCCCAGCCACGACGGTGCGTCCAGACCTTCACGACGCCACCGCCGGTGTCGCCGATGTTCTCGAGGCGACCCTCGGTGCCGATGACCGTGTAGTTCCGCCAGTAGTCCGGGGTGAAGTGGCACTGCTCGTAGCTGGCCTGCACGCCGTTGTCGAGCGTCATCATCACCATCGAGACGTCCTCGACGTCGACGACCGGGTTCAGCCCCGTCTGGGCGAGCGGCGGCCAGTTGTCGTGGGAGAACCAGTCCCCCATCAGCTCGCCGCTGCGGTCCCGTCGGTCGGTGACGTCGCCGTAGACCGACAGCGACCCCATGCCCACGACGCGGCTGGTGTCCCCGCCGCCGAGTGCGTGGATGACGTCCAGGTCGTGGCTGGCCTTCTGCAGGAGCAGGGAGTTGACGTTCGCGCGGTCGGCGTGCCAGTCCTTGAAGTAGTAGTCCCCGCCGTTGCCGACGAAGTGGCGGCACCAGACGGCCTTGACCTCGCCGATCTCGCCGCGGTCGACGATCTCGCGCATCAGGCGGACGACGGCCGCGTGGCGGAAGTTGTGGCCGACGTAGAGCGGGGTGCCCGTCTCGGCGGCGGTGTTGAGGACCGCGTCGGCGTCCTCGACCGTGATGGCGAGGGGCTTCTCGAGGTAGACGGCGATGCCCGCGCGGAGCAGGTCGATCGCGATCTCGGCGTGCGTCCAGTCCGGCGTGGTCACGATCGCGGCGTCGACCTGCCCGGTGAGGTCCCGGTGGTGCTCGACCACCAGCGCATCGGGGTACTCGGCCCGCCCGCGCTCGCGGCCCGCTGCGGTGACGTCCGCCACGGCGACGACCTGCGCCCGCAGTGCCGGGTCCGCGGCGACCGCCTCGGCGACGTGCCGTGCGATGGCGGACCGCTGGCCCATCCCGATCACCGCGACGCGGAGGATCCCGTTGTCAACGCCCATGCTCATCTCGCTCCCTTGCGTGATTGTGACGCCCATGATGCCGAATCGATCATGAATGCACAATAGGCGCTCACGGATCGCTCATGGGTCCACAGCGGGAGGGTTTTACACGATCGAAACGTCGCGCCCGGGATCCGAGCGCTCGTCCGTCGGGTCAGTCGGCGACGACGAGCTCCACGCCGGCGCTGGCGAGGTCAGCTGCGAAGGCCGGCGGGACGGGCTGGTCGGTGACCAGGACGTCGATGCGGTCCAGCGGGCAGATCCTGGCGAACGTCGACCGCTCGATCTTGGTCGAGTCGGCGACCACGATGACGCGTCGGCCGACCGACGCGAAGTGCCGGCTGACCTCGGCCTCGCCCTCGTGCATGGTCGTGGCGCCGTACTGCCCGGTGAGCCCGTCCACCCCGAGGACCACGAGGTCGAGCGCGAACTCGTCGAGGGTGTCGCGGACGAGCGGGCCGACGAGCTCGTACGACTGCCGCCGCGCCACCCCGCCGGTGACCACGATCTTGACGTTGGCGCGGACGGACAGCTCGTACCCGACGTTGAGCGCGTTCGTCACGATCGTGATCCCGAACTCGCCGTCGGCACGGATGAACCGCTCGCTCTTGCCGAGTTCCCGCGCGACCTCGGTCGTGGTGGTCCCACCGTTCAGCCCGACGGTCTCGCCCGGCTGCACCAGTCGTGCTGCGGCACGGGCGATGGCGGTCTTCGCCTCGGCCTGGCGCGCGATCTTGTACTGCAGGGGCAGTTCGTAACCGGCCCCGAGCGCCGCGGCTCCGCCGTGCGTGCGCGTGACGAGCCGCTGGTCGGCGAGCGTCGTGAGGTCGCGTCGGGCCGTGGCGGCCGAGATCCCCAGCAGCTCGCCGATCTCGGCGATCGACACGTTGCCGCGTTCGCTCACCAGTTCGAGCAGGGCGTTCAGCCGCTGTTGGGGGGTCATGACGGCCATCCTACGGTGCCATCGCGACTGCTCGGTGATCGGAATTGACGCTTTGGTCTTCCATCGCGCACGATCGCTCGCTACGCTTCCTGATCATCGATCACCCGGATCGAACCGGACCGGAAGGCTCCCATGACCGACACCTTCGTGAGCGCCGAACTGGCCTCCCAGCCGGAGACCTGGCGCGCCGCCGCAGCACTCCTGCCGACCTTCTCGGACGCGCTCCCCCAGCCCGGTGAACGCGTCGCCGTGATCGGCTGCGGCACGAGCTGGTTCATCGCGATGAGCTACGCCGTCGCCCGTGAGCAGGCCGGCCTCGGGGTCACCGACGCCTTCGCCGGCTCCGAGTACCCCGCATCGCGCGAGTACGACCGTGTGCTCACCATCAGCCGCTCGGGCACGACGACCGAGATCGTCGACCTGCTGCAGGCCCTGCCGTCGCAGCGCACCGTCCTGATCACGGCCGTCGCGGACAGTCCCGCCGCGGCCGTCGCCGACGACGTGGTCGCACTGCCCTTCGCCGACGAGCGCTCCGTCGTGCAGACGCGGTTCGCCACCACGGCGCTCGCCCTGCTGCGCGCGTCGATCGGCGACGACGTCGAGGCCCTCGCCGCCCAGGCCGAGATCGCGCTGACCCTGCCGATCGACGACCTGCTCGACGCCGAGCAGGTCTCCTTCGTGGGCCGCGGTGCCGCCGTCGGCCTGACGTTCGAGGCCGCACTGAAGACACGGGAGGCCGCGCAGTTCTGGGCAGAGTCCTACCCGGCGATGGACTACCGACACGGGCCGATCGCCATCGCGCAGCCCGGCCGGCTCGTCTGGTCGCTCGGTGCCGCACCGCAGGGGCTGGCCGACGAGGTCGCCGCCACCGGTGCGCGCTTCGTGCAGCACGACCTCGACCCGATCGCCGGCCTCGTCGTCGTGCACCGGTTCGCCGTCGCCCTGGCCGAGGGTCGTGGGCTGGACCCGGACAACCCCCGCTCGCTGACGCGGTCGGTCATCCTCACCTGATGGCGGGCGCAGGCACGGTGCTCGGGGTCGACGTCGGCGGCACGGGCACCAAGGCCCGGCTGACCGACGCCGACGGACTCGTCCTGGACGAGACCCGGGTCCCGACGCCGCGCGACGATCCGTGGGGGCTCCGACTGGCGGTGGCCGTCGCCGACCTGGCAGTGCGGGCACTCGACCACGGTCGGCTCGACGCCGTCGGGCTCGTCACCCCGGGTGTCGTCGACGAAGCCCTCGGCACCGTCGTCCTCGCGGTGAACCTCGGCTGGCGGGACGTGCCGGTCCGCGACCTCGTGCGGGCCGAGCTCGTCCGACGCGGTGTCGACGTCCCGATCGCCTTCGGCCACGACGTCCGTGCCGGCGCCCTCGCCGAGACCCACACCGGTGACCCGGCGCTGTCCCGCGGATCGGTCGCGTTCGTACCCGTCGGCACCGGCCTGGCCAGCGCGCTGGTCGTCGACGGCCAGGTCGTGTCCGGGGGCGGATGGGCGGGGGAGATCGGCCAGGTGCTGATCCCGTCCGGACCGCACGCTGGGCGCCGGGTCGAGGAGATCGCATCGGCCGGGGGAGTCGCACGCCGCTCCGGGTCGGCATCAGCGCACGCAGCCATGCTCCGGGTGCGCGACGGCGACCCCGTGGCGACCGCCGTCTGGGACGACTGCGTCGCCGTGCTCGCGGACGCCCTCGCCTGGACGACCGCGGTCGCCGGCTGCCACACCGTCATCGTCGGCGGGGGACTCGCCGAGTCCGGCCCACTGCTGTTCGGGCCGCTCCGCACGGCGGTTGCCGAGCGGCTCGTCGGGGTCCGCGCACCGGAGATCCTGCCGGCCGCCCACGGCGACGCCGCCGGAGCCATCGGCGCGGGCCTGCTCGCACGGCGGGTACTCGAGAACGGGGTGCTGCTGTGACCACGCTCGTCCGTGCGCCACGCATCGTGACCGCCGCCCACGACCTGCACGACGGGTGGCTCGTCCTCGGCGACGACGCCACCGTGCTCGCGGTCGGTGCCGGCACACCGCCGCGCGCGGACTCCGCGGTCACCGTCGAGGGCACCGTCGTGCCGGGCTTCGTCGACCCGCACGCCCACGGCGCACTCAGCCACGACTTCGCGACGTGTTCCGCCGCGGACGCCCGAGCGGCGGCCGCGCACCACCGGTCACGGGGGACCACGACCCTCGTCGCCTCGATCGCGACCGGGCGTCCCGACGACACCGTCGCAGCCCTCACGCGCCTGCGACCGCTCACCTCGGACGGCACGCTGGCTGGCCTGCACCTCGAAGGGCCGTGGTTGTCCCCGGCCCGCCGCGGAGCCCACCGGGTGGACCTGCTCCACGCCCCGGACCCGCTCGAGGTCGACGCGTACCTGGCGGCCGCCGACGGAGCGCTGCGGGTCGTGACACTCGCCCCTGAGCTCCCCGGTGCCCTCGACACCGTGGCGCGGTTCGTCGCCGCCGGGGTCGTCGTGGCGATCGGGCACACCGACGCCACCGCCGAGCAGACCCGCCGGGCGATCGACGCCGGTGCCACGCTCGTCACGCACCTGTTCAACGGCATGCCACCGCTCCACCACCGCGCACCGGGGCCGGTCGGGGTCGCCCTGACCGACGACCGCGTGCTGCTCGAGTGCATCGTCGACGGACACCACCTCGACCCGACCACGATCGGGCTCGTCCAGCGGAGCGCCCCTGGCCGCCTGGTGCTCGTGTCCGATGCGATGTCGGCGACGGGCTGCCCCGACGGTGACCACACCATCGCCGGGTCCGCGGTCTCGGTCCGCGGCGGTGTCGCGATGCTCGCCGACGGGTCGTCGTTGGCGGGCAGCACGATCACCGTCGCCGACGCGGTCCGTGGGCTGCTGACGAGCGGGGTCGCGGTGCCCGAGGTCGTCGCCGCCTCTGCCACACGTGCGGCTCGGCTGCTCGGTCGGCCGGCGCCGCTCACGGTCGGCGCACCCGCCGATCTCCTCGTGCTCGACCCCGACACCGGTGCGGTGCGGAACCCCCTGCGGACGGCGGTGGTCTCGTGATCGTCGTCGTCACCCCGAACCCGGCCGTCGACGTCACGTACCGGGTCGCCGAACAGCGCATCGGCGAGACCCAGCGGGTCCTCGACGTCGCACGGCACCCGGGTGGCAAGGGCCTGAACGTCGGTCGGGTCCTGGCGGCGACGGGTGTCGCGACGCACGCCGTCCTGCCCCTCGGGGAGACGCCCGGCCGCTGGGTGTCGGACGCGCTCGACGACCTCGGCCTCGGCCACACCGACGTCGTGGTGTCCGGCACGACCCGCACGACCGTCACCGTGGTCGACGACGTCGCCCACCCGACGATGTTCGGTGAGCCCGGCCCGGTGCTCACCGGCACCGAGTGGGACGCCGTCGCCGCAGCGGTCGACGGACTGCTCGGCCGCGCCGACGCCACCGGCCTCGTGGTGTCCGGTTCGCTGCCCGGCGGTGCCGCACCCGACGTCGTCGCGCGCTGGGTCGCCACGGCCCACGAGCACGGCGTCCTGAGCGTCGTGGACTGCTCCGGTGCCGCACTGCTGGCGGCGGCGAGCGCCGGTGCCATCGTCTGCAAGCCCAACCGCGAAGAGCTGCTCGAGGCCACGGGCGCCGCGGACGAACGCACCGCCGCCCTCCGGCTGCTGGAACGCGGTGCGGGCGTCGTCGTGGTCTCCCGCGGTGCGCACGGCATCGCCGCCCACACCACGGACCACGTGCTCGAGGTCCCAGCGGTGCCCGGCGTCTCGGGCAACCCGACCGGGGCGGGCGACGCAGCGACCGCCGGTCTGGTCGGTGCCCTGGTCCGCTCGGGTCACCAGCAGGGCACCGGTGCCCCGTTCACCGACGACACCCTGCTCCGAGCGCTCCGGTCCGCCGCCGCCCACGGCGCCGCCGCCGTCCTGCGCCCGGTGGCCGGCGAGGTCGACCCCGCCGACGTCCACCGCTTCCTGACCCACCCCGACCGAACGAGGACCCCAGCATGATCACCGACCTCGCCCTGACGGGCCTGCTCGACACCGCCCGCACGGCACACCGCGGCGTGGGCGCGTTCAACGTCGTGCTGCTCGAGCACGCCGAGGCCATCGTCACCGGGGCCGAGCGGGCCGGACTGCCCGTCATCCTGCAGATCAGCGAGAACTGCGTCCGGTACCACGGCGGTCTCGCACCGATCACGACCGCGACCCAGGCGATCGCCCGGGCCGCCGACGTCGACGTCCTGGTCCACCTCGACCACATCGAGGACCCGGACCTCGTCGCCGCCGGCATCGACCTGGGCGTCGACTCCGTCATGTACGACGGCTCGCACCTGGACTTCGCGGCGAACGTCGCCGCCACCCTTGACCTCGCGGTCCGGTGTCACGCCGCCGGCGTCGCCATCGAGGCCGAGCTCGGCGAGGTGGGCGGCAAGGACGGCGTGCACGCTCCGGGTGTCCGCACCGACCCCACCGATGCCGCCGCGTTCGTGGCCGACACCGGGGTGGACGCCCTGGCCGTCGCCGTCGGGACCTCGCACGCGATGCAGACCCGCGAAGCCTCGGTCGACCGCGACCTGGTGGAACGTCTGCGGTCCGCGGTGCCGGTCCCGCTGGTCCTGCACGGTTCGTCGGGGCTGTCCGACGACGAGCTGCGCGGCGCGGTGCAGGCCGGCATGACGAAGATCAACATCTCGACGCACCTGAACGGCCTGTTCACGCGTGCCCTGCGCACCGTGCTCGACGAGCGGCCCGACCTGGTCGACCCCCGCAAGTACGTGTCGGCGGGGCGCGAGGCGATCTCCACCGAGACCGCCCGGCTGCTGACGCTCCTGCACGGCTGAGCGGTGGCGGCCCGAGCAGCCGCAGTGCTCAGCAGAGCGGGACGTTCACCGCGAGCCCACCCATCGCGGTCTCCTTGTACTTCGTCGACATGTCCGCCCCGGTCTGCCGCATCGTCTCGACGACCTGGTCGAGCGACACGTGGTGCACGCCGTCGCCACGCAGGGCCATCCGTGCGGCGTTGATCGCCTTGTTCGCCGCGATCGCGTTCCGCTCGATGCACGGGATCTGCACCAGGCCACCGATCGGGTCGCAAGTGAGCCCGAGGTTGTGCTCCATCGCGATCTCCGCGGCGTTCTCGACCTGTTCCGGGGTGCCCCCGAGTACCTCGGCGAGTCCGGCGGCAGCCATCGACGCGGCCGAGCCGACCTCGCCCTGGCACCCGACCTCGGCGCCGGAGATCGATGCGCGCTCCTTGTAGATCGACCCGACGGCGCCGGCTGTGAGCAGGAACCGCACGACGGCGTCGTCCCGGTCGGCAGCGGTGATCACGGGGACGTAGGTGAGCGCGTAGTACAGCACCGCGGGGATGATGCCGGCGGCGCCGTTGGTGGGTGCGGTGACGACCCGGCCGCCGGTGGCGTTCTCCTCGTTCACCGCCATGGCGACGAGGTTCACCCACTCCATGGCGAACAGCGGGTCGTGGTCGGGGTCCTCGCGGGTGAGCTGCTCGTGCCAGGTGGCTGCACGACGCCGGACGTCGAGCCCGCCGGGCAGGCATCCGTCACGGCGGACGGAGCGGTCGACGCACGAGTCCATAACGGCGTGGATGTCGAGCAGCCCGGAGCGGACGTCGGCGTCGGTCCGGGTGACCGACTCGTTGGCGAGCGCCACTCCGCTGATCGGCAGACCGGAGGCAGCGCAGGCGGCCAGCAGCTCGGCGCCGCTCGAGAACGGGTACGGGACACGGTCGTCGACCGGGATCGCCGCCCCCGCGACCACGGCACCGTCGTCCACGGCACCGCCGTCCTCGCCGTCGCCGTCGCTGTCGCGAGCGATGAAGCCGCCGCCGATCGAGTAGTACGTCTCGTCGGCCAGGTCGGCACCGGCTCCGTCACGGGCTCGCAGCCGCATGGCGTTCGGGTGCCGGGGCAGCATGGTCAGGGGGTGCAGCACGATGTCGGCGAGCCGGAACGGCACGGTCGCCCCACCGTCGAGCCGGAGCAGGCCGTCGCGTTCGAGGGTGTCGAGCGCCGCGGACATCGCGTCCGGGTCGACGGTCTCGGGGTGGGACCCCATCAGGCCGGCGACCACGGCGCCGAGGGTGCCGTGGCCCTGTCCCGTCGACGCCAGTGAGCCGTACAGGTCGACGGCGACGGAGGCGACGGGCAGCCCGGCGACCAGGGACGCGAACTCGGCGCCGGCCCGCATCGGCCCGACGGTGTGCGAGCTCGAGGGACCGACACCCACGCTGAACAGATCGAAGACGGAGACCGGCACGCCGCCACACTAACCCGTCCGGACGGACCGGGCTCAGCCCCGTCCGGACGGACCGGGCTCAGCTGGCCGTGCCGAGTCTCGGGCTGAGCGACAGATCACGGACTCACGAGCGCGAGAACTGTCGCTCACCGCGAGACTCGGCCCCCGGGCACGGACGGACCGGGCTCAGCGGCGGGTGTTGCCCTCCGCCGGCACCACGAACCACAGGACGACGTAGGCGATCCACAGCGGCCCGGGGAACAGGCTCAGGATCACCCAGCCGATGCGGACGAGGGTGCGGGACAGGCCGAAGCGATCGGCGAGGCCGGCGCAGACACCGGCGAGGATGCGGCCGTTGCGGGGGCGGGAGAGTGTGCTCATGGGGCCGACGCTACGCACCGGCGACGAGCAAGGGCATCCGGGCAGTACCCCGGAGAACGGTGGGGAAAACCCCCGAACGACCCCGAAGGCCCGCCCACGACCACCGATGCCCGATGCCCGATGCCCGATGCCCGTCAGGGGATCAGCACGATCTTCCCGCGGGTGTGCCGCTGCTCCAGCTGCTCGTACGCGTCCTGCACCCGGTCGAGCGGGAACGTCGCCGCGATCGGCACCTCGACCTCGCCGTTCGCCACCTGCATCGCGAGGGCGCCGAGGATCTCCGGGTCGGCCGTGTCCGCACTGCCGGAGGCCTTCGCACCGACCTCGGCGGCAGCCTCGAACGCGATGATCGTCTCGATGCGGTCGACCGGCACGCCCAGGGCGATCCCCAGGTGCACGTACTCCGGACCGTGGGTGTCGATGACGGCGTCGATGCCGTTGGTGGCGAGCTCGGTGATGCGCTCCTGCAGGCCATCGCCGTAGGCGACGGGCCGTGCACGCTTCGACCGGAGCCACTCGTGGTTCGCCTCGGACGCGATCGCGATCACGTCGATGCCCTCGTTCGTCAGCAGCTGCGTGACGAACCCGCCGACACCGCCGGCGGCACCGGACACGACGACGGTCTCGCCGGGTCGGGGGTCGACGGCACGGACGGCTGCGGCAGCGGTCGTGGCGACGATGTCGAGCCCGCCAGCGACGGTCCAGTCGAGCAGCCGGGGCTTCTGCACGACCTGTTCGGCCGGCACCGAGACGTACTCGGCCTGGCTCGCGCGGTCCCACGACCACCCGAGGACCTCTTCGCCCTCGTCGACGCCGTCGACGCCCTCGCCGACGGCCACGACGATGCCGGCGAAGTCGGTGCCCTGACCGGACGGCAGCGCGTCGGAGGACCCGCCGTCGAGCAGCCCCTGGCGGATCGCCGACTCGCCCGGATTGATGCCCGCGGCGCGGACCCGGACGAGCACCCGACCGGCGGTGGCCTCGGGGACGGGGACCTCGGCGACGTGCAGCACGGAGCGGTCACCCCACTCGTCGAAGCGGACGGCGCGCATGGTCTCCGGGATCTCAGTCATCGCGTCCGACGGTACCCCGAGCATGACGAACGGTCCGCGTGGACCGCTCCATCGGCACGACGGTGGGAGACTGGCCCCATGCCCATCCTCAACAAGGACATGCAGGTCTGCATGTCGCTCGCGGCCCGGCCGAGCAACATCGGCACCCGGTTCCACAACTTCCTGTACGACGAGCTCGGGCTCAACTTCCTGTACAAGGCGTTCACCACGACCGACCTGCCCGGCGCCGTGGCCGGCATCCGCGCGCTCGGCATCCGCGGCTGCTCGGTGTCGATGCCCTTCAAGGAGGCGATCATCCCGCTCGTCGACCACGTCGAGGAGTCCGCCGTCGCCATCCAGTCGGTGAACACGGTCGTGAACGACGACGGCGTGCTCACCGCATCGAACACCGACTACGAGGCGATCGCCGCGCTGCTCGGGTCGCACGACGTCGACACCGCGTCCCGGGTGCTGCTCCGCGGCTCCGGCGGCATGGCGAAGGCCGTGACCGCGGCGTTCCGCGGCGCCGGCTTCGACCGCCTGACGGTCGTCGCCCGCAACGAGCAGACCGGTACGGCGCTCGCGTCGCAGTACGGGTACGAGTGGATCGCCGAGGAGCGCGAGGCGGGGGAGTCCGACCTGGTGGTCAACGTCACGCCGCTCGGCATGCGAGGCGACCAGCAGGACGCGCTCGCCTTCGCACAGGACCGGATCGAGGCGGCCCACACGGTCTTCGACGTGGTCGCGTTCCCGTCGGAGACCCCGCTGGTCCGTGCGGGACGGGACGCCGGCAAGCACGTCATCACCGGAGCCGAGGTCATCGCGCTGCAGGCGGCGCGCCAGTTCGAGCGGTACACGGGTGTCGCCCTGACGGACGACCAGGTGGCGCGCGCCAGCGAGTTCTCGCGCGCCGAGTAGTCGACGCGCCCACAGGGCGGACGGGAGGCGCGGGGCCAGCTGGCACCGCGCCTCCCGTCCGCCTTTGTGGGAACGTCTCAGGCGTTCGTCGCGCGCCCGACGGCCACCCACCCGAGTCGGCGCAGCGTCTCGTGGTTCCGGACCCAGATGAGCGGCTGCATGAGGAAGTCGGGGACCCAGGCGCCCGGACCGGCGACGGCGTTCTCGACGATCGTCACCTTGCAGCCCTTGCGGTGCGGCTCCACGGTCAGCTCCACGCGGGCCTCGCCGATCGGCCACCCCTTCGGCTGGATCACCATGCGGTGCGGCGGATCCCACACCAACGAGGTCGTGACGTCGTCGATGACGAGCGGCCAGGCACCGAAGGAGTGGTGCAGGTGCGTGCCGACCTGCGGCCAACCGGCCTCCTGCTTCCGCATGCGCGAGGCGCCGACCACCCAGGTCGTGTAGAGCCAGCCGTCGCCGAGCACGTCGAAGACGTCCTCGGGAGCGCAGTGGAGGATGCGGACGTTCTTCGCCATGGTGATCAGCCTTCCGGGGTGAGGTCGACGTCGTCGGGCAGCCCGAAGGTGTGCCGGAGTGCGCTCTTCGCGGCACGCCAACCGGCCATGCCGTGCACACCGGGGCCGGGCGCGGCCGACTCGGAGCACAGGTACATGCCGCCGCCCATCCGCCACGGGTCGCTGGACAGCACCGGGCGCTTCACGAGCTGCCAGAAGCTCGCAGCACCGGCGGCGATGTCACCGCCGACGTAGTTCGGGTTGTGGTCCGACATGTGCGCGGCCGTCCGGCTCGACGTGTGCAGGATCGTGTCGCGGAACCCCGGTGCGAACCGTTCGACCTGGCGCGTGATCGCCTCGGTCTGGTCGACGTCGGACCCCGCCGGCACGTGCGCGTAGGCCCAGAAGACGTGCTTGCCCCGCGGCGCCCGGGTCGGGTCGACGACGGTCGGCTCGGAACCGAGCACGTACGGCCGTTCGGCGTGCTGGCCGTGCGCGACCGAGCCCTCCGCAGCGGCGATCTCGGCTCGTGTCCCGCCGATGTGCACCGTGCCGGCCCGGCGCAGCGCCTCGTTCGTCCACGGCACCGGGTCGGACAGCGCGAAGTCGACCTTCGCGGCCGCGTTGCCGAACCGGAACCGGCGGAGCGCACCGCGCTTCGGCGTGGGGATCTGCGAGCCGGCGATCCGCAGCATGCCGGGGACACTCGTGTCGAAGAGCACCGCCTTCGCCGGGGTGAGGTCACCGAGCGACCGGACCTCGTGCCCGGTGACGATCCGTCCGCCGTGCGCGACGAGGTCGTCGGCGAGCGCGTCGATGATCGCCTGGCTGCCGCCGATCGGCACGGGCCAACCGCGGGCGTGTGCGTAGGCGCCGAGCGACAGCGCCGCGGCGGCCGTCGACAGCGAGGGCATGTGCTGGATGGAGTGCGCGGCGACGCCGGACACCATCGCCGGGGCGGCGTCCTGCCGGAAGCGGGCGTTCCAGGCGCTGCTGCCCTGCTCGAGTGCGCGCAGGCCGAACCGCAGCACCGTGAGCGGGTGCCGCGGCACGTGCAGGAGGGCGTCGGTGGCGAAGTCGGCGACCTGGTCGGCAGCGCGGGCGAGCGGGCCCATCAGGTTCCGGAAGGCCGGGCCGTCCACGCCGAGCTCGGCGGCCGTCCGCTCGAGGTCCTGGTACGCGATGCCCGCACGACCGCCGTCGAGCGGGTGCCCGTACTGCACCTCGGGCAGACGGAGCTCGATGCGCTCCTCCATCCGGAACAGCCGGAAGAACTCGGACTGCAGGGCCATCGGGTGCACCGCCGAGCAGACGTCGTGCAGGAACCCCGGCAGGGTGAGCTCGGCGGTGCGCGCACCACCGCCGATCGTGTCGTTCCGTTCGACCACCTCGACGGACAGGCCCGCACGGGCGAGCGTCACCGCCGCCGCGAGTCCGTTCGGTCCGGCCCCGACGACCACCGCATCAACCATGGTCCGAGCCTAGGGACTCGTGTCTGCGCGTGGTCCCGGTCAGGGGCGAGCGACGTCGGGGTCCGCAGGGTCGGAGCCGTCCTCGTCGCCGTCGGCGTCGTCGGGTTCGTCGGCGTCGACCGGGGTCGAGCCCACGGGGTGCTCGGCCAGCAACGTCGCGAAGTCCTCGTCGAGCATCTGCTGCAGACGGTCGTCGCGCCCGATCTCGTAGTCGTCGGCCGGACGCTGGGCCCAGCCGAGGCGCCCGACCACCGTGGTGCCGATGTCGTCCCAGGCTCGGGCGCGGGCGGCGAGCACGATGCCGTCGACGAAGTGCTGGTCGTCGCGGCGCTTGTCGAGCATCGTCGCGAGTTGCTCGTACGTCGCCTCGCGCGTGCGCAGCTTGAGGTCGTCACCCCGGCGGTAGTCGTGCTGGTGCCGTGAACGGCCCTTCGACTTGCTCGACGTCGACCGGATCTCCCGCATGCGCGCGGCGTCGCCCCGCTGCTCCTCGGCCATGCGGTGGAGCTCCTCGCGCGCGGCCTCGGCGATCAGCGCGTGGTCGAAGTACCCCTGGTCACGCAGCGCGTTCGTGATGATCCGGTTGCCGACCGCGATCGTGACCGCGGCCTTCGCGATGAGGAACCCCTCGTCGACGGCCCGCTTCAGTTCGACCTGGCTGATGGGTCGATCGCGCACGTCGTGGTTGCGTCGTCCGAACAAGGCCATGCTCCGACGATACCGGCGTCCGGTGACCATCCGTCGGCAGGTGGACCCGGATCACGCCCTGGAGGGACGACACGCCACGAGTGGTTCCGTAGCGTCGGGTGCATGGTCACGTACACGGAGTCCCCCCGCACCGGTCTCGGCACCGCGAGCCTCGTCCTCGGGATCTGCTCGCTGCTCGCCGGTTGGACGTTCGTCGCGCCGATCGTCGGGCTGTGCCTGGGCGTCGCGTCGCGCAGCCGGGAACCGCTCGCCCGTGGTCGCGCGGGCTGGGGGGTCTTCCTGAACCTCATCGCGCTCGCCGTCTGGATCCTGCTGCTCGTGCTGGCGGTCGTCGGCGGTGTGTTCGCGGTCTGGCAGGGCGCGACGCAGGGCTCCTGACGCACGCGCACGCGCATGCGCACGGGGGCGGCGGGGAGTCTCGCCTAGAGCAGCAGGCCGTAGACGGCGACGTCGGCGCGGACGGGCCCGAGCGGCAGCGCGCCCCGCAGAGTGCCCTCGAGGGCGAACCCGAGCCGTTCGGCGAGCGCGCGGCTGCGGACGTTGTCGACGCCGGTCCGGATCTCGAGCCGTGCGGTGCCGCGCGCCCGCGCGACCTCGACCAGCACGCCGGCGGCCCGCCCCGCGACACCGCGGCCCTCGTGTCCGGCGTCCACCCAGTAGCCGAGTGACGCCTGGCCCAGGTACGGGTCGAAGGTCAGCGACGCGACCCCGACGATGCGGTCGTCGGAGCGGATGACGCAGGGGAGCGCGCGGTCCATCGCGAACTGGCCGAGCAGCCGTTCGGTGTGCAGTCCGATGGTCTCGCGGTCCTGCGGATCCCACGCCCAGGGTTCGGCCGCCCGGAGCCGGTCGAGGTTCGCGCACACGAGTTCCAGCACCGGGTCGACCGTCGTCAGGTCGCGCAGCGTCAGCGTGTACCCGTCGCCGAGGTCCCGCCCGAATGCCGCCACCCGTCAGAGACTATGCACGCCGGGCGCTACTCGTACCGGAGCGCCTCGATCGGGTTCTGCCGCGCGGCGCGGCGCGCGGGGAGCGTGCCGGCGAGGAACGCGATGAACATCACGACGAGGATGATCGTCGCCACCGAACTCGGCGCGAACTGCATGATCTGCAGGCCCGGCAGGTCCTTGAGCACCGTGCCGGCGAGCACGTTCGAGATGCCCGTCCCGAGCAGGATCGCGACACCGGCTCCGATCGCGCTGCCGAGGAACCCGATGAAGACCGCCTCGAGCGAGAACAGCGTGTAGACCTTGCCGCCGCCCATGCCCATCGCCTTCATCAGGCCGATCTCGCGGGTGCGTTCCTGCACGCTCATCAGCAGCGTGTTGATGATGCCGAAGCCCGCTGCCACCAGGGCGATGACGGCGAAGGCGTTCAGGACCCCGACGATGCCGCTGATGACGGTCTGGAACTGGCCGAGCTGGTCCTGGATGGTCTGCCCGAGGAACCCGTCGTCCGACAGCGCCTTCTTGACCGTGGTCGCGGAGGCCCCGGAGTCGAGCGTCGCGGTGGCGCTGGCGTACGAGGTCGCGATCGAGTCCGGCTTGCCGATCTCCTGCGCGGCCTGCATCGCGTCGGTGAGCGCGGCGTTCGCACCGGCTCCGCCCCCGAACAGCGACTCGTTCTGCACACCGACCACCGTCGCGGTGAGGGTGTGCTCCTTGCCCTGGTAGTCGTCCACCGCGAAGGTGAGTTCCTTGCCGACGGCGGCCTTCGCGCTGCCGAGTCCGAGGTTCTCCAGGTAGTTCGTCGGCAGGATCACCTGGTTCGCGTCGGTGTCGTCGTCGAGCTGCTTCCCGCTCGCCAGGTCGGCGTCGAGTTCCCCCGCGTTGGCGGTCAGGGAGACGACGTACTTGCCGTCGTCGCCGTGCTCGGCGTACTTCGGCGCCAGGGCGACCGCCGGACGGATGCTCTTGATGCCGTCGATCGCGCGGATGTCGTCGACGTCGGACTGCGACAGGTACGAGAACGACGCCGGACCGCGGTCGACGCTCTGGCCGGACTCGTCGGGGTCGTACTCCGCCGGCCCGCTGTCGGTCGACGTGGTGTCGACGGCCTTCGTGATGGTCAGGGAACCGGTGTCACCGATCGACGAGACCTGGGTGTCGATGTAGTTGCTGACACCCGTACCGATCGCCGAGGTCAGCGTGATCGTGAAGGCGCCGATGAAGATCGCGATGACGGTCAGGGTCGTGCGCAGCTTCGACCGGAAGGTGTTCGAGACCGCGGTGCGGAGCAGGTCGAGGAAGTTCATGCGGAGTGCCTTCCGTGCGTGGCCTGCTGGTCGACCGCGGCACCGGCGGTGGGGGTGCCGTCCGATCCACCGACGATGAGTCCGTCGCGGACGTTCACGCTGCGGTCGCAGCGGGCGGCGAGTTCTTCGTCGTGGGTGACCACGACGAGCGTGATCCCGCGTTCGCGCTGCAGGCCGAAGAGCATGTCCTCGACCACCTGCCCGGTGTTCGTGTCGAGGTTGCCGGTCGGCTCGTCGGCGAAGATGACGCTCGGCTCACCGACCAGCGCGCGTGCGATGACCACGCGCTGCTTCTGCCCGCCGGACAGGTCGTTGGCGTCGTTCTTCGCCTTGTCGGCCAGACCGAGGGAGTCGAGCGCCGCCATGCCGCGTCGCTTCCGCTCGGCTCCGGAGACGCCCGCGATCTTGAGCGGCAGCACGACGTTGTCGAGGACCGAGGTCTTGGGGGTCAGGAAGAACTGCTGGAACACGAACCCGAAGGTGCTGTTGCGCGTGCGGTTCACCTGCCGCGCGCCGAGGGTCGCCGCATCGGTCCCGTCGAGCAGGACCTGCCCGGTCGACGGCTTGTCGAGCAGTGCGAGCAGGTGCATGAGCGTCGACTTGCCCGAACCGGACTTGCCGACGATCGCCAGGCTCTCGCCCTGGTGCACCTGGAGTGACACCCCCTTGAGCGCGTCGAACCGCGTCGGGCCTCGGCCGTAGGTCCTGGCGAGGTCACGGGCCTCGAGCACGGGAGTGGTCATGGCCCCACCGTAGTGTCCGCTGCACGACTGCAAGTTTGCGTTTGCTGTAGATCATGTGACGTTCCGGTTACAGTCGGGCCATGCCCGACACCGCGCCCGCCACCGAGATGGGTCTGCGCGACCGCAAGCGCATCGAGACACGCCACCGCATCGCGGAGGCGGCTCGGTCCCTCGCGCTCGAGCAGGACATCGACCACACCACGATCGAACAGATCGCCGCACGCGCCGAGGTGTCACCGCGCACGTTCTTCAACTACTTCGAGAGCAAGGAGGACGCGGTCCTCGGGCACACCGAGCTCGACCTGGACGCCGAGACCCTGGCAGCGCACCTCGAGACCGTCGCGGGGGAGCCGGCTGCGCAGGCCGTGGTCGACCTGGCGTTCCTGGTGTTCGGCTCGTCGTTCGGCGACGAGCACGAGCGGCTCGCCCGGAAGGAGGTCATCGTGCGCTTCCCGCAGCTCATGCGCCGCCAGGTCAGCCGGATGACGACCGTGGCCGAGGCGATGACGGGTGCGGTGCGCACGATCCTCGAACGCGACCCGGCGTGGGGGCCGGACGCCGCGACCCCGCAGGCCGCCGAGATGCTGCTCGGCATGTGCATGACCGGCCTGCGGAGTTCGGCGCGGCACGAGGGTTCCGACCCGGAAGAGGTCCGCGCCCGCGTCGTCGCGTCGATCCGCGACACGGCTGCGCGCATCGCTGCGGCCTGAGACGCAACCACGGACGGACGGGAGGCCGGGTGCCAGCTGGCACCGGGCCTCCCGTCCGTGACGTGGATGCGTCGAGAGCCGTCACGGCTTCGTGATGAAGCCCTCCTTCACCATCCAGTCGAACGCGACGTCGGCCGGCTCGCGCCCCTCGACGTCGACCTGACGGTTCAGCTCCTGCAGCACCGCATCGGTGAGCTTCGGCGAGATCTGGTCGTAGACGTCGGCGAGCTGCGGGTACTCCTTGAGCGTGGCCGAGTCGAGCACCGGCGCGACGTTGTACGCCGGGAAGAAGCCCTTGTCGTCCTCGAGCACGGTCAGGCCGAGCGACTTGATGCGGCCGTCGGTGGTGAAGACCTCGCCGAAGTTGCACTTGCCGCGGTCGGTGGCCGTGTAGACCGTGCCGGTGTCGAGGATGCTGACGTTGTCGCTGGGGATCCCGTTCTCCCCCGAACCGCCGAGCTCCAACCCGTACTTCTTGAGCATCGGCTTGAACCCGTCGGCACGCGAGTTGAACTCCGACTCGACGCAGAACGTCCGCTGGTCGACCGGCAGCTTCGCGATGTCGGACAGGGTCTTGATGTCTCCGAGCTCCTTGACCGCCTCGTCCCGCACCGCGAACGCGTAGGTGTTGTTCATCGGCGCCGGGTCGAGCCACGTGAGCCCGTTGCCGGCGTCCTCCTTCTTGACCGCTTCCCACTGCTCGGTCTTGTCCGGGATCCCCTCGGCGTGGCCCATGAAGGTCAGCCAGGCGGTGCCGGTGTACTCGTACGTGAAGTCCGCACCGTGCGAGGTCATCAACTCGCGGACGGCGACGCTGCCCGGCACGTTGGTCTCGTCGGTGACGTCGAACCCGGCGGCCTTCGCGGCGAGCACGGCGATCTTGCCGAGCACGAGCTGCTCGGTGAAGTTCTTCGACGTCACGGTGATGTGGGCGCCGTCCGGCAGGTCGTCGATGCGCTCGATGGTGCCCGGACCGGCCTCGGGGACGAAGGACGTCGCGGGCTGCAGGCCGCAGCCGGCCAGGACGAGCGCGGTGGCACCGGCGAGTGCGACGGCAGCCCCGCGGCGGAGGCGGCGGGTACGGCGGTTCATCGGAGTCCCTTCGGACGTGCGACGGTCTCGACCACACGGCCGAGCCAGTCGATGGAGAGGGCGAGGAGCGCCACGAGCAGCGCACCGGCGACGAGCACCTTCGGCAGGAACAGCGTCACGCCCGTGGTGATGAGGAGACCGAGGCCGCCTGCACCGACGAAGGTGGCCAGGCTCGCGGTGCCGACGAGCAGCACGAGGGCCGTCCGGATGCCGGACAGCATGACCGGCACCGCGAGGGGCAGCTCGACGCGCATCAGGACGCTGAACGCGCTCATGCCCATGCCACGGCCGGCCTCGACGAGTCGCGAGTCGACGCTCTGCACGCCGATCATGGTGTTCCGGAGGACCGGCAGGATCGCGTAGAGCACGAGCGCGACCACGGCAGACCAGCTGTTCAGGCCGAGCCAGGCGGCGAGCAGCACGATCAGGCCGACGGCGGGAGCCGCCTGCCCGAAGTTCGCGACGGCGAGCACGTACGGACTCGCCCGACGCAGCGGTCCGCGGGTGAGCACGATGCCGAGCGGGATGCCGATCACGAGCACCAGTACCGTCGACTGCAGCGTGAGCACCAGGTGCTGCCCGGTGAGCGCCAGGATGTCCGACGGGTTGAGCGTCGTGCGCTCGGTCGGGGTCAGGTCCGCCGTGGCGAGCCAGATCGCGAACCCGGCGAGCACGACCAGGATCGCGATCGGCTGGAACAGTAGGCCCTTCCAGGACGTGCTGGCGCCGGTGGCGGGTCCGGCGGCGACAGCACTCACAGGTCTTCCCCGGAGGGCGCGATCACGGGCGCGGCCGGCGAGGACGGCAGCGTCTCGATCTGGTTGGTGTTCGTGCCGACCGGCGTGTACGCGCGGTCGTCGGCGGCCGCCGCACGCGACCGGGTGATGGCCTCCATGACGACCTCGACCGTGATGACACCGCGGAACGCCTCGCCACGACCGGTGACCAGTGCGGCCCCGGCGCTCGAGACGAGCATGGTGTCGAGGGCGTCGTTGAGCGTCGAGGCCTCGCCCACGATGGGCAGTTCCGGGTCGACGCCGTCCGGGATCCGGTCCAGGCGCTCGAGCTGCCGGCGCGACGGCCAGCCGATCGGCCGCTGTCGACGGTCGACCACGACGGCGTGCCCGTGACCCCCGGCCTCCTGCATGCGCTGCAGGACGGCCTTCGCCTCTTCGCCGGGGGAGCAGGTCACCGCGGAGACGACCTCGACGTCGCGGACGCGGTTCAGGGTGAGCTGCTTCAGCCCGGCCCCCGAGCCGATGAAGTTCTCGACGAACTCGTTCGCCGGCTCGGCCAGGATCCGCTCCGGGGTGTCGTACTGCACGATGTGCGCACCCTCGGTGAAGATGACGATCCAGTCACCGAGCTTCACGGCCTCGTCGAAGTCGTGGCTGACGATGACGATCGTCTTGTGCAGCTCTTCCTGGATGCGCAGGAGCTCGTCCTGCAGACGCTGCCGGGTGATCGGGTCCACCGCGCCGAACGGCTCGTCCATCAGCAGGACGGGCGGGTCCGCGGCGAGCGCCCGGGCGACACCGACGCGCTGCTGCTGGCCGCCGGAGAGTTCGCGGGGGTAGCGGTCGCGGTAGGTGTCGGGGTCGAGCGAGACGAGGTCGAGCAGCTCGTCGACGCGCGCCGCGATCTTCTCCTTCGACCAGCCGAGCATCTTCGGCACGATCGCGATGTTCGCGGCGACGGTCATGTGCGGGAAGAGCCCGCCGGCCTGGATGACGTAGCCCATCCGGCGGCGGAGCTCGTCGGCGTCGATGCCGGTCACGTCGTCGTCCCCGACGACGATGCGGCCCTCGGTGGGCTCGATCAGCCGGTTGATCATCTTGAGCGTGGTCGTCTTGCCGCAGCCGGACGGGCCGACGAGCATGACGATCTTGCCGGCGGGGATCTCGAGCGTGATGCCGTCGACGGCCGGCTTCGACTGCCCGGGGTACCGCTTGGTGACCTCGTCGAGCAGGATGCTGCGGCCGGTGACGTCCCCGTCGGGCGCGGTGGTGGTGGCGGAGTCAGTGCTGGACACGGATACCTCTCGAGATGGTCAGGCGGCCGAGGCCGAGGAGGAGCAGGTCGAGGACGAGGGCGAGCAGGACGACGCCGACCACCCCGACGACCACGGAGTACAGGGCGTTCGCGCCGCCGAGGCGCGAGAGTCCGGAGAAGATGAAGCCGCCGAGTCCGGGCCCGAGTGCGTAGGCGGCGATGGCGGCGATGCCCATCACCATCTGTGCGGACACCCGGACACCGCTGAGGATGATCGGCCAGGCCATCGGCAGTTCGATCTGCACAAGGGTCCGGAACCGGCTCATGCCGATGCCGCGGGCCGACTCGACCACGCTCGGCGGGATCTCGGCGAGGCCGACGACCGCGTTGCGCAGGATGGGCAGGGCGGCGAAGAAGACGACCGTCACGACGGACGGCAGCACGCCGAAGCCGAGCGGGACGATGAGCAGGCCGATGACCGCGAAGGACGGCAGGGTGAGGCCGATTGCGGACACCCCGTTCGCGACGGAGGTCAGGCGGGGACTGCGGTAGACGAGTGTGGCGAGCACCACGGCGATGACCGTGGCGAGCACCGTGCACTGGACCACCAGTGAGAAGTGTTGCCACGACGAGAACCAGATCTGGCTCCATCGCTCCACGACGTACTGGAACACAGGTGGGCGCTCCCCTTCCGGTCGGCCGAACTGCCCACGGGTCGGGGCACAAGCTCCGCCAAAGCTACGCAGGGCACGGACCGGTCGCACGTCGACGTGCAGCGGAAGCGATCGTTTCCTGTGCAGACGGCACGATGAGAACCCCTGGTCAGCGGCCAGTTCGACCGTCGAGCCTGAGAGAACGGTAACGATCGTGAGGGGCCGTCGGCTACATGGCCAGACCCCGCAGGCCGGACCGCTCGGCGATGTCGACGAGCTGCTCGCGCCAGAGGACCCACTCTTCCGGGCTCTTGTCGGCCAGGTTGCCGTCCCCGTCACCCGCCAGTCCGTCGAGCATCTCGCGCACGATGTCGGCGTGCCCTGCGTGCCGGGCTGTCTCGTACGCCATGTGCACCAGGATGCGGTGGAGCGTGACCTCGCGGAGCTCCTCCGGCCACCAGGGGACGGTGCCGCGGGCGTCGAGGTCGAGCGCTTCGATGGTCGCGTCGGCGTGCGCTGCACTGCGGTGGTGGAAGGCCACGACGTCGTCCAGGGTCTCGTCGAGCGTCGCGTACATGTCCTCGCCGTCCTCGGACTCGAGCCAGGCGGGCGGGTCCGGAAGCGGCCGACCGAACACCTCGCCGAAGTACCCGGCCTGCACACCGGCGACGTGCTTCACCAGCCCGAGCACGTTCGTGCCGGTCGGGGTCACCGGCCAGCGGGCCTGCCGTTCGGCCAGGCCGTCGAGCTTGCCGAGGAGCGCGGCGCGGTGCTTCTGCAGGTACCGGTGCAGCGTCCGCTTCACCGCAGCGGCCGAGGCCAGGGGGTCGGTGTCCGACGACGCGCCCTCGTCCGACAGGGCCGAGTTCCCGCTGGACGCGAGGCCGGTGGTCGTCGCGGGGTGGACCTCGGGGACGGCGTCGGTGCTGCTCATGCCCTCGATCGTGCCACCACGACGTCCTGCAGGCGTGCCGATTCCTGCACGGCCACCCGCTCCGCGGTGAGCAGCAGCCCGGCCACCTCGGCCGAGGTGCGCGCAGGGGCGTCGTTCCAGCTCGTCAGGTCACGCACGCGGCCCATCCGGACGTCGGGCGCAGGACACCAGAGCACCGGCGCGCCCTCGTCCACGGCGAGCGCGTGCCAGACCAGGTCGAGGGAGTGCTGGACCCGCGGCGAGTGCACGGCGTGCGGCCCGCCAGCGGCCGAGACGACCGCGCCGACCAGGCACGCGGCGACGAGCGGTCGCCCCTGCACGTCCATCGCGGCGGCACTCGTGGCCTTCCGCATCCGGCCGTGCTCGTCGAGGTACGCGAACCAGGCGTGCTGGATCCAGCCGCGTTCGACGACGCCACGCGCGTCGGACAGCAGGTGCTCGAGCTCGCCGAGTTCCTGCAGCCGGGCTTCGACCCGTCGGACGCGTGCAGCGGCGCGGCGCTCGGCGAGGCGGTCGAGGAACCCGCGGAGGCCGGTTCGCTCGGTTCGGGTGGGGGCGGGAGAGGCGTCGGTGGCGACGTCGTGCTGGACGCGGAACTCGAGGGTCATGAGGGCCCCTCCGATCGGCTGTGCACGGATGGTGCGGTCACGATAGCCCCGCGGGGTCTCAGCCGTCCAGCACCGCGTCGATGCTGCGCCGCGCGACGCTCCGGAAGGCGCGTTCGTCGGACGTCGCGAGCGCGGAGGCGAGCGCGATCGCCCACCCGCGCGCGCGTCCCCAGGTGACGTCCGGGGCGGCGACCAGCGTCCGGAACGCGTGGCGGGCCTCCCGGTCGAGCGTCAGCCAGGCGGTGGCGAGGTCGACGGCGGGGTCCCCCGAGGTCACGTCGCCGAAGTCGACGACCGCCGACAGGCGTTCGTCGCCGTCCGGCGTGCGGTCCACGAGCAGGTTGAACGGGTGCAGGTCGCCGTGCACCCAGACGGGAGGCCCGGTGTGCGTCGGCAGCGCCGCCGCGGTCCGCCAGACCGCTGCCAGCTCCACGGCCCGGGGCACGTCCTGCGTGGCGAGTCGCTTCAGGACGGCGTCGCTGCGCGTCGCCAGCGGCACCGCACGGAACGGGTTCGCCGGAGCATCCGCCGGAGCCGGCACGTGCAGCAGTCGCACGAACTCCGCGAGGGCCTCGGCGACCCGGACACCCGCAGCACGCTCACCGACGGGTGCTCCCGGGAGCCACGGGACGATGCTCCACGACCAGGGGTACCCGAGCGCCGGACGGCCCACGCGCACCGGAGCCGGCACCGGGACGACGGGTGCGACGCGGACGGCGATCTCCGGCAGCCACCGCTGCTCGTGCTCGACCAGGCGTGCCGCGAGCTCCCGACGCGGCAACCGCACGGCGTGCTCGTCGCCGAGTCGCACGATGACGTTGTCCCAGCCGTTCGCGACGACCACGAGCGTCAGGTCCGCCAGGTCGGGGTGCTGGGCGTGCAGCAGGGCCCGGACGAGCGGGACGTCGACGTCGACCTCTGCCGGTGGTGTGGGCACCGGCTCAGGCTAGTGGGCCGGTGGACACATGCCCGCGAACGGGGGCGGGTGCGGGAACCGACCGCTGGGTATCCTCGTGAGGACGGTGACGTGGGTGTTTCCCTGGGGGGACCCGCGTCATTCCGGCGCGATGATGGCGACGAGTCGCGGGACCTCTGGCCGCAGGCGTTCGGTGACGAGCGCGGCGAGCAGCACCGTCCAGAGTTCCCGCAGGCGTTCGTACAGGTCGGTGCGGTCGGCGAGCACGTCCGACACCGTCTGCACGCCCGTGTACGCGGGGATGACGACGCGTCCGACCATGTCCGGGTCCCACCGCGGGTCCACCTCGCCGGCGTCGATCGCCTGGCGCACGGTCTGTGCGATGAGCGCCATCCAGTCGGTGTACGGGTCCTGACGGGGGACGTCGTGCGTCGCGACCTCGGTCGACAGACGGATGCCGGCGCTCACGACCACCTCGGTGACCATCTGGGTCGCCAGTCCCTGTGACATCCACATGAGGGCTTCGAGCGGCGTCCGGCTCCGGGCGATCGCGGCCTCGCCGTAGCGCCGCGAGACCTCGTGCTGCTGCGCGATCACGGCACCGGCGAGGTCGGCCTTCGACGCGAAGTGGAAGTACAGCGCGCCCTTGGTCAGCCCGATCCGTTCGGCGACGCCGTCCATCGACGCGCCGAGGTACCCGCGCTCGTCGAACTCGGCGGCCGCGGCCCCGATGATCGCCGCGCGGGTCTCGAGCGCCCGCTGCTGCCGGGTGCGTCCGTCCTGGGCCATCACCTGCCGATCGTAGTCCGCTCCGAGGCTGCGCACGGCCCGCGTCCGGGCGGGTGCCCTACGGTTGGCCGCCATGGACGGATGGCGGAACCCCGCGCGGTGGGCGCGGACCGGTCGGTGGCTGCTGCTGCCGATCGCGGTGCTCGACTGGGTGGCCCTCGCGCCGCAGACCATCGTCGTGCTCGCGTTCCTGATCGCCGTCGTCGGCCTCGCCGGGATGGCAGCCGCGCTCGTCGTGCACATGCTCGGGCGCTCCCGCGGGGTGATGGCGCTGCTCGGTGTCGTCCTGCTGCTCGGCGGGCTCGTGGTGTTCGGCCTCGACCCGTTCCCTGCATCGTTCCCGCTGATCGACGCGTGGTGGCCCGAGTCGATCACGCAGCCGCAGGTGGTCGGCAGTGCCTACTGGCAGCTCGCCGGCCTCGGCATCGAGCTCGCGGGCTTCGGACTGCTGGCCACGCTGCTCGTCGTCGCGCTCACCGGTGCACCGCGATCACGGCAGGACCGCTTCCGCTCCTGACCGCGGCGCACGACTGCGGCAGCGACGTCGTCAGCGGACGGTGTTCAACTCCGCCCGAGCACGACCAGCGTCACGTCGTGGGCTGCACCGGCCGGCACCAGGGCGCGGACCCGTTCGACGACCGCGGCCCCGGTCGGCTCGGCAGCGACCAGGGCGGCCAGGTCGTCGAGGTGGCCGATCCCCTCGAGCGCCAGGACGCCCTCGGTGCAGACCACCAGCCGGTCGCCCGCGGCCAGGTCGAGCGTCGCGGGGGACCGCGGCACGGACTCCGGCTGCAGGCCGAGCGGCAGGTCGAGCGAGTGCAGCGCACGGCTGGTGCCGTCGGCGCGGACGAGTACGGCGAGGCCGTGGCCGGCGTCCCCGAAGACGACGTGCCCCGACGTCGGGTCGAGCCGCAGGTGGAAGAGCGAGCCGACGGCGTCCGCAGCGGACAGGTCGGCGGTGATCTGGGCCTCCAGGCCGCCGATCGCGTCCTGCATGGCGGTCTCGGTGCGTGCGACGACGGCGCCGCGGACCGCGGAGGCCAGCAGGCCGGACGCGCGTCCGGCCGCCGCGACGCTGCCCATGGTGACGTGCAGCGCACCGTCGCTGGCGAGTCGCCAGTCAGCGACGTCCCCGCCGCCGTCCTCGGTCCGGAGCACCAGGGTGTCGAGGTCGTGTCCGGGGACCTCGACGGGTCCGGGGACCAGGCCCTCGAGCACGCGGGTCACCCGATCGCGGTCGATCGCGTGGCCGAGTTCGCGCTCCGCCCACCGTGCGAGGTCACGCAGCAGGTCGAGGTCGGCCGCCGACAGCTCGCGCGGGGTCGCGTCCATGATGCAGAGCGTGCCGACACGGGTGCCGTCGAGCATCGACAACGGTGCTCCGGCGTAGAACCGGATGCCCTGCTCGGTGACCGCTGCCAGGTCGCGGAACCGGGGGTCCAACAGCGCGTCCGGCACCACCATCGGCTCGTTCGTGAGCACCGTCGTCGAGCAGAAGACCTGCTCCGCCGGGGCGCTCCCGCCCTGCCGCCAGCCCTGCGTCGACTGCGCCGTCACGACGTTGCCGTGCACCAGGTTCAGGAACGTCAGCGGGACCCCGAACGCCTCTTGGGTCATGCGGGTGATGCGGTCGAACCGCTCCTCCGGACCACTGCCGAGGACACCGAGTGCCTCGACCACGGCGGTCCGGTGCGCGGCGGGGTCCGGCTGGGTCATGCGCCCTGTCTACCCGCACCCTCCGTCAGGAACCAGTCCCGCGGGTGCTGGTCGGCCGTCAACTCGCGTCGCTCGGACACCGGAGCGGCCCACGCCGCCGCGTTCGACAGCACGCGCTGGATGTCCGGGTGGTGGTAGACGGGGTACTCCTGGTCGCCGGGGGAGAAGTAGAAGACCTTCCCCAGACCGCGGCGGTAGGCGACCCCGGACCGGAAGACCTCGCCGCCGGCGAAGGTCGACAGGAAGACCTCTTCGTCGGGGCGCGGGATGTCGAAGAACTCGCCGTACATCTCCTGCCGGTCGATCACGATCGGGTGCGGCACCCCGTCGGCGATCGGGTGCTCCGGCGCGATCGTCCAGACGAGTTCGCGCTCGCCGTCGTTGCGCCACTTCAGCGAGCAGGTGGTGCCCATCAGGCGCTTGAACGGCTTCGAGTAGTGCCCGGAGTGCAGCACCACCAAGCCCATGCCGGCGTGCACGGCGTCGACGACCAGGTCGACCACGGCGTCGCTGACCTCGTCGTGGGCGGCGTGGCCCCACCAGAACAGGACGTCGGTCGTGGCCAGGCGCTCGGCGGTGATGCCGTGCTCGGGCTCCTGCAGCGTCGCGGTGCTCACGGTGGCGTCGGGGTGGTGCTCGCGGAGCGCTGCCGCGATCACGGTGTGCATGCCGTCGGGGTAGTGCCCGATGACCGTCGCGTCACCGCGGGTCTCGTGCACGTTCTCGTTCCAGACGACGATGTTCAGGGGACGGTTCTCGGTCGGCACTGACATGGCTCCAACGCTAGCCTCCCCGGGCGTCGAATCGATACGACCACCGGAGTGTCGGGGGTTTCCCGGGACACGTCCGCGACGATGTGGGCATGACTCCCCGCTCCCTGTTCCGTGCCGCCGCGGTCGCCGAACTCGTGACCTGGACCATGCTCATCGCCGGGATGGTGCTCAAGTACGGCCTGGACGCCGGCGACTGGGGCGTCCGGATCGGCGGCGGGGTGCACGGCTTCGTGTTCCTGGCCTACCTCGTCGTGACGACCGTCGTCGCGGTCAACCAGCGCTGGACCGTCGGGGCACTCGTGCTCGGCTGGGCGAGTGCCGTCGTGCCGTACGCCACGGTGCCGTTCGAGGTCGCGGTCGCCCGACGAGGCATGCTCGAGGGCCCGTGGCGCCGCTCACCCGACGCGCGCTCGGGCTTCTGGGACCGTCTGCTGTTCTTCGTGGTGCGTCGCCCCGCGGTCGCGGTCGTCATCGGGGTCGTGGCGGTCGCTCTGGTCTTCGTGGTGCTGCTTGCGGCGGGCCCGCCCCGCGTGACTTCGTGAGCAGAAATGGTCGGGTTCGTGATGCGGACCCGACCATTTCTGATCACGATGCGCGGCCCTGGTCGCGACCACGGACGGACGGGAGGCCCGGTGCCAGTGGACTGGTCCCCGGTTCTTGGACTGATTAGTCGGTTCGAGATCCGGGGATGGTTCGTGTGGGTGGTACCGCGTC